>NZ_LSJS01000152.1 GCF_001557325.1 Erythrobacter donghaensis
GGCTTGGCGCGGGCGGCGGAGGAGGCGGCGCGGGCTGGGGGCGCAGCACCAGCGGCGAGGGCTGGATCGGCGACATCGGCACCGGCTGTTCGGTCTGCGGCGTGTCGGGCGCATCGGTGGCTGGCGGGCTTTCGGCCTCGGGCTCCGCAGCGGGCTCGGGCGCGGCAAATTCCTGCGCCTTGAAGGTGGTGATCGCCTCCTTGGCGTCCTCCTCGCCGACGATGTTCGCGCCCAAGGTGAGCAGCAGCAGCACGATCAGACCCTCGATGGCGAGCGCGATGGCGAGGCTCTGGAGCTTGCGCCGCCGCGATAGGTCGCGCAGGGCCACCAGCCACCGGGCAAGCCCGCGCGGCTCCTCGATCACCAGAGCTGAAGGGTCTTCGTAAATCGCCGCTGCGCCTTTGCCGGGGCCGGGAGGGGGCGGCCCTGAGAAGCGCCTCTTAACCTGTCATCAGCCGGTAGGATAGCGCCTCGGCGATGTGGACGCGGCCCACGGTTTCGCTCCCCGCGAGGTCGGCGATGGTGCGCGCGACCCTCAGCATCCTTGTGTAACCGCGCGCGGAGAGGCGCAGCTTCTCGGCGGCTTGCAGCAACAGCTTGCGGCCCGCCTCGTCAGGGGTGGCATGGGCTTCGAGCTGCTCGCCCTCGAGCTCGGCGTTCGACCTGACCCCGCGTGCGACGGCCCGCTGGCGCGCGGCGGCGACCCGGGCGGCGACTGCCTCGCTGCCCTCGGCGGGCGGCGGCAAGGTCATGTCGAGCGCGCTCACCGCGCCGACATGGACGTGGAGGTCGATGCGATCGAGCAGGGGGCCGGACAGGCGGCTCTGGTAATCGCCCACGCAGCGCGGATACTTGTTGCAGTTCCTCGCCGGATCGCCCGCGTATCCGCAGCGGCACGGGTTCATCGCCGCCACCAGCTGGACCCGCGCGGGGAAGGTCACGTGGGCATTGGCGCGGGCGACATCGACCTGGCCTGTCTCCAGCGGCTGGCGCAGCGAATCGAGCACCGGGCGCTGGAATTCGGGCAGCTCGTCGAGGAACAGCACGCCAAGATGCGCGAGGCTGACCTCGCCCGGGCGCACCTTCAGCCCGCCGCCGGTGAGCGCGGCCATGCTCGCCGAATGGTGCGGCGCGCGGAACGGGCGGGCGCGGCTGATGCGGCCCGATTCCAGCATCCCCGCCACTGATTGCACCATCGACACCTCGAGCGCCTCCGCCGGCGTCAGCGGGGGGAGAATGGCGGGGAGGCACGAAGCGAGCAGGCTCTTGCCCGATCCCGGCGGGCCGACCATCATCAGGTTGTGGCCCCCGGCGGCGGCGATCTCCAGAGCGCGCTTGGCGGTCTCCTGCCCCTTCACCTGCCTGAGGTCATTGCCTCCCGGTGCATCCGCCACCGCCCCGCGCGCGGGCTCGGGGAGAACGAGGCTGCCCTTGAGGTGCCCCAAGAGGCTGGTCAGATCGCGCGGGGCGAGCACCGGCACCCCGCTCGCCCAGCGCGCCTCGGGGCCCTGCTCCTGCGGGCAGATGAGGCCGCTGCCCACCGTGCTTGCATGGAGCGCGGCGATCAGCACGCCGGGGCTCGCGACCACCCGGCCATCCAGCGCCAGCTCGCCCACCGCGATCCAGTCGCCGAGCTGTTCGGCATCGGTCGCGCCCATCGTCGCGAGCAGCGCGAGCGCGATGGGAAGGTCGAAATGCGATCCGTCCTTGGGCAGGTCCGCGGGCGAGAGATTGACGGTGATCCGCTTGGGCGGCAGCGCCAGGCCGATCGCGGCGAGCGCGGCATAGACCCGCTCGCGGCTCTCGCTCACCGCCTTGTCGGGCAGGCCGACGACGTTGAAGCGCGGCAGGCCGGGGCCGATGTGGCACTGCACCTCGACCTCGCGCGCCTCCAGCCCGAGATAGGCAACCGTCCTCACCAGCGCGACCATCTGGCAGCCCCCCGCATTGTCGTCAGACCCCGCGTGTTTGTGCAGCTATCCGAGGGACTTGTCGAGCGAATAGGCGCGCGCGCCGGGCAAGGTTAAGCGCCCCTGCACCTGCCCTTCCGCACGGCTGCGAAGGCACTTTTAAAGCATAAATCTTGGGGATTTCGGAAGGGCCCGCGGGCGACATTCGCGGCGATGAACCGCGTCCTCGCCCTGCTTCTGGCCGCCTTGGCGCTGCTGCTACCGAGCAGCGGCCTCTTGGCGCAGCCGGGCGCGCGCGTGGTCAGCCACGTCAGCTGGGTCGAGGAATGGGACCCGGCGACCGGGCAATGGGTACGGGTCGAGGACAGCCCCGCCTCCGTCACCGCCGCCGCGTGGGAGCCCAAGCCTGCCACGGTGACCCGCGCCGGGGCTGTCACCATCACCGAGACCATCATCGAGGAACCCCAGCCCGTCCGCTTCATCGCGCCGGGCCCGCGTCTTGCTGCCGGACGCGCGGGGCTCGCCACATTCGGGCCCTTCCGCGTGATCGACGACAAGCGCGCCGCGCTTGTCGCGCCCACCGATGCCCGCTCGCCGCAGGCCTTCGCCGCGATGCTCGCCGCCTTCCCGGGGCTCGAGGTGATCGAATTCGTCGACGCGCCGGGCACCACGCATGATCTCGCCAACCTGCGCCTCGGCCGCGCGATCCGCGCCGCCGGGCTCGCCACGCATGTCCCGGCGGGCGGCTCGGCGCGCTCGGGCGCGGTCGAGCTGTTTCTAGCGGGCACCCGCCGCACGCTCGATCCGGGCGCGCTGTTCGCGGTGCATTCGTGGCGCGACCAGCGCGGGCGCGAGCCCGCCGACTTCGCCCCCGACGCCCCCGAAAACCGCCTCTATCTCGACTATTACGCCGAGATGGGCATGAGCGAGGCGCAGGCGCGCGATTTCTACGCCATGACCAATTCGGTGCCGCACACGGGCGCGCTATGGCTCGAGGGGGCCGAGATGGCGCGCTGGATCGCGCCCGCCGCGCGCAGCATCGACGATGATGCCGCGACCACCGTCCGCCTCGCGCTGGCCCGCGCGGGCGCGACGCTCAAGGACGCGCTGCGCGCGCCGGTGCAGCTGCCGCGCTTCGCCCTCCCGGCCCCCGCGGCTGCGCCCCGGCTTGCCTACGGACTTCAGGGCGCGGGACTGCTTGACTCATTCGCCGCTTTCCCATAACGGCCCGCGTCTGTTTACGGCTCGCGCTTGCCGCGGGCCCCGGCTTTTCATGCCGGTCAGCTTTTCGAGGATGATATGAAGCGTACCTTCCAGCCCAGCAATCTCGTGCGCGCCCGTCGTCACGGCTTCTTCGCCCGCAAGGCCACCCCGGGCGGCCAGAAGGTCCTGCGTGCCCGCCGCGCGCGCGGCCGCAAGAAGCTCTGCGCGTAATTTGTGTTCCGCAGCCCGTCCGGGCTGCGAAATCCTCGCTCACGCGATCTGAAGATCGCGTCGCTGCGGGCGCGCGTTCGCGCTTGCGGGCTCCCTTCGGGAGCCCGTTTGCGTTATCGGACCTTGCATGATCTCCGTCCTCACCAAGCGCGCCGATTTCCTGGCGGCCAATTCGGGCACCCGCAATGCGCGGGCGGGGTTCGTGCTGCTGACCCGTCCCAACGCAGGGCAGGGCATTCGCTACGGAATTACCGTCACCAAGAAGATCGGCAACGCGGTCGTGCGCAACCGCATGAAGCGGCGGTTCCGCGAATTGCTGCGGGCTGCTCTGCCCACGCAGGGCCTGCCCGATCACGATCATGTGCTGATCGGCCGCGCGGGCGGGATCGAGCGGGACTTTCACACCATGGCCGATGAACTGACCCAAGTCCTCACGCGCGCGGCACAAGGACGCGGCGATCCCGCAGGCGGGCGGCGGCCTCGGCGAGGGAGCAAGCGGTGAAGCAGCTCCTCATCCTCATCGCGCGCGGCTGGCAACTCGGCCCTTCGCGGCTGATGCCGCCGACCTGCCGCTACTATCCCTCGTGCAGCCAATACGCGATCGAGGCGCTCGGCAAATACGGCGCACTCAAGGGTGGATGGATGGCCTTCAAGCGGCTAATGCGCTGCCACCCCTGGGGCGGTCACGGGCACGACCCCGTGCCCTAGGCCGCTTAACCGAGGGTCGAAAACCCCGGGGGTCTGGTAACGGCACCGCCTTACCCCCATAATACACCTACTCATCGCTTTCATGCGGGGCTTACACTTGGACAATCGCAATCTTCTGCTCGCCGTGGTGCTTTCGGGCCTGTTGATCCTGGGCTGGGATATCGGCCTGCGCTATTTCTACCCCGAAGCCTCGATGTCCGCCCAGACCAGCCCCAAGGCCGCGACCGCCGCCGCCAGGGACGCGGGCACGGCCAAGGGCGCAGGCGGGCTCGGCACCGAGACGGCCGCGCGCAAGGTCGACCTCAAGACCGCGCTGACGGGCGGCAACCGCGTCGTGATCGACACCCCGCGCCTCGAAGGCTCGATCAACCTCGTCGGTGCGCGGATCGACGATATCGAGCTGAAGGACTACCGCGAGACGGTGGACAAGGATTCGGGCCCCGTCCGCCTCTTCGCGCCCGAGGGCACCAGGTCGCAGTATTTCGCCCAGTTCGGCTTTGTCGTGAACGGCAACCGCCAGGCACCGAACCTCGTGTGGCAAGCCGACGGCACCCGGCTGACCCCGACAACGCCGGTGACCCTCACCCACATCGGGGCGGACGGGATCACCTATCGCATCACCTTCGCGGTCGATGCCAATTACATGATCACCGCCAGCCAGTCGGTCAGCAATGCCAGCGCCGTGCCGGCCGTGATCCAGCCCTTCGCGCTGATCAAGCGCACCAGCACCAACGCGACGATCGACCAGTATGCCTCGCACTCGGGCGCGGTGGGCGTGTTCGACGGAACGCTCTACGACCCCCATTCCTATGCCGAGCTCGAAGAAATTTTCGCGCCCAAGCGCGCGCAGTTCGCCCGCGGCGAGATCAGCGAGATTCCGTCCGACAAGCCCGAAGGCGCGCCCGACTGGCTGGGCTTCACCGACCAGTACTGGCTCTCTGCGCTCGTTCCCGGTGACGGGAAGGGCAACGTCAAGGTCGATGATGCGGGCTTCCGCAGCCTCGGCGGCAATCTGTTCCGCACCGACCTGATCTACAGCCCGACCACCGTGCCTGCCGGCGGCAGCCTGAAGCAGCAGACGCGGCTGTTTGCCGGGGCCAAGGACAGCCAGATCCTCGACGTCTATGAAGACGGCGGGATCACCAATTTCGGCCTCGCGATCAGCTGGGGCTGGTTCGCCATCGTCGAAAAGCCGATCCTGTGGCTGCTGCGCACGCTCAATGGCGTGGTCGGCAATTTCGGTCTCGCGATCATCCTGCTCACCGTCATCATCCGCGGGCTGATGTTCCCGATCGCGCAGAAGGGCTTTGCCTCGATGGCGGCGATGAAGGCGGTGCAGCCCAAGATGAAGGAGATCCAGGAGCGCTTCAAGGACGACAAGCAGCGCCAGCAGCAGGAGATCATGAAGCTCTACAAGGACGAAAAGGTGAACCCCTTGTCCGGCTGTCTGCCGATGCTGATCCAGATCCCGGTGTTCTTCGCGCTCTACAAGGTGCTGGTGCTCGCGATCGAGATGCGGCACGAGCCCTTCTTCCTCTGGATCCGCGACCTTTCCGCGCCCGATCCGGCGCACATCCTCAACCTGTTCGGGCTGCTGCCCTTCGCGATCCCCGAGGCGAGCTTCCTTGCCATCGGCCCGCTCGCGGTGCTGCTCGGCATCACCATGTGGCTGACCTTCAAGCTCAATCCGGCGGCGATGGACCCGGTGCAGCAGCAGATGTTCGCGATTATGCCGTGGATCATGATGTTCGTGATGGCGCCCTTCGCGGCCGGGCTGCTGCTTTACTGGGTGACCTCGAACATCCTCACTGTCGCCCAGCAGAGCTATCTCTATTCGAAGCACCCGCAGCTGAAGGCAGCGAATGCGGCGGCGGAGAAGGCGAAAGCGGCGAAGGGTTAGGGCACCGGCGTGGACGATCCCGAACTCCAGGGGCTGCGCGAGGAAGCGGCATCGCGGCTCTTTTCCGGGCCGGTCGATTTCCTGCGCTCGGCCCCGCAGCTGCAATTCCTGCCCGAGCCGGTGGTGCCCGAGATCGCCTTCTGCGGCCGCTCGAACGTGGGCAAGTCCTCGCTGCTGAACGCGCTGACGGGGCGCAAGGCGATCGCGCGGGCTTCGGTGACGCCGGGGCGCACGCAGGAATTGAACTTCTTCGACGTCGGCCGCCCCGAGGAAGAGGGCGCGCTGCCGCTGTTCCGGCTGGTCGACATGCCCGGCTACGGCTTTGCCAAGGCGCCGGTCAAGGTGGTCGAGAAGTGGAAGGCGCTGGTCAATTCCTACCTGCGCGGGCGGCAGGTGCTGGCCCGCACGCTGGTGCTGGTCGACAGCCGCCATGGCCTGAAGGCGGTCGACCGCGAGATGATGACGATGCTCGACAAGGCTGCCGCCTCCTACCGCATCGTCCTCACCAAGACCGACAAGATCAAGGCGAGCGAACTCGCCGCAGTCGCCGAGAAAACCGCCGCCGAGGCCAAGCAGCACGTCGCCGCTCACCCCGAAATCCACCTCACCAGTTCCGAGAAGGGCATGGGCATCGAGCGCCTGCGCGCCGCCGTGGTGGCCGACGCGCTGGGTGAGGGGTGGATGGGTTAGGGGGCTACTCCCTCGACCGCCTGAACCCAGCCGCCACCGCCTCGCTTTCAGTGCAGAACAATGCCTCGGGGCGCGTCACATCGTAATAGCGCTGGCCGGGCAAGTGATAGATGAACTCGCCGCGACGGCTGTGGTTGCCCTTGATCGCGCAGCCCAGCGCATTGGTGTAGCGGACTTCGCTCGCCGGGCGCTGCGAGGCCGCGCGAGCAGGGCGCTCAGCCGCCGCGACGCGCGCCGGGCGCGGTGCGGCCTGCGGGTTGGCGGCGCGCCAGGCGGCCGGTTCCTCGAACTCGCCCGCCCACATCCCGAACCGCAACTGCTGCGCCAGATCGCGCGCCTCGGCATATTCGGACGGCGCATCGCCGAACGGAACCGCGAGGCCCCGGCGCACCATCTCGTGGCCGAGATCGAACAGCGCATTGCGGCAGGTCGCGAGCGTGCGGCCGTAGCGGTCGGTGCCTTGCGCGATGCATTCCAGTGGCCCGCCGGACAGGATTTCGTGCAGCGCTGCCGCCGCATCCCTGCCGCAATCCCACGTCGCGCCATCGCGGCGGCATTGCTGCGCGCTTTCGGGCGCGTCGATGCCGACGAGGCGGATGCGGGTGCCGGTCATGTCGATGGTGTCGCCGTCGATCACTTCGGCAGGGCCGGCGAGGACATTGGCTGCGGCGGGCGGGCTCGCGGTGGCGGCAAGGGCACCAGCGAGGAGGATCAAGGGCTTGCGCATCACGCAACCCTAAAGGAGGCGGGGTTAAGACCCCGTCACCGCGCCTGCCCCGCGCCTAGCGCACCTGCGCCCTGAACCGGATCGTGAAGCTTGGCCGGTTGGTCGCGCTTGTCGCCGCGGCCATCGTGCCTGTGGGGGCGATGCGGATGCCGCGGACGTTGGCATCGAAGCTGCCGGTCGGCGTGTAGGTATAGGGCGCCGCGCCGCCGCTCGCCTGCGAGTAGGTCACCATCGTGTTCGCGTTGAAGGTGTTGAGCCCGCTCGTCGGCGTGCCGTTGGTGAAGGTCACCGGGGTGCCGACCGCGAAGGCCATTTCGGGCGGCATCACGTCGAGGAGCACGATCGAGCTCGCATCCACCGTGCCCGCGCCCACGTTGCGCACGGTGATCGCATATTCGACCACCGCGCCGGGGATCGCCTTGGGGTTGTTGGTGCCGTTGACCGGATCGGAGATGACGCTGCTGGTCTTGCTGATCTCGAGCAAGGCGATCGAGCGGCGGGTGTTGGTGATGGTGCAGGTGATCGAATCCCCGGGCCGCAGCGTGATCGCCCCGCCCACGGCCGTGGGCAGCACGGTGGTCGATCCGCTGGTGGCGTTGGTGCAGGCCATGGTCGCGGTGTAGTTGCCGAGGACGGCGGTGCCCGCTGCGACCTCGTCGACCGTGTAGGTGGTGCCGTTCACGACCTGCCGCAGCGTCGTGTCGCCGGTGCCGCCGCTGATCGTCCCGCCGTTGCCGGTGGTGGTCGAAGAGGCGAACACCGCGCCCCCATCCATGATCCGCACGGTGAACTGGTCGCCGGTGAAGCGCCGCCCGCCGCCGCCGAGCAGCTTGCGCACGCGCAGCCGCGGCTGGGCGCCGACCTGGAAGGTGCAGACCAGGAACTCGCCGAATTCGAGCTGGCCGATGCTGGTGTTCGTGGTCGAAAGGGCATTGGGCAGGGCCGCGCGGGTGGTGCCCGCGGTGTTCACGCAGCTGAGGTTGGCGGCATAGGCCGAGAGCGCGCTGGCGCTGCCCGCGGCCATGGCCAGCCGCAGGGTGACCGGGATGCCCGCCGCCATGCTCAGCGGGGTGGTGGTGAAGGGGCCGGTGCCGGTGCCGCTCGTCGTACCGCTGCTGATCGTCGCCGAGGTCGCGGTCGAAGCGATCTGGAAGCTGAACTGGTCGGCGCTGTTGACCCTTGTGCCGAGGATCTGGGTCTGGAGCCGGATGGTCGCGAAGCGGATCGCGAACATCACCCCTTGCAGCCCGCCGGCGCGGGTCTCGACCGTGACGCTGGTGGGGCTGTTGCTGCCGAGGATGTAGGCCCCGACGGTGCCGGGCGCACCGGTGATGTTGACCGTGCCCGAGCCGACCCCGCTGATCGGCGGCATGGTCGATCCCGAGATCGGCGGCACCGAATCGAGCAGCTGCCATGATCCGCCATTGCTGGTCATGCGGATGTATTCGTTGTCGTTGCTCGATTCCCCGTCGGCGACGACGAAGGAATAGACCGTCACGCCCCCGCCTGCGGGAGGGGTGACGGTGATGCCCGTGATCGCGATCGTGCTGGTGCCGGCCTGCGCGGAGTAGAGCACCGGGCGGCCGGGGATGCCGATGAAGGCGCTGTTGCCCACCGCCGCGCCGCTCCACGAGGGCGCGGGCACGTCGTTATAGGCCGGGTTGGTGCCGGTGACGCGGGCGTTGAAGCGCAGCACCGAGCCGTCGGGCAGGGTGAAGGCCATGTTCTGGCCCGAGGCCGAGCGCGCGGCGGCGTCGTCGTAATTGGCCATGTTGAGCCAGCAATAGGTCTGCCAGCTGGCGGGCGCGGTGCCCTGGGTGGCGGCCTGCGCACAATCCTGCGCGCGCGCGGCGGGGCTCCATGCAAGGGCACACAGCAACACCAGCAGCGCGAGCATCCGGCGGACAGGCATCAACCTTCCCAACATTCCGCCAGCATAGGAAATCATGGTAAACGGCCGGTTAGCAAACCGCCCTAGACCCGCGCCCGCCATGGTCAGCGCCCCAGCCCGAGGAAGCCGAGGTTGCCGGCGTCGAACTTCATGCGCAGCGCGGCAAAGGCGCCCTTGTCGGTGCTGCGCGCCGGACCGAAGTCGCCGTCGCGGAAGCCTTCGATGTTGTATCCCAGGGTCAGCAGCATGCCGTCGGTGGGCACGAAGCCGAAGGTCGGGCCGTAGGCGTAGTTGATGGTGTTGTCGTCGAGATTGCCGCGCGCGGTGACGCTCGCGCCGAGCTCGATGCGTCCGCCGATGCCGATGCGGGCATCGCTCCCGACCAGCAGCGCGGTGCCCTGGAACTCGGTGCCCTCGAAGGCATCGAGATTGTGGCGCGCGCCGAGGAACAGCGCGATCTCGTGGCGGCGCACCTGCGCGCCCGCGTCGTCTGCCGAGCGCGGGCTGAAATTGGCCGAGAGGCTGCCGACCAGCCGGCGCGCGACCGCGTTGCCATCGACGGTGAGCGCGGTGCCGCCCAACGCGGTGCCGCCGGCGACCGCGCCGGTCACCTCGTCGCTGCGATATTCGACCCGGCCGAGCATGGCGAGCGGCGAGTCCGAGGGACGGTGGGCGAAGGCGATGCTGGCATCGATGATCTCGGCGACCGCGCCGCCGGTGGTCTCCGAGCGCGTCCACGTCGCGCCCGAGCCGACCAGGCTGCCCTCGCCGAGCTGGCGGATCGCGCCGAGCAGCACGCCCTTGCGGTCGGTGGTCTCGCCGTCGCGCCATTCGCCGCGTGCGGTCACGCTCCAGCGGTCCTTGCGCCAGGCCGCGCCCATGGTGACGGCGGTGAAGTCCTCGAACAGCAGCCCGCCGGTGAGCTGGCCGCCGCTCGCCGCGGGCTGGTTCGGGTTGACGAGGCTGGCGGGCGCGGGCGCGCCGCCGATGGTGCGGTTGCCGTCGATCGTGGCATCCACGGTCAGCGCCGGGCTCAGTTGCAGCGTCTGCGACAGGCCGAAGGCGGCGAAGGAGCGGGTGCCGTTCTCGCCGATGGTTTCCTCGCCCAGCGTGGTGGTGATCTGCCCGCCCTGCCACGGCGCGACCTCGATTCCGCCGCGCAGCTGGCGCGCGTTGAGGCGCTCGCCGTCGGCGATCTCGTAGGTGCCCACCAGCCGTACGTCCTGCGTGATCGCATAGCGCGCACCGAGGCGGTGGCGGGCGGGGAGGTCGGTGCTCTCGGCCTTGCCGAGCGCCACGGCCGTCCCGGCGGAGAGTTCGAGCTTGTTGCCGAGCAGCCGCTGGGTCGCGCCCGCTTCGAGCACGGTCGAGGCGGCGCTGCTGCCATCGGCGAGGCGGTCGGTGAAGTGGACGACCCCGAGCCGCAGGTTGGTGTTCTGGCGGGTCAGCGCGATCTGGCCCTGCGCGGCGCGGCGGCGCGCGGCGTCGGTCAGGCTGTCGTCCTGCCACAGGCTGCCGGTGAAAGTCAGCTCCTCGGTGATCAGCACGCGGCCATCGACCCCGAACTTGCGCCGCCCGCGCTCGACCGCGTTCTGCTGGCCGATGCCGTAATCGGCGTCGATCTGGCGGGCATAGGCGATGAGGTCGATATCGCCGGTCTGGTGCTGGACTTCGGCCAGTCAGCCCTGCGCCGTCTCGCCCTCGCGGCGGCTCAGGCCGATCTCGGCGCGCACTTCGGTGCTGTCGCCGAGCTTGGCGAGGAGGTCGACCGCGGCGAGATCGGTGCGCTGCGCCGTGCCGCCCGCGCCCTCGAGCCCGGCGTCGCTGATCGCGCTCGCGCCGATGCGGATCTTGCCGTCCTCGCTCGTCCAGTCGGCGCGCGCGCCCGCGTTCCATTCGGCCTCGCCGCGGGCATCGGTCTCGTATTCGATGACGATGAACTGCGGGTTGAGGTTCTCGTCGCGGCTCAGCACCGGGAAGGCAAAGCGGATCGTGCCCGCCAGCAGGTCGATGTCGTAGTCGGTGAAGCGGGTGAGCGTGCGGCTCGAGACGATCTGCTCCGGCCGGAAGCGGTCGCGCACCTCGATCGTCACGCGCTCCGAATTGGCGAGGATGCGGCGATTTTCCAGGGCGTAGGGGCCGGAGATGCCCTGGCCCTGCGTTTCCTGACGCTGGAAGCGGCTGGCGATCTGCGCGGCGAACCCTTGCGCCTTGAGCCCGCCGACGCGCGCCTCGCCGGTCACCCCGGTCGCGGTGCGGTTGTAGGCGGCAAGGCGCGTCTGGTTGAAGGCGGTCTGGAAGTCGCCGTAAAGCGCGTAGAAGGCGGAGGTCTCGATGCGGACATAGAGCTTCTCGCGGCTCGCGGCGTCGAACTGGCGCGCCGAGGCATCGCCGAACACGGTGTAATAGGCCTGCGGATCGATCGCGCCGAGCACGCGCTGGTCGTCGCGCTGCTTGGCGCTGTCATAGGCGATGGTGAGCAGGTATTTGCCCAACACCCGGCCCTTGGCATAGAGCGCGATGCGCGCGTCATCGCCAAGGTCACTGTCGAAGCGGCCGGCGCGTTCCATGTTGTCGGCCACCGACCGCGCGCCGACAGTCCCTTCGACAAGGCCGATCACGGTCCATTCGACCTCGCCCGGCTCGATCCACGCTTCCAGTTCCTGACGGCGGGTGATCTCGCCATCGTCGAAGGTGAAGCCGAGGCGCAGCGAACCGCTGACCATGGTGGGGGCAAGCTCGATCTTCGCGATCCCCTCGTTGCCGTCCACCACCCAGCGCGCATTGACCGGCGCGGTGCCGGTCAGCTGATTGAGCTGCTGGCGGTCGATCTGCTCGGCGCTCTGGTAGGGGGCGTTGAGGGTGAAGCTGCCCGAGATGCCTTCGCGCAAGGGCCGGTTGTTGCGATCGAGCACGCGGATCGCGATCACCGGACGGGTGCGACCATCGGCGATGAGGTTCGACTGTTCGCGCAGGAACTCGATCCTGGCGGGCGCGCGGGTGAAGAACACCTCGCGGGTGAAGGTCTTGGAGACCTCGCCGAAGGAGTTGAGGATGCGCGCCTCGAGCACGGTCTTGTCGGTCAGCAGCGGCACGCCGCGCCACTGGCTGACCGCCCACAGGCCGACCTCGGGGTTCTGTGTCCCCTCGAAGGCGAGCGGGCTGACCGGCTTGCCGTCGACGAACAGCTGGACGCTCTGGCCGAGGCGATGCCGCACCGCGACCTTGATCGCCGGCGCGCGCGGGTTGGCGTCGGGGGCGGGGGCGAGGAAGCCGTCCTCGCCATCGCCCAACGCGAGATAATCGGTGACGGTGGGGCCAGAATCCTTCGGCGCATCCTTCGGCGCATCCTTGGCGGCTTCGGCAACGGGGGCGTCGGCGTCGACGGCGGGGGCCGGGAGCGGGGCGAGCTTGGCGCGCGCGGCCTCGGGCAGCACGGCGTGGAAATCGGCGACCACCAGGCTTCCGCCCTGACCGATCGCGAAGCGCGAGATCGCGCTGCCCGCGCTGCGGGTGTTCCGGGTGCAATCGACGAACTGGCCGCCCTCGGGCAGGGTCATGGGCGCGACCTGCACCACGTGGGTGCCGGGGACGACGCCTTCGAAGTGGTAGCGCCCGTCGGCATCGGTGACCGCGAAGCTGCCGTCCTCGAGCATCACTCGCACGCCCGGGATTCCGCGGCGTTCGGCCTCGGGCAGGGTGCACGGGCCGTCGGTGATGCGGCCGATGATGGTCATGCGGTCGGCAATCGTATCGCGGTCGATGTCGATCACGGCGTCGGCGCGCACCTCGCGGCCCAGCGCGTCGCGGGCGAGCGCGAGGTTGACCACCCGGCCCGGAGGCGCATCGGGGCGCACCGACATGGCGTAGGTGACCTTGACCGAGGTGGCGGGCGCGATGTCGCCGAGCGCGATCGTCAGCACGCGGCCATCGGGCGAGGTGGTGAGCGCGTCCGGCGCGCGGGCGCCGTTGATGCGCAGGCTGTCGGGGCGCAGCCGCAGCCAGCGCGAGGGGGTGTCGGTGATCGTCACCGTGCGGCGGATGCGCGCCGGGTCGGTGTTGCCCACGGTGAGCGTGTAGAACACCACGTCGCCCGGCTCGGCGCGGGTGCGCGAGGCGGTCTTGACGAGGCCGAGATCGGCGGCGGGCCCGTCGACCGGAATGTCGACCTCGAAGGGCACGGGGGTGTCGAGCACGAAGATGTCGCCGAACGAGCCCTCGCGGATCACGTAAGGCCGCCCATCGGGCCGGGTGAGGCGCGCGAGCACGTCGCGCGGGGCGATGGAGGGCGCGGTGAAGGGTTCGGGCGGCTCGACCAGCAGCCGGAACCGGCCTTGCGCGGTGAGCGGGAACCAGAACTCCCCCGGCCCCATCTGCACCACGCGGCCGCTGCCGTCGGTGATCGGCTGGCCGCTGATGACGCTCGACGGCCAGGGGGTGACGCCGTCCTCGGCGAAGACGGTCGCGGGCGCGCCGGTGTCGGCATTGACGAGGCTGACCCGCGCGCCGGAGACGGGCGCGCCGGTCTCGCTGTCGAACACCACGCCGAAGGGATCCACCAGCACCGTGACGTCGGCCGTGACGAGCACGGCATCGCTGTCGGGGCGCATCGCGGCGATGGTGATGCGCGAATCCGCGCCGACGCTGAGGCGGCAGTCCTCCTGCGCCAGCGGCGGGGGGATGCGCTCGGTGCCGATCACCCCGGCAAAGATGCCGCTGTCGGGGGCGGTCTCGTAGACCGTCATGGTCTCGCGGTCGCCCTCGGGGGTGGTGAGCACCACGGTCAGGGTGTCGATCTGTGCGGGATCGCGATTGGCCGATGCGGCGGTGATCTCGAAGAACAGCGGCTCGCCCCCGCGCAGCTCGTCGGTCTGCTGGACCCTGGCGACGGAGGTGGGGATGGAGGCGACGGCGTTGCCGCCCGGGGTCACGCTGGCGGTCGCGGTCGCGCGCAGCGCGGCGGTGGAGATGCCGCCCGCGCTGCACTGCGGCGCGCGGTAGACGAGTTCGGCGCCGCCGTCGCCCGGCACGCGCCGGAACACGCGGATCGCGGGCGGTGCGGGGGGCTGGGTGGTGACGTCGAAGGTGACCGCGTTGCTGGTGGTCTGCCGGGGAGCGCCCTGCATCTCCCAGCTGGCCTCGGCGATGTTGGTGACGGTGCGCACCGCGCTCGCCGGTTGCGCGTGAACCCCCTCCTGCGGATGGCCGAAAGGCAGCAGTACTGCGCACAGTACCGCTGCCAATCGCCGCAGAGAGGGGGAACCACGCAAGACCTAAGTCCCGATCAGCTTAGCGGATCGTGACCTGGAAGTAGAGCGAACGGGTCTGCCCCGCCGCCACGTCGCTGAGCGTCCCGGTGATGCGGTCGCGCCCGCTGACGCCCGCTCCGGCAGCGAAGGTGCCGCCCGGCGTGCCGTTGGCGCAGCTCGCGTCGCCGTCGACGAAGATCCCGAAGCCCGAGGCATAGGCCACGTCCGCCGGGAGATCGTCGAGCAGGTTGACCCCGGTCGCGGTTGCAGCGCCCGCGGCGTTCGCCACGGTGATGCAATACTCGATCGTCGCACCCGGGATCGCCTTGGGGTTGGTCGCCCCGTTGACCGGATCCGACACCACACGGCTGGCCTTGGCAACGGTCAGCACCGCGCCCGACACGCTGTAGCGGCCCTGGGCCGAGAACGCGCCGTCATTGAGGCCGTCCGACACGCCCTGGCCGTCGAACAGCACGGTGTCGACCGCGTTGACGGTGTTCGCGCCCGCAGTCGCAGTGATACGGGTGCCGAGCGAGCCGGCAGTGCCCGAGGTGTGCGCCGCCGCGGTGAGCGCAACGTCGAAGGTGTCGCCGTTCACCGCGTTGATGCCGATGTCGGACACGACCAGCACCGCCACGGTCGCGTCTTCGGCGACTTCGTCGAGGTAGGTGATCTCACCCGCGGTGATTTCCGCAGCGTCCAGCACCCGGTCGCCGTTGAGATCGCGGTAGATGCGGATGTTGCTGATGTTCGCCGCCGTGCCGCCACGCAGTTCCGTGGTCAGTGCAAGGTCGGCCGTCGCGTTGCCGAGGTTGGTCACGTCGAAGGCCAGCACGCGGTCGGTCTGGTTCGGCGAAACCGTCACCGGCGTGGTGATGGCGGTGACAGTCACGTTGACGCGCTGGTCGACGGTGAAGCTGTCGGTCGCCTGCACCGCGTTCTGCGCGTTGCCGCTGACGTTGTAGTTAACGGTGACGGTGTTGGTGATGGTCGTCCCGGCTCTGGTCCCTGCGGCCAGAGCAGGGGTGCTGGACATGGCGACGAGTGCTACAGCGCTCACCGCACCCAGCAGCTGCTTGGTGGTCTTCATGATTATGGTCCCGAGTGTCTGCCCCGCGTCAAAGTTGCCGCCCGCGGGGCTTGGCGGCTATCTCCCGCCGGTCAGCGGATGATCACGGGAAAGGAGACCCGCCCTGACGCGCCGGGGGCGATGGTGGCGAGCACCCAGCGCACGTGGGTCACGTCGGCATGGGTGGCGGGACGGCTGGTGCCGTCGGCCGCGGTGATGCTGAGCGCGGCGAGCCTGCCCCAGGTCTTGCCGCCGTCGACCGACACCTCGAGCGCCGGATCGGCGTCGGGCGCGAGGCGCACGGCCTCGGGCAGCGGGTTGGTGATCGAGAAGTTGGTCACCACCTCGGCGCTGCTGTTGGTGTAGTTCTGACCGAACAGCAGCCGGTCGCCGGGCAGGAAGCTCTCGGGCTCGACCAGCTGGACGGCAGGCTTGCCGTCGGGGCCGGGGACGGACTTCTCCGCCTTGATGTCGCCGTTGACGGTGACGGCCGGCGGCGTGTCTTGGGCGGCGAGCGGCAGGGCGGGCACGACCAACCCCGCAGCGGCGCAGACGAGCATCAGCTTGGTGATCGACTTCATGGTTGCTTCCCCGGTGACTCGTAAGGTGTTGACGTTATTGTTATTCTTCTTGTTCATGTGCTTGTGAGGATCACTGGTCGACGGTGACCTCGAAGGTGATCTGGCGATTGGTGCCCGCCGCCACGCTGCCGAGCGTGACGCTGATCCCGCTGGCGTCCGAGGCGGTGCCGGCATCGGCGTCGGCCGCGTCGGTCAGCGCACCGGCATCGAGCGCGAGCGTGCCCGGGACGTAGGTCGTGCCGGCCGGGATGGCGTCGCTCACCACGAGGTTGGCGACGCTGCCCGTGCCGCTGACGCGGGCCTCGATGGTGAAGGTCGCGATCGAGCCCGGCACCGCGCTGGTGCCGCCGAAGGGATCGCGCAGGGTGACCGACTTGACCAGCTGGACGCTCGCGACAGCCGTGTTGAGCTGGCCGCGTGCATCGGCGAGCGCGCCGGTCGAGCCGACCACCGCGTCCCCGCCGCCCTCGCCTTCCCCGGCGAAGATGGTGCCGGGCGCGCCGTTGCCGGTCGCCGCGGCCGCGGTGAGCTGGACATTGCTGGTGTCGCCGTCGGCGGCGGTGTCGGGCACGGTGACGAGCACGAACACGGTGACGCGCGCATCGGGCGCCAGCACCGGAGTGGTCAGCGGCCCGGTGAGGATCTGGTCGACCCCCTCGTCATAGACGCCGTTGCCGTTGCTATCGATGGCAAGGCCGCGAATGGTCACGTCGAAGTCATTGCCGGCCACCGCCGCTTCGGGGGTGAGGAGGAAGGCTTCGGGGCCGTTGCCCGGGTTGGTGACTTCGAAGGTCAGCACCGCATCGCCGCGCGCCGCGCTGATCGGGCCGGTGTCGAGCGAGGTCACGGTGACATCGAGCAGTTCGTCGACGCGCACGGTGACCGTGTTCGAATCCACGCTGCGCGGCGTGCCCGCCTCTTCGAAACTGGCGGTGGCGGTGTTTTCGATCAGCGTGCCGGCGGTCACGCCCGCGGCGAGCACGGGGGTGGCGGCACCGGCCAGAAGGGCGGTGGCGATGATCGAGGCGAGGGGGCCGTCAAGGCGAGCATGTCTGGTCGTGCTCAGGGGAACTACGGAGCAATAGTTAGTATTTCGTTAGCCATCATTTGCCGATTCCGGATCACGATCCCGCGCCATCCGGATAAGTCCCTAGGCGCAAACCGGTATCCGAACCGTTAGTGTGATTAGCTAATTCTTTGTGCGGCGACTCCCGGCCGCTCCGCGCGGAGCGCCGACGCGTGGGCGCGGGTACGGCGATTGGCAGCGGGCGCAGCCGATCCGGCGCGCCGGCTGCGGTAAGCCGCCGTCAGTCGGCCCCGTGCCCGGGGAGCGGTTCCTTGCCGCGGCGCGCGCGCACGTCGGCGGCGGTGCGGGTCAGGTGGAGAATAGGCTCGCGGGGTCGGCGAAGGCCTTGAACTCGAGCGCGTTGCCCGAAGGATCGCGCAGGAACATCGTCGCCTGCTCGCCCGGCTGCCCCTTGAAGCGGATCGTCGGCGCGATCACGAAGTCGCAGCCCCCGGCGCGCAGCCGCTCGGCGAGCGCCTCCCAGTCGGCCATCGTCAGCACCAGCCCGAAATGGGGGACGGGCACGCCGTGGCCGTCGACATGGTTGCTCGCGCGGTCCCCTGCCTGGCCCGGCGCGAGGTGGGCGACGATCTGGTGGCCGTGGAAGTCGAAATCGACCCACTCCTCGGAGGAACGCCCTTCCGCGCAGCCCATCACCTCGCCGTAGAACCGGCGCGCGGCGGCCAGATCGTCGACCGGGAAGGCGAGGTGGAAGGGGGGGAGGGTCATGGGCGCAAACTCCGGTGAAAGTCGATTTGCAATAGACTGTTCAGCCTCGACAGCGCCAGCCTGAATATCTAGGGCAAGCCCCGATCAGTCCTGCAGGTGGAGCAGACCGAGATGAAGCTTATCATCGGCAACAAGAACTACTCGAGCTGGTCCCTGCGCGGCTGGCTCGCATTGAAGCAGTCGGGGCTCCACTTCGAGGAGCTCACCGTGCCGATCATGGGCGAGGAGTGGGATCGCCTCAAGCAGGGGATGGACGAGGTCCAGCCCTCGAGCGGCAAGGTGCCGATCCTGTGGGATGGCGATGCGGTGGTGTGGGACAGCCTCGCGATCCTCGAATACTGCGCCGACAAGGTCGGGCGCGAGCGGTTCTGGCCCAAGGATGATGCCGCCCGCGCGATGGCGCGCGCGATGGTTGCCGAAATGCACTCGGGATACCTCTCGCTGCGCCGCGAGCTGCCGATGAACGTGCGCCGCCGGGTCGAGCTTCCGGGTGTCTCCGAGCAGACCCGGCACGACATCGTGCGCATCCTCACTCTGTGGGCCGAGGCCCGCGCGCGCCACGGCAGCGCCGGGCCCTACCTGTTCGGCACCTTCGGCGCGGCCGACATCTTCTATGCCCCGGTGGTGACGCGCTTCGTCACCTACGGCATCGGTGTCCCCGGCTTCGCGCAGGCCTATATGGAGGCGCTGCTGGGGCATGACTGGATGCGCGAATGGATCGGCGCGGCCGACGAGGAGGAATGGGTGATCGAACAATTCGAGCAGGTGGCGTGATGCGGCGTCTACTGGGTCTCTTCGCGGTTCTGCTCGCGCTCGCGCCGGTGCCCGCGCTGGCATGGGGCGGATATGCCCACCGCCAGACCGCCGCGATCGCGCTCGCCAATGTCTCGCCCGAAGCGCGCGCCAAGATCGCCAGGCTGCTGGCGCGCGAGAAGGATCTCGGCACGCCGAACTGCGCGTTGAAGACGCTCGAGGACGCCGCGGTCTGGGCCGATTGCGTGCGGGCCGAAGGGTGGCGCTGGGGCTACACCGCCGCATGGCACTATCGCACCGCGCCGATCTGCAAGGCCTTCGACCCGCGCGCCAATTGCCCCGGCGGCAATTGCGTCACCGCGCAGATCACGCGCGCGCAGCGGGTGCTCGCCGACGAGCGCCTGCCCGCGCCGATCCGGCTCGAGGCGCTCGCCTTCCTCGTGCATTTCGCGGGCGATGTGCACATGCCGCTCCATTCGGGCGACAATGAGGATCGCGGCGGCAATGAGCGCGAGGCCGATTACGGGATCAAGCCGGGGCTCAACCTCCATTCGATCTGGGATGGCCCGCTCGCCGAGCGCGCGATCAGCGATCCGGCCGATCCGGTGGTGCGGCGCTACACGTCGGAAGAGCGCGCCGAGCTGGCGGGCGGCACCCCCGACGATTGGGGCCGCGAGAGCTGGGAGATCGCGCGCAGCTTCGTCTATCCCACCGCCTTCGACACCGATAATCTGTGCGACGGTAGCCTGCCAGCCAAGGCCGCGCTCAGCCAGGAAGACATCGTCCGCGGCGTGCCGATTGCGCGGCGGCGGGTGGTGCAGGCGGGCCTCAGGATCGCGGGGCTGATCGAGGCGGCGTTCCAGCCCGGCCCGCTGGTGCCGGACGAGCCGCGAAGGCGGCGGCGCTAGGGCGTGCGGCGCGCGGCGTAGCGGGTGCCGTCCTTGCGGGCATAGCCGTCTGCGTCGAACACCATGTCGATATCGTGATACGCGCCGCTGTCCGCCTGGCGGTCTCCGGCGCTGATGGCGACGAAGACGCAAGGCGCGTCCGAGCGGTTGTGGAGGTGGTGTCCATTGGCCTCCCCCGCCGGGAAGGCGAGCACGTCGCCCGGACCGACCGGGGTCTCGCCGTGGTCGTCGATCAGCACCGCTTCGCCCGCCAGCATCACCACCAGCTCGTCCTCCGCACGGTGCCAGTGACGCTGCGAGGAGAAGGCGCCCGGCAAGAGCGTCACATGGCTCGCGCCCATCCGGGTGAGGCCGCTGGCAGGCGCGAGGCGGCGATACCAGCGCCCCTCCACCGCAGCATCGAAGGGCGCGGGGTATCCGGTCGCATTGGTCTGGGGAATCGCGGCAAGATCGAGCTTGGGCATCGGCGGCAACTCCTGCTAGGCCTCGGATGATGCTCGACCCGCTCGATATTGCCAAGCGCCTGATCGCCGCGCCTTCGGTTACCCCTGCAACGGGCGCGGTGTTCACCGAGCTCGAGGCGATGCTGGTGCCGCTGGGCTTTGCCGTCCACCGCTTCACCCGGGGCGAGGGGCCCGAAGGCTCGGAGGAAGCGCCGGTCGAGAACCTCTTCGCAATCCGGCCCGGCCCCGAAGGATCGCGGCACTTCGCCTTCGCCGGGCACCTCGACGTGGTGCCGCCGGGGGATGGCTGGGCGTCCGACCCCTTCACCCCGCAGGTGCGCGGCGAGCTGCTCCACGGGCGCGGCGCGGTCGACATGAAGGGCGCAATCGCCGCGATGGTCGCCGCGGTGGCCGAGGTGCCGCAGGACGCCGGCACGCTCAGCTTCATCATCACCGGCGACGAGGAAGGCCCCGCGCTCCACGGCACCCGCGCGCTGATCGACCACATGGCCGCAGAGGGCATCCAGCCCGACCTGTGCCTCGTCGGCGAGCCGACCTCGGTCCACCGCCTGGGCGACATGGTCAAAATCGGCCGCCGCGGCTCGGTCAACATCTTCATCACGGTCGAGGGCACGCAGGGCCACGTCGCCTACCCGCACCTCGCCGACAACCCGCTGCCGCGGCTGGTCGCGATCCTCGCCGAACTCGACGCGCTGACGCTCGACACCGGCACAAGGTGGTTCCAGCCGTCGAACCTCGAGATCACCGAGATCGCCGCCCTCAACAAGGCGCACAACGTCATCCCCGCGCGTGGAGAGGCGCGCATCTCGATCCGCTTCAACGACCTCCACACCGGCCACAGCCTGTCCGAACGGGTCTACGCCATCGCCGAAAAGCACGGCGGCCGTGCGCGGCCTGTCATCTCGGGCGAGCCTTTCCTGACCGAGCCGGGCGCCTTCTCCAGGCTGGTCAGCGATGCGGTCGCGGCGGAAACCGGGGTGGCGCCGGAACTTTCCACCACCGGCGGGACTTCCGATGCGCGCTTTCTTCGCAGTGTCTGCCCGGTGATCGAGTTCGGCCTGTGCAATGCGACCATGCACAAGCGCGACGAGGCGGTTGCGATCCCCGATCTTGCCGCCCTTGCGCGCATCTATGCCCGCATCACCCGAGCTGCGCTGGCGCTTGACGAGGAGCTGAAGGAGTAAGGTTGTGTCGTTCTGGTTTCGGGTTCCCCTGTGGCAGCGGGTGATAGCTGCCCTGATCCTCGGCATCATCGCCGGACGATTGTGGGGGCCTGAAGCGGAAAGCATAAAGATCATCGGCGATGTCTTCATCGCTTTCATCAAGATGCTGGTGGTGCCGCTGATCTTCTTCAGCCTCGTCGCCGGGGTCGCCAGCATCGGCGACCTGAGGAAGCTCGGCGCGGTCGGGTGGCGCGCGATGCTGCTGTTCGTGGTGACCGGGCAGATCTCGGTGTGGCTGGGCCTCGGCCTCGGCACCGTGATCGGGCCGGGCTTCGGGGTCGACACCTCGGGGATCGATATGGGCGCGGCCCCTCCTCCCAACGAGACGACCTGGCGCGACATGGTGCTCGGCATGATCCCGCAGAGCCCGGTGCAGGTCATGGCCGACGTCAACGTGCTGCCGCTGATCGTCTTCTCGCTGCTGATCGGGATCGGCATCCTGATGGCCGAGAAGGATGGCGCGCCGGTGCTGCGAATCTTCGAGAGCGGCAGCGTGGTGATGCAGAAGGTCACGATGATCGTGATGGAACTCACCCCCTTCGGCGTCTTCGCGCTGATGGCCTGGGTGGCGGGCACATTGGGATTCGATGCGCTGACCGCGCTCGGCAAGCTGGTGTTCCTGAACTATCTCGGCTGCGCGCTGATCATTGCGCTGATCTATGGCGGGATGCTGAAGCTGGTCGCGCGCCAGCCGCTGATCGGCTTCTTCCGCGGGATCGTCGATGCGATGGCGGTGAGCTATTCCACCGCCAGCTCCAACGCCACCCTGCCGGTCACCCTGCGCTGTGCCGAGCGCAACCTCGGCGTCTCCAATTCCGTGGCGAGCTTCGTCATAAGCCTCGGCGCGACGATCAACATGAACGGCACGGCGATGTATCTCGGCCTTGCCACGCTGTTCGGGGCGCAGATCTTCGGGGTGGACCTCAGCTGGGCCGATTACGGCATGATCGCGCTGCTCGGCACGCTGGGCGCAGTGGGCGCGGCGGGCATCCCGGGGGCGGGCCTCATCATGATGGCGCTGGTGTTCGGCGCGGTCGACGTGCCGCTGGAAACCATCGCCTTCGTCGCCGGGGTCGACCGGATCATGGACATGATGCGCACCACCACCAACGTAACGGGCGACGCCGCGGTCGCGGTAACCGTGGCCAGCCTGACGGGCGAGATTGACACGGCCGAGCTGGTCAGCGCAGACGATATCTGAGCAGCCGTTCCCCGGGGCATCGCGCTGCGATTCTAGGGGAAACCGACAGGGATGGACCGCAAGCTTACCCTCTATATCCTGGCCGGCATGGTGCTGGGCGTGATCGTAGGCCAGGTGCTCAACCAGAGCCTGCCCGCGGACGTGATCAAGGATCAGATCGCGCCGTGGTTCAAGCTGATGAGCGACATCTTCCTGAACCTCATCAAGATGCTGGTTGCCCCGCTGGTGCTCTCGACCATCGTCGTCGGCATCGCCCACATGGGCGACAGCGCCGCATTGGGCCGCATCGGCGTGCGCGCGCTGACGTGGTTCATCACCGCTTCGCTGATCTCGATCGGCCTCGGCCTCGTGCTGGTGAACATCTTCCAGCCCGGCATCGGCGCGCCGATCCCCGATGTCGCCGCCGCCACCGCCGCGGTGGGCGAGGTAAAGGAGCTGAAGGCGACCGACTTCATCCTCTCGATCTTCCCTAAGAACGCGGTCGAGGCGCTGGCGACCAACAACATCCTGCAGATCCTCGTCTTCTCGATCTTTGCGGGCGTCGCCTTGTCGGCCATCGGCGAGCGCGGCCATGCGCTGGTCAAGGGCGCGGATGCGCTCGCGGAGATGATGCTGCAGGTCACCGGCTACGTCATGCGCTACGCCCCCGTCGCGGTGTTCGGCGCGCTCGCCAACGTGGTCGCGGCGAGTGGCCTTGCGATCCTCGGCACCTACCTCACGCTCTTGACAGAGTTCTACTTTTCGCTGGTGCTGCTGTGGGTGTTGCTGCTCTCTGCGGGCGCGGTGTTCCTTGGGCGCCGGACATGGACGCTGATCCGCTACATCCGCCAGCCGCTGATGATCGCCTTTTCGACCGCCTCGTCGGAAGCGGCGCTCCCCAAGCTGTTCGAGCAGCTCGACCGCTTCGGCGTGCCGCGCCGGATTTCGGGCTTCATGCTGCCGCTGGGCTATTCGTTCAATCTCGACGGCTCGATGATGTACATGAGCTTCGCGACGATCTTCATCGCGCAGGCCTATGGCATCGATCTCTCTATCGGCACGCAGATCATGATCCTGCTGACGCTGATGATCTCCTCCAAGGGCATCGCCGCGGTGCCGCGCGCGTCGCTGGTGGTCATCACCGGCACGCTGGCGATGTTCGGGCTTCCCGTGGAGGGCGTCGCGATCATCCTCGCCATCGACCAGTTCCTCGACATGGGCCGCACCGCGACCAACGTCGTTGGCAACGCGGTGGCGACCGCGGTGATCACCAAGTGGGAGGGGATGCTCGAGGTCGAGGAGCCCGACTACGTCGATCACCCCCATGCTCCCGCCCATACCGCTGCCGACGGCCGCGCGGGGCTGGAGCTCGATCCGAGCAATTTTGAAGACGCGGGGCGCGGCTGAGGAGACCAGTGCAATGACGCTCAAGTGCAAGTGCGGCGCTGTAACGCTCGAGGTCGCTCGCAAACCCGACTTCATTCATGATTGCAACTGCACGCTCTGCACGGGCGCGGTGGCGCGCTGGGGCTATTATCATCCGGGCGAGGTGGCCGTTGACGGGGTCACTTGCGGCCATCGCCGCACCGACAAGCCGAGCGCGGCGGCCGAAGTTCATGCGTGTCCGGCTTGCGCGGCGACCACCCATTTCGTGATGACCGAAGCGGCAATCGCGCAGCACGGCAATATGATGATGGGGGTCAACATGTGGCTGGCGGACCCGGTCGATCTCGCCGGGGTCGAGGTGCGCTATCCTGACGGTCTTGCCTGGAGCGGGCAGGGCGAATGGGACTATGTGCGCGAGGCGACTGTGCTCTAGGGCTGTCCGGTCGCAGCCGCTCCCGTCACTCCTTCACATACTCCACCGGCACGAACTCGCCCAGCGAGCACCCCGCGCCGCGTTGCAGCGTGCCGCCGATGTTCTGGAGCGCATAGACGATCTGCTGCGTGCACAGCTGGTTGATCGAGGTCTCGTAGGTGATCGCGCGGTCCCATTCGAGGCCGGGGCAGCGCGCCGGGAGCGTGCTGCGGTAGACCTTTCCGCCCACCATCTCGAAGTCGATCACCCGGTCGGAGCGCACCACGGTGTTGCGCACCTGCGAGCGGTCGATGCAGTTCTGACCGGGGCCCTTCACGGTCGCGGCGGGCGCGGCGTCGAGCGCGGCCTGGGTGCGCGCGGCCTCGGCGGCGGGGTCGGAGGCGCAGGCGCCCAGCATCAGCAGCGGCAGGGGGGCGAGCGCGAGCAAACGGGCGGTCATGGCTTCTCTCCACCTGAAGGAAACGCCATCATCGCCCGCCCGCTTGAACCGCGCCTTAATCCGCTTTGGATTCCGCTACGCGCCCCTTGGGCGGCTCCAGCACCTTCTTGCGGAACGAGCACAGGTCCACGACCTTGCAGCGCCAGCACTCGGGCGTCCGCGCCTTGCAGACATAACGGCCGTGGAGGATCATCCAGTGGTGCGAATCCCGGCGGAAGGGCTGGGGCACGCGCTTCTCAAGCTTGGCCTCGACCTGCTCGGGCGTCTTGCCCCTGGCCATGCCGGTGCGGTTGCTGACGCGGAAGATGTGGGTGTCGACCGCGAAGGTCTCCTGCCCGAACCAGCAATTGAGCACCACGTTCGCGGTCTTGCGCCCCACGCCGGGGAGCCGGGTCAGCGCCTCGCGATTGTCCGGAACCTGTCCGCCATGCTCCTCGACCAGAATGCGGGAGAGCGCCATGACGTTCCTGGCCTTGGAGTTGAACAGCCCGATGGTCTTGATGTGCTCCTTGAGCCCCTCCTCGCCCAGGTCGAGCATCGCTTGCGGGGTATCGACCTTGCGGAACAGCGCCCGCGTGGCCTTGTTCACGCCGACATCGGTCGCCTGCGCGGACAGCGCCACGGCGACCAGCAGCTGGTAGGCATTGCCATATTCCAGCTCGGTCTGGGGCGCGGGATTGTCCTCGGCGAGGCGGCGGAAGAATTCGAAGATCCGGTCTTTGTTCATGGGCAGGGGGTCATCGGGCAAAGGGCCTTAGCGCAGCCAGCGCTTCATCGCCGGAAAGGGGTGATCGCCGGGCTGCCGGTCGGGATCGCACAGGCCGAAGAAGCCCAGCATCGGCGCGCCGATATGGGAGCCCGAGGCGAAGGCCTTGCGCAGCATGATCGCATCGCCGCGATAGCCGCCCTCGTGGAACAGCTGTTCGAGCGGCAATCCGCAGGCGCAGGCGGCGGCATAGGACCAGGCGATCGTCGCCATCTCGTCGGCGGCGTCAGCGCTGACCGGGCCGAGCCTTGCGCGATCCTCGGGGGCGGCCACGGCGATGTGACCGGCCTCGTGCAGCAGATCGCCCGGCCAGACCGGCACGGCGGGATCGATCAGCAGCCGGCCGCCGATGATCGCCAGCCCGTCGAGCAATTGCGCCTCGCCTTCGTCGAGCCGCCCGGTGGCGATCCCGATCCGGTCGAGGAAGGCAAGGCACCGCCGCGCCGCATCCTCGCCCCCGCCCTCGGCCCGCCAGGCGTGCTGCGCGGCATCGATTGCGCTCATGGTGCCGCGGCGGAAGGGGCCTCCGCCTTCGGATGGGCCGCCTTCCACTCCATCGCCCGCAGTGCGCGCTTTTCGACCGGGGGGTGGGTGTAGAACAGCGCCTCTTCGAGCGCCGAGGGGCGCGGGTAGCGGTATTCGGCGGTCTTGACCAAGGCCGTCGCGAGCGCATCGGGCTCGTTCACCGTCACCAGCGAATAGTGATCCGCCTCGGCCTCGCCCACCCGGGTGAGGGTGTTGGTGAGCGGGGTGACGAGCAGCCCCAGCACTGCGCCGACGACCGCGAAGACCGGCAGGCCGCGCGGCTCGTCGAGGCTCGCATCGCTCCCCAGCGCCCGCGCCGTGGGCGCGAACAGACGGTCGAGCAGGAAGAAGAACAACATCGCCAGCAACGGGAAGATCACCACATAGCGCCACACATGGCCGAGCTTGTAGTGCCCCGCCTCGTGGCCGGTCACCGCGCGCACCTCGGCAAGGCTCGCCTGCTTGAGCGCCACATCCGAAATCGCGATCCGGGCCGAGGGGCCGATCCCCGAGACATTGGCGGTGAAGCGGTCGGACTGGCGCGAGCCGTCATAGAGGAAGATGCGGTCCTTGGGGATGTCGACATCCTCGGCGATTTCCTCGAGCGCGGTGCGCACCTCGCCCGGCGGCACCGGCTTGTATTCGTTGAACAGCGGCTCGATCAGCGGCGGCCCGGCGAGCAGCGCCAGCAGGGTCACGCCGCCGGCGAAGCCCCCGCTCCACATCCACCAGCGCTTGCCGGTCTTGCGGATCAGGGCATAGACCCCGGCGAGGAACAGCGCGCCCAGCGCCGTGCTGATCGCCTCGCTCAAGGCCATCTGGCCGAGGAAATCGCCGAGCGGCTGGCTTGAGAGGCCGAAGGCGCGCTCGCGGTGCCAATCGGTATAGAGCGTCCAGGGCAGCGCAATCAGGGTCGAGATCACCAGAAAGGCGGCGCTGACAACCAGCGTCGGCCCGAACCGGCGCGGCTCCGCGAAGCGCGCGGCGATCCGGTCGAGCAGCCTGAGACGCACCATGATGACCGCGACCAGCACCGTGACCAGCACGCCGCCCAGCAGCACCCAGTGGCCCCCGGTCGTGTAGGCCTGCGCCTTGGCGAGCGCCTCGGGCCCGAGGCTGTCGACCATCCGCGCGGCTTCCTGCGCGGGCGTGAGTGTGGCGGTCATGTGGTGCGGATCCCCTGTTTCCGTCTGTGTATTGGCCGGGTGATACGCCGCCCGCCTTGCTGGTCAAGAATTACACGCCGAGCACGTCGTTCATGGTGTAGCGGCCCGCAGGCTTCCCGGTAAGCCACGCGGCCGCGCGCACCGCGCCGCGCGCAAAGATCATCCGGTTCTCCGCCGAGTGCGCCAGCACGAGGCGCTCCTCGTTCCCTGCGAAGATCACCGAGTGCTCGCCCGCCACGGTGCCGCCGCGCAGGGTCGCAAAGCCGATCGCGCCCGCCGCCCGCGCGCCGGTCATCCCGTGGCGGCCGCTTTCCATGTTGTCGCCGAGCACGATCCCGCGCCCCTTCGCCGCCGCCTCGCCCAGCAGCTTGGCGGTGCCCGAGGGCGCATCGACCTTCATGCGGTGGTGCATTTCCAGCACCTCGATGTCCCAATCATCCCCGAGCCGCGCTGCGGCCTCCTGCACGAGGTGCGCGAGCAGCGTCACGCCGAAGGAGAAGTTGCCCGATTGCAGCACCGGCACCGCGCGCGCGGCCTCGGCCAGCAGCACGAAATGCGGCTCCTCCAGTCCGGTGGTGCCGACCACGATCGGCTTGCCTGCCACGCGCGCTGCGCCGAGGTTCGCCGCGAGGGCATCGGGCGCGGAGAAATCGACCAGCACGTCGCATTGCGAGGCAAAGGGCCCGATGCTCCCGCCCGCGTCCACCCCGGCAAACAGCGCGTGCCCGGCATCGGTGATCGCCGCCTCGAGCGCCCGCCCCATCCGGCCCTTGTGCCCGATCACCCCGAATTTGAGCTGTGCCATTGCGTGCCTCCATGCCCCATGCTTGAAGGCCTCATGGCACAGGTCGAACGCATCGTCATCCTCACCGGAGCGGGGATTTCCGCCGAGAGCGGGATCGACACCTTCCGTTCCGCAGGCGGCCTGTGGGAGCAGCACCGGGTGGAGGACGTCGCCACGCCCGAAGGCTTTGCCCGCAACCCGAACCTCGTCCTAAACTTCTACGACATGCGCCGCGCCGCGCTGTCCCAGGTCGAGCCGAACCCGGCGCACGCGGCGCTCGCGCGGCTGGAGCGGGAATGGCGCGGCGAGCTGCTGCTGGTGACGCAGAACGTCGACGATCTCCACGAACGCGGCGGATCGGCCCGCGTGCTGCACATGCATGGCGAGCTGAAATCGGCGCTCTGCACCGCCTGCGAGATGCGCTCGCCGTGGTTTGGCACGATGATCGAACGCCCCCCGTGCCCCGTCTGCCAGGCGCCGATGCTGCGCCCCGATGTCGTGTGGTTCGGCGAGATGCCCTACGAGATGGGCCGCATCTATGCCGCGCTCGCGACTTGCGACCTGTTCGTCAGCATCGGCACCAGCGGCGCAGTCTATCCGGCGGCGGGCTTCGTGCAGGAGGCACGGGCGGCGGGGGCGCGCACGCTCGAACTCAACCTCGAGCCCTCCGAGGGCTCGCGGCTGTTCCATGAAACCCGGCTCGGCCCGGCGAGCGTGCTGGTGCCCGCGTGGGTGGAGGAAGTGCTCAATCGCGCGGAGGAATAGGCGTCGGCGGATTGTTGCCGCGTTCCTTGCTCCAGCTGCGGCCCGAATCGCTCGGGGCGACCGGCACGCCGTCACGGCTGCGGGCGGGCGCCGCGGTGGGATCGCCGCGGTGGTCGGATACGGTCGGGTCGATGTCGCCCGGCGTGCCCTCGATCGGCGCGGCCGGATCCTCGTGGCGCTGGCGCTCGGCGACCGCGGCGTCCTCGTGATGGTCCTGCGCGCGTCTGGCGCGCAGCCACGAGATCACGCCGATCACCAGCCCCGCGCCCAGCGTGAACACCGCCAGCAGCATGATCGTGTCATAATCGAAATTCATCGCTCAAGCCTCCTTGGGTGAGAGGTGGGCGACCGGAGCGGGTGGGGGGATGTTCCTTGCCGGCGGAGCGTTTCGTGCCGCCCCGTGGCCTGTGCAGGGCGGGCCGAGCGCCTAGCGCGCGCAGGCGCGGCAGGCAGGGTCCTTGTGGATGCGGATGGTGCGCATCCCCGGCTCGAGCCCGTCGAGCACGTGGAGCCGCCCCCAGCCGGGCTGTCCCAGCGCGGCCGTGCCCTCGAGCAGCACCTTGACCGCCTGGAGCGCGGCGAAGGCTCCCGCCCACCCGGCCATAGCGCCGAGCATGCCGTCATCGGCGCAGGTGTCGCAGTCCTCGGCATCGAAGGCGTCGCCCACGAAGCAGCGGTAGCAGGCCTCACCGGGGAGGTGCCCGGCGAAGGCCCCGACCTGCCCCTGGAACCGGCCCACGGCGGCCGAGAGCAGCGGGATCCCGGCGGCGACGCAGGCGTCGGACACCGCGAGGCGCGTGGCGAAGTTGTCGGTGCCGTCGAGCACCAGATCGGCCCCGGCGATGAGGCTCGCGGCGTTCTCGGCGGTGATCCGCGCGTCCGAGACATCGACGCCGAGCGAATCGTCGAAATTCGCCAGCCAGCGCCGCGCCGACACCGCCTTGCCGTGGCCGACATCGCGGGTGGTGAAGATCGTCTGGCGCTGGAGGTTGGAGAGGTCGACCACGTCGTCATCGACCAGCGCCAGCCGCCCGATGCCGCTCGCGGCGAGATATTGCAGCGCGGGCGAGCCAATCCCGCCGAGGCCGATCACCGCGACCTTGCTCGCCGCCAGCCGCACCTGCCCCGCGCCGCCGACTTCGGGCAGGACGATATGGCGGGCGAAGCGGTCGAGCCTTGCAGGCGACAAGCTCATCGCTCGGGCGTGCTTTCCGGCGGCAGGGGGCGCCGCTCCTGCTTGAAGGCGCCGATGCCGTGCCACCACAGGAAGGCGATCACCGCGCCCTTGGTCGGCTGGAGCGTGACCAGAAGCATCACCACCGCCACCGGCAGGAGGATCGCAAGGGTGAGCCATGCCGACATGCCGCCCGCAATCATCGCGATCACCACCGGCGCCAGCAGGTGCCCGACCACGAAGATGCCGATATAGGCGGGGAAATCATCGGCTTGCTGCACCGACCAGTCCTGCCTGCAATGCCCGCAGCGGTCCACGGGCTTGAGCCACTTGCGAAACAGCGGCGCCTCCGCGCAACGCGGGCACTTGCCCCTGCCGCCCCTTAGCAGCGCGGAAATCCAGCCCTGCGGCAGGGCGACAAGCTCGGGGGAAAGGCGTTGGTGCGGCATGGACAGGCTGTTTACAGCCTGTGGACGCGCTGTCGACAGGCCTGTGGATGGGCCTGTCGACAGAGCGGTGCACAGATTGTGGGGATTATGTGCGAACTAACCTGGTGCCGGTCAGCTCTCCAGCTGCCGCAGCAGGCTCCTCACGTCGCCGTCCATGTCGGCGTCGCGCTGGCGCAGGTCCTCGATCAGCCGCACCGCGTGGATCACCGTCGAGTGGTCGCGCCCGCCGAACTTGCGCCCGATCTCGGGGTAGGAGCGGGGCGTGAGCACCTTGGAGAGATACATCGCCACCTGCCGCGGACGCACCACGGCGCGGGCGCGGCGCTTGCTGCTCATTTCCGCGCGGTCGATGCGGTAGAACTGGCAGACCGTGCGCTGGATCTCGTCGATGGTGATCCGGCGGCGGTTGGCGCTGAGGATGTCGGTGAGCTGCTCCTCGGCCAGCTGCAACGACACGTCCTGCCCGGTCAGCTGGGCATAGGCGATCAGCTTGTTGAGGCCGCCGACCAGCTCGCGCACGTTGCGGGTGATGGTGCGGGCGAGGAAATCGACCACGTCCTCGGGCACGCTCAGCGGCGCGAATCGGGCGAGCTTGCTGACGAGGATCTTCTTCCTCAGCTCGATATCGGCGGGCTGGATGTCGGCGACGAGGCCCATCGACAGGCGGCTGAGCAGGCGCGGTTCGACCCCGTCGAGTGCTTGCGGCGCGCGGTCGGCGGCGAAGACCAGCCGCTTGCCCTCGGCCAGCAGCGCGTCGATCGTGTAGAGCAGCTCTTCCTGCGCGCTTGCCTTGCCGATGATGAACTGGATGTCGTCCACCAGCAGCAGGTCGAAGGAGCGCAGCCGCGCCTTGAACTCGATCGTCTGGCTCGACTTCAGGGCCTGGACGAATTCGACCATGAAACGCTCTGCCGAGCAGTAGAAAATGCGCGCGCGCGGGTGGGCCTGCAGATAGCCGTGGCCGATCGCGTGGAGCAGGTGGGTCTTGCCCTGACCGGTCGCCGCCTTGAGGTAGAGCGGCGAGAACTGCGGCTGTTCCAATGCCGCCATGCGCTGCGCCGCGTTGCAGGCGAGGATGTTCGCCTCGCCCGTCACGAAGGCGGCGAAGGTCAGCGAGGCATCGAGCCCGACCGAGGAGGTGAAGGTCGCATCGCCGAGCGCGCCGGCTGCCATGGCGATCGCGCTCGCGCCGTCATTGGCGGGGCGGCGGCCGTCGTCCAGCCGCAGGTCGGGCAGCTGGCGGCGGCCCGGGTGGACCATGATGTTGACCTTGCGCACTTCGCTGCGCGCGATGCTCCAGGCAAGCTGGAGCCGGTCGTGGAAGCGGTCGCGCACCCAGTTGGCGGAGAATTCGGTCGGCAGGTACAGGTCCAGCGTGCCGCAATCGCGGTTCAGCGCGCCCAGCTGGATCGGCTTGATCCACTGGCTGTGGAGCTGATGCCCCAGATCCTTGCGCAGCCCCTGACTGATATCGGACCAGTCGGCAGCGAGATTCACGGCTTCGGCATCTTCCATCAGGTGTTCGTCGGCCTGGCGGCCAGTGGTCCGCGCCTTGTCAGTCCTGTGCACAAGCTCATCCCCAATTCACGTACCGCCTGCAAAGCCCATCCCGAGGCCCCGCAGACTCATTTAATCCCATTGCGACAGGCAATGCCTTTCCCTTCCCCCGGAATCGCAATCCCGAGGAACCCCCCTGTCGGCCAGTTTGTAAAAGCACCCGGACTGTCCCGCGCCGGGTGGAGTTCATGTAAAGAACGCATCGGCGCGATGCGCAAGCGCGAGTTTTTAAAAAAAGTGAAATAATCCTGTTGACTCGCCTCTACCCCGCAGGCTTGCGTTGAAGTCGCTGAAATCGCTCGGAAAGTCACCCTCGAATTATGCGAATCGCGGCGAATCCTGACGTTTACGGGGGCGCGGCTTGTCGCAATTGTCGCAAAAGAAACGGGCCGCGCTCATCGAGCGCGGCCCGTCGGTTTGTAGCGGCCACTCCACTCCGTAGTCCCGCGTAGATCGCGGAAGACGGAATGGCAGGCGATTCGAATCAGAGCGTGGCGACTCGCTTGGTCAGGCGCGACATCTTGCGCGCCACGGTGTTCTTGTGGAGCACGCCGCGCGCGACTCCGCGGGCCATTTCGGGCTGGGCCGCCTTGAGCGCGGCAGCCGCGGCTTCCTTGTCGCCCGCTTCGCAGGCCGCTTCGACCTTCTTGATGAAGCTGCGGATGCGGCTCACGCGCGCGCCATTGATGGCGGCGCGGTTCGCGTTGCGGATGATGCGCTTCTTGGCTTGCGGCGTATTGGCCATATTCGTGTCTGTCTCGCGTTGGGTTCGGGCCGCCGGGGCGGCCGAAAGGAAATCCGTGGGTGTGCTCGAAAGGGGCGAGCAGACTCATGGTCCGACCGCCGGAAAGCGGCGCACATAGTCGGACATGCCCGGAAGGTCAACGATTCTCGCCTACCTCTGGCAGAGCGGGCAGAACCAGGTGCTCCTGCCTCCCTGCGCGATCCGCTGGATGACGCCGCCATCGTCCCTGCGGCACGCCTGCCCCTCGCGCCCGTAGACATCGAAGCTGCTGGCGAAATAGCCGAGCTCGCCGTCGGGGCGGGCATAGTCGCGCAAGGTCGAGCCGCCGTCGCGGATCGAGGCTTCGAGCACCGCGACGATCGCGGGCACCAGCCGGGCGAGCTGCGGCCCCGTCACCTTGCCTGCCTGCTTCGTCGGCCTGATGCCCGCCCGCCACAGCGCCTCGCACACATAGATATTGCCGAGCCCCGCCACGATCCGCTGCTCGAGCAGGCACAGCTTGATCGACTGGGTCTTGCCGCTGAGCGCTGTCTTCAGGTGCGCCGCCGTCAGCCCCGGGCCGAGCGGTTCCGGCCCGAGGGCTGCAAATTGCGGCCAGGCGTCGAGCGCGTCGGTCTCCACCAGGTCGACCGAGCCGAACCGCCGCGGATCGCACAGCGCGAAGCGATGCGAGGCGGTTTCGAGCAGCAGGTGATCGTGGGTGTCGGGCGTCTCGGGATCGATCCGCCAGCGCCCGCTCATGCCGAGGTGGAAGATCATCGTCGAACCACGGTCGAGGTGCATGAGGCCATATTTCGCGCGGCGGCCCAGAGCGCTGACCCTCGCGCCGGTCATCACCTGCACCAGATCGGCCGGGAAGGGGCGGCGCAGGTCGGCGCGGTTGAGCGTCACGCGCGTGATCCGCTCGCCTTCAAGAAAGGCGGCGAGCCCGCGCACGGTGGTTTCTACCTCAGGTAATTCCGGCATGATCCTGCGCCTGTAACACCCTTTGCCTCGGCAGCAATTCCCCTCTAGGGAACCGGGCATGAGCGACAACACCGACGAAACCGTCTCCTTCGGCTACCAGCAGGTCACCCCGCAGGAAAAGACCCGCAAGGTCGGCGAGGTCTTCTCCAGCGTCGCGCGCAAGTACGACATCATGAACGATGCCATGTCGGGCGGCATGCACCGGCTGTGGAAGGACCGCTTCGTGCGCCGGGTGAAGCCGCAGCCGGGCGAGCAGATCCTCGACATGGCGGGCGGCACCGGCGACATCGCCTTCCGCATGGCCGAGCGCGGCGCGCACATCACGGTGGCCGATATCAACCAGGACATGCTCGATGTCGGCGCCGAGCGCGCTTTGGAGCGCGGGTTCGATGAAGAGGACGGCGCGCTCGTCTTCACCTGCCAGAATGCGGAAAGCGTGAGCTTCGCCAGCAACACCTTCGATGCCTACACCATCGCCTTCGGCATCCGGAACGTGACGCACATCGACAAGGCGCTGGCCGAAGCGCTGCGCGTGCTGCGCCCGGGCGGGCGGTTCTTCTGCCTCGAATTCTCCACGGTCGAGTGGTCGGGGCTGAAGGAGGCCTACGATATCTATTCGGAGCATCTCCTGCCGCGCATGGGGCAGGCGATTGCGGGCGACGCGGATTCCTACCGCTACCTCGCCGAATCGATCCGCCGCTTCCCCCCGATGCCCGCCTTCGAGGCGATGATCCGCAAGGCGGGTTTCGCGAATACCAAGGTCGAGCCGATCATGGGCGGGCTCGTGGCGATCCACTCGGGGTGGAAGATCTGATCCAGTGACCGCGTCTGTCGTCCACCTCTCCCGCCTCGCGCGCTGGGGCGTGACCCTCGCGCGTCGCCGCGCGCTGGTGGGGATCGAGAATGATCCCAACGCGCCGATGGCGCTGCGCAATCTGGTGCGGCTGGCGCGGCTCGCGACGCTGACCGGCAAGGCGGGGCCGCGCGACTATGCCGGGGCCTTCCGCGCCATCGGTCCGGCGGCGATCAAGCTCGGGCAGAGCCTCGCGACCCGCCCCGATCTGGTCGGCGATGAGGCGGCGAACAATCTGCTGTCCTTGCAGGATTCGCTCCCGCCGGTGCCCTTCGCGCAGATCCGGGCGGCGATCGAATCGAGCTTCGGCCAGCCGCTCGAGAACCTCTTCGCCGAAATCGACCCCGAGCCGGTCGGCGCCGCCAGCATCGCGCAGGTGCACAAGGGCGTCACCACCGATGGCCGCAAGGTCGCGATCAAGGTGCTGCGCCCCGGCATCCGCGAGAAATTCGCGCGCGACATCCAGACCTACGAATGGGCCGCCGCCCATGTCGAGGCGATGGGCGGGGAGGCCGCGCGCCTGCGCCCGCGGCTCACCATCGCCAACTTCAAACGCTGGACCAATTCCGAGCTCGATCTGCGCCGCGAGGCCGCCAGCGCCTCCGAACTCGCCGAGCAGATGGCGGGCGTCCCCGGCTACCGCATCCCCGCGATCGACTGGGACCGCACCAATGGCCGGGTGCTGACGGTCGAATGGATCGACGGGATCAAGATCAGCCGCCTCGACGAATTGCGCGCGCGCGGCCACGACCTTGCCGCAATCTCCGAGCGGCTGGTGATCAGCTTCCTCACCCAGGCGATCAGCGCGGGGTTCTTCCATGCCGACATGCACCAGGGCAACCTCTTCATCGAGGACGACGGCACCATCGTCGCGATCGATTTCGGGATCATGGGCCGGATCGACCGCCGCGCGCGGCAATGGCTCGCGGAGATCCTCTACGGGCTGACGACGGGCAATTACCAGCGCGTCGCGGAAATCCATTTCGAGGCGCAATATGTGCCGTCCTACCACTCGGTCGGCGAATTCGCGACCGCGCTGCGCGCCGTGGGCGAGCCGATGCGCGGCAAGCCGGTCAAGGAGCTCTCGGTCGGGCAGATGCTCGACGGGCTCTTCGCCATCACCCGCGATTTCGACATGCAGACCCAGCCGCACCTGCTGCTGCTGCAGAAGACCATGGTGATGGTCGAAGGGATCGCGACCCAGCTCAACCCCGACATCAACATGTGGGACACCGCAGCACCCTATGTGCGGGAGTGGATAAGGGACGAGCTGGGGCCGGAGGCGGCGCTGGCGGACCGCCTCAAGACCGATGCCGAAACGCTGCTGCGCCTGCCCGGCCTGATCCGGCGGCTCGAGGAGAAGTTCCCGCCCAAGGGCGGCGCCCCCGAACCGCCACCGCTGCCCGAGATCCCGCTGATCATCGAGCGGCGCGAGGGGCCGGGCGTGCTCGGCTACCTCGTCGCAGGCCTTGCGGGTGCGGGCGCCTTGTGGGCGGCGCAGGCGCTCGGCTGGATCGGATGAGGGGCCCCGCGCGGCCATCGCTCATGGAGCGGTGGGAGGCGCTGGGCCGGCCGTTCCCGCATCTGCCCCGCTGGGGGGCGGCGCTGGTGCTGGTGTTGGCGCTGGCCCTCGCCGTGGGCGCCGCGGTCGCAATCGCCCCGAGCGCGGCGGGCGACGCCCCGGCTCCGCGAAGCATCGCCTCCGCTCAGTCTTCCGCGCCTGCCGCAAACGCGCGCGCCAAGGGCGACATGGCGCTCTATGCGCGCGTCGCCGCGCGCGTGGCCGCCGGCGAGGGCTACCACGCCGCCGCGCTCGCCGAGCACCGGGCGAGCGGCTACCCGACCCGGCCCTTCGTCACCATCCGCCTGCCGACGCTGGCATGGCTGCAGGCAGCGATCGGCACACACGGGGTGCGCTGGCTGGCTCTGGTGCTTGCTGCGGGCGCCATCGCTGCGCTGGTCTGGCGCAGGCTGCCGCTGGCGAGCATCGAGGAGCGGATCATCGCTGCCGCGCTGCTTGCTGCGGGCGGCGGCGCGGCGCTCTCGCGGCTCGCGGGGTACGATCATGACTTCATCGCCGGGGTGCTGCTGAGCCTTGCGCTCTTCGCCTATCGCCCGCATCGCTGGTGGCCCGCCTTCCTCGCCGCTGCCGCCGCGCTGGCGGTGCGCGAGCTTGCCGCGCCCTTCGTGCTGCTGTGGCTCGCTTTCGCCCTCGCCGGGCGCCGCAAGGGAGAGGCGCTCGCGCTCGCCGCCCTGCTGGCGCTGTTCGTGGCCGGGCTGGCCGCGCACGCCCGCGCGGTCGATGTCCTGCGACTGCCGGGCGACCTTGCCTCGCAGGGGTGGAACGCGCTGGCCGGATACGGGGTGCCGCTCGCGGGGCTGCTCGAACTGACCGGCCTGCGGCATCTCCCGCCGCTGCTCGCCGCCCCGCTGGCGGTGCTGCCGCTCGTCGGCTGGGCGGGGCTGGGCGGACGCACGGGGCTGTTCGCGCTCCTGTGGTTCACCGGTCTTGCCACGGGGATGGCGCTGTTCGCACGGCCCGCCAATTACTACTGGGTCGAGCTCGCGCTCCCCGCCTATGCCGCCGGCCTCGCCTTCGCCCCGCGCGCGATCGGCGAACTTTTCGGGCGGCTGGCGGCCCGGACGGCAAAGCAAATTTAACCAAGCTTTGCGATTGCTGGCGGGTGCATTATGTGCGCAAGACCCCGACAGCGGTGCGAGAGGCGATTGGCGAGATGAGCGACGTGGCGGCGACAGGAGCGGCAGCGGGTTTTGCCCCGCGCATCCTGCTGGTCGTGGGCGGCGGGATCGCGGCCTACAAGGCCTGCGAGCTGGTGCGCCTGATCCGCAGGGGCGGCGGGGAGGTGACCTGCGTGCTGACCCGGGGCGGGCAGCAGTTCGTCACCCCGATGTCGCTCGCCGCGCTCTCCGAGAACCAGGTCTACACCAATCTCTTCGACCTCAAGAACGAGGCGGAGATGGGGCATATCCAGCTGAGCCGCGAGGCCGATCTTGTGGTGGTGTGCCCGGCGACCGCGGATCTGCTCGCCAAGATGGCGACAGGGATCGCCGATGACCTCGCGACCACCTTGATCCTCGCCACCGACAAGCCGGTGATGGCCGTGCCCGCGATGAACGTGCGGATGTGGGAGCACGAGGCGACCCAGCGCAACATCGGCCTGCTCAAGGCGGCGGGCGTCACCGTGCTCCACCCCGACAAGGGCGCGATGGCCTGCGGCGAGTTCGGCTATGGCCGCCTGCCCGAGCCCGAGGCGATCTGGCGCGCGATCGCCGCGCAGTTCGGCGTGGTGGTGCCCGAAGCGCCAGCCCCCGGGGCCGCGCCGCTGATCGAGGTCGAGGCGCTCGAGCCCGAGGAGGAGGGCGAGGCCGATGCCAGCGCCGCCCTGCCCGAAGGCAAGCTCAGCGGCTTTTTCTCGCGCATCATCCCGCGCTCGACCGCCAAGCGCACCCACGCGGAAATCGAGGCCGAGTTCGAGGATCTGCCCGAAGATCTGCCCGAAGAACTCCTGCCCGAAGAGCCCGCGCCCGAATTCAAGCCCGATTTTTCCGGACCGCTGCTCGCCCGCAAGGGCAAGGCCGGGGCCGCGCCGCCGATGGACACCAGCGCGCTCGGCCACCTGATCGATCCGCGCAAGGCGCCCCCCGTGCCCGGTGCCCCCGAGGTGCCCGAGGAGGTCGAGGCCGACCTCGGCGAGGTGCCCGAGGGCGCGGACTTCGGCCTCGCGCCCGCGCACCGCCCGCTCCATGGCCGCCATGTGCTGGTCACCGCCGGGCCGACCTGGGAGGCGATCGATCCGGTGCGCTACATCGCCAACCGCTCGAGCGGCAAGCAGGGCTTCGCGATCGCCGCCGCGGCAGCCGCGATGGGCGCGCGCGTGACGCTGGTGGCCGGGCCGGTCGCCTTGAAGACTCCGGCGGGCGTTGCCCGCATCGATGTCGAGAGCGCCACCCAGATGGCCGAGGCGGTCAAGCGCGCGCTGCCCGCCGATGTCGCGGTGATGGTCGCCGCGGTGGCCGACTGGCGACCCAAGGAATATCGCGGACAGAAGATCAAGAAGCGCGGCGATGCCCCGCCCGCGCTGATGCTGACCGAGAACCCCGACATCCTTACCAATGTCGCAAGCGCGCCCCGGCGGCCCGAACTGGTGATCGGCTTTGCGGCGGAAACCGACAATGTGCTCGAACACGCCAAGGCCAAGCGCAAGCGCAAGGGCGCGGACTGGATCGTCGCCAACGACGTCTCGGGCCCACCCGGTTCAGGCGTGATGGGCGGCGACAGCAACCGCGTGACGATCGTCAGCGGCGAGGGGATCGAGGTGCTCGACGAGATGCCCAAGGCCGCCGTGGCGATGGCGCTGGTGGAGCGGATCGTGGCCGCGCTCCACGCCGAGGCGGCGGAGTGACAATCAGGGTCGAAGTCAAGCGCCTGCCCCACGGCGAGGGCCTGCCGCTCCCGGCCTATGCCACCAGCGGCGCGGCGGGAATGGACGTGGTGAGCGCCGAGGACGTGACGCTGGCCCCCGGGGCACGACATGCGGTCGCGACGGGCCTGTCGATGGCGATCCCCGACGGCTACGAAATCCAGGTCCGCCCGCGCTCGGGGCTGGCGCTGAAGCACGGCATCTCGGTGCCCAACACCCCCGGCACGATCGACAGCGACTATCGCGGCGAGCTGAAGGTGATCCTCATCAACTTGGGCAGCGAGCCCTTCGCGATTGCCCGCGGCGACCGCGTGGCGCAGCTGGTGCTCGCGCCGGTGGTGCAGGCGACGTGGGACGAGGTCGCGGAGCTGGACGCGACGGAGCGGGGCGCGGGCGGTTTTGGTTCGACCGGGGGGCATGCGAAGCTCTGAGGCTTGACGCCGCGTTCCGCGCGCCGCAAACTTCCTGCTGTCCGACCTATTGGAAGCTTCATGTCCGAGAATGTGATCCGCTGACGAGCCTTTGCGCGGTCTGATTCCGCGCAAGGCTGATCGTGTCGCCGCCGCAAGCAAGGCTTGCCGCGGCGCCTGTCAGCATATCTTCTCAGGACAATTCCCGTGAACATTTCGAAACACGAGCAGCGTGTGCTGCACGTACTCGCGCAGGGCGGGTCGATCTGCTATCGGCGCGACGCGCATGGCAAAGTCATCGAAGTCGACTGCTTCAACCGCGACGGCTGTCGCCTCGTCGATTGCAGCCTTTCTGTGTTCGAACGACTACGAAAACGCCGGCTGATTCGAAGCCGCGAAGGGCAGCCCTATCGCATCACGCGTGAAGGGCTGGCAGCGGTCAGGTCGCAGCTCGACAACCGCTGAGGGCGCCCTCAAGTCAGGCAACAAAAAAGGCGGCGCGATCCCCTGCGCCGCCTTCTCGTCCCGTCCAAGGGTCTCTTGAGTCCGCCCTTACACCATCAATCGGTGGGGCGCACGGTCTTTTCGTCGTCACGGATGGTGATGCGCACGGTTTCGCCCGAATTGCCCGGGAAATCGGTGAACAGCGCGTCCACCAGGTTGGGCACGAGGCGCGGCAGGCGGTTCGAGCGCGACACGGCTTCGGCCTTGCCCTCGAACAGGCGCTGGCCATCGGCGCGGCGGTCGATCTTCACGTCGACCCCGCTGGTGTAGATGGTGTAGCTGCGCACGTCGGGGCCGCCGAAGAACGGATCGTTGAAGCCGTAGCCCCAGGCACCGAACCCGCCGCCCCAGCCGCCCCACCGGCCCCACGGGCCGAATGCGCCATAGCCGCCAACCCCGGGCGAGGTGCGCACGCGCTCGCGCCCGCCATCGACGCGGTAGTCGAAGCGCACCAGCATGTCGGCGCTATCGGGCGAGGCGGCCTGGGCATAGCCGAGCTGTGTCAGCTCGGCGGCGACGGCATTGGCATAGGTCGCGAATTCGAGGCCGCCCGCCAGCTTGGGATCTTCCGCCACGACCGCGAAGGTCTGGCCCTGGGGCGCAGGCAGCGGCACCGCGAAGCGCGAGACATCCGCCTTGAAGGTGTTGGTGGCGCAGGCCGAAAGCCCGAGCGCAAGCGCCACGGGCAGGGCCGCACGGGTGAAGGTCTTCATCGAAAGCATCGCAGGCATGATGGCACAACCTCTGTCTGGTGGCCATTGGCTATGGCAGCAACGGCCTGTACGCGCGATACCATATTACGCGCCAATGAACCGCAATTGAACGCTCGTCGCTGCCAGCAAGCGGTTCGTCGCAACTGCTTAGTGGCGCACCAGCCCCAGCGCCTTGTAGGCCGCATCGAGCGTCGGCGTGCCGCGCTCGCGCGCCCGGGCCGCGCCGCGCGCGAGGATCGCATCGAGGGCCTCGCGATCATCCTTCAGCTCGACGAAGCGGTCGCGGATCGGCCCGAGCCTGGCCACCAGCAGATCGGCCAGCGCGGGCTTGAAGGCGCCGAAGCCCTGTCCGCCATATTGCGCCAGCACCTCGCCCTGCGTCTGCCCGGCGAGCGCGGCATAGATGCCGACGAGATTGCGCGCCTCGGGCCGCTCGGCGAGGCCGGCTTCCTCCGAAGGCAGGGGCTCGGGATCGGTCTTCGCCTTCTTCACCTTCTGCGCCATGGTGTCGGCATCGTCGGAGAGGTTGATGCGGCTCATGTCGCTGGGATCGGACTTCGACATCTTCGCCGCGCCGTCGCGCAGGCTCATGATCCGCGCGGCCTCGGCCGGGATGATCGGCTCGGGCAGGGTGAAGATCGGCGCGTCCTCGGTGCCGAAGTCGTTGTTGAACTTCTGCGCGATGTCGCGGGCAAGCTCCAGGTGCTGCTTCTGGTCCTCGCCCACCGGCACGTGGGTCGCCTGATACAGGAGCACGTCGGCGGCTTGCAGCACGGGATAGGTGAAGAGCGCGACCGACTGGCCTTCGCGGTTCTTGCCGGCCTTGTCCTTCCACTGGGTCATGCGGTTCAGCCAGCCCATCCGGGCCGTGCCGTTGAGGAGCCATTGCAGCTCGGGGTGCTGGGGCACCTGCGCCTGGTTGAACAGGATCGCCTTGTCGGGATCGAGGCCGCAGGCGACCAGCGTCGCCACCAGTTCGAGCGTGGAGGATTTGAGCTCGGCCGGATCGTGCGGCATCGAGAGCGCGTGGAGATCGGCGATGAAGATCAGGCACTCGCCGCCCACGGCGTGGGCGTCGTCCTGCAACTTCACGTAGTTGCGGATCGCCCCCAGGTAGTTGCCGAGATGGGGCTTGCCGGTGGGCTGGATGCCGGAGACGACGCGCATGTCAGTTTGCTCTCTTTGTCAGGGCCGCGATGCGTTGGCGGTCGAGCGCGCCGATCGCAAAGGCAAGGCCGAAATAGACGATCCCCGCGGCCGCAACCAAGGCGATGAGCGCGCCGAGGCGGGCGAACAGCCCGGCCGCGAACCAATCGGTTAGCATCCCTTGCGCGTAGAACAAGGCCGCGCCCATTGCGGCAGCGGCAATCGCCTGGCGCCCGATCCTCAGGACAAGCACCGGCGGAATGCGGTAATGGCCGCGCCAGGCGAGGACGAGGAGCAGGAACACGAGATTGATCCATGCCCCGATCACGCTGGCAAGCGCGACGCCGACGACGCCCATGCTTGCGAGGAGCAGAATGCTGGCGGCGACGAACACGCCCAGCGAGATGAACGCAGCGATCACCGGCGTCTTCGTATCGGCGCGCGCATAGAAATTGGGCACCAGCACCTTGACCAGCACATAGGCCGGCAAGCCCATGACAAGCGCGGCCAGCACCGCGCCCGTCGCCGCCGCATCCGCAAGGCCGAACCGTCCGCCGGCAAAGATCATCGTCACGAACGCTTCCGCGCACACCGCCAGCGCGACCGTGGCGGGCAGGGTCAGCAGCATTGCGAGCTCGATCGCATCGGACTGGACCCGGCTTGCGCCCTCGCGGTTGTCGCTGCCCACGAATTTGGAGAGCGTCGGCAGGATCGCGGTCGAAAGCGCGATCCCGATGATGCCGAGCGGGAGCTGGTTGAGCCGATCGGCGTAGTTCATGTAGCTGACTGCGCCCTCGCCGATCTGGTTGAGGAAATAGAGCTGGACGAGCGTGTTGATCTGGTAGGCCCCGCCCCCGATCGCGGCGGGCAGCGCGATGATGCCGAGCCGCTTGACCTCGGGGGTGAGCCGCGGCCACGCCAGCCTCGGGCGAAACCCTTCGGCGCGGGTCCAATGGTAGAGCCAGGCGAACTGGCAGACCCCGCCCAGCGTCACCGCCCAGGCGATCGCATAGGCCACCTCCTCAAGGCTCGCCCCCGCCGCCATCCAGCGCTCGCCGATCAGCAGCGCCGCGATCAGCACGAGGTTGAGAATGATCGGAAAGCTCGCCCCGGGCGCAAACCGCGAGACGCTGTTGAGCATGCCGGTGAACAGCGTCACCAGGCTGACGAGGACGATGTAGGGGAACATGATCCGCGCAAAATCGACGCTGAGCGCAAAGGTCTGCGGATCGAGCGACTTTTCCGACAGCAGCCAGATCACCGCGGGCATCGCAAGCTCGAACAGCGCCACCAGCGCGATCAGCACGGGCAGGAAGACGCTCAGCACATCGGCGCTGAATGCGCGCGCGTCCTCAAGTCCCTCCTCGGGCGTCGCCGCGCCGTGGAGGCGCTTCGAGAACATCGGCACGAAGGCCGCCGAAAACGCCCCCTCGGCAAACAGCCGGCGGAACACGTTGGGGATGATGAAGGCCTGAAACCACGCATCGGTCACCGCATTGGCGCCGAGCACGCGCGCGAATATCATCTCGCGCGCCATCCCGGCGAGGCGGCTCACCAGCGTCAGCCCGCCGATCGTTCCGACGTTCCTGAGAAGGCTCATGGCCGGACCCCCACCAGGGCGTCAGGGTCAGGCGTTGCCCGTGACCGGCTTGATCGGTTCGCCGCCGGCGGCCTCCTCGGCCCGGCGCGCGGCGAGCTGCTGGGCGTAGATCCCGTTGAAATCGACCGGATCGACCATCAGCGGCGGGAAGCCCGCATCGCGCACGGCATCGGCGACGACGCGGCGGGCGAAGGGGAACAAGAGGCGCGGCGCTTCGGCATAGAGGAAGGCGTGGCCCTGCTCCTCGGGCACGTTGCGCATGCCGACAAGCCCGCAATAGGCGAGGTCGACGATGTACATCGTGCCGCGCTGCGAGGCGGCGGTGAGGGTCAGCTTGAGCGTCACTTCGTGCACGTCGGGGCTGACCTTCTCTGCGCCGATGTTGAACTGCACGTCGATCTGCGGCGGCTCGGGCCACTGGTAGACGTCGGGCGCGGCCGGGTTCTCGACCGAGAGATCCTTCACGTACTGGGTGATGATCCCGACCGCGGGCGAGGTGTCCTCGCCATTGGGCTGCGGGCCCGCGCCGCCGGTGGTGTCGAGGTTGGTGAGGACGCCTTCTTCTTCGGCCATGGTCTTGCCAGTCTTTCAAAATGAGTAATCGGTGGTGCGTCCGCTGCACGAGCGCCGTGCGCGGGCGGTCTGCGGGCGCGCCTAGCAGGGGCGCGGGGCCGCCGCAACCGCGCGCCTTGCGCGAATTGCTTTGCCCCGCGCCGCAACCTATCGGGCGTTGGCGAATTGTAATGACTCCCTATTTAAGGCAGGGTGTTGTTCCTCACGGCGGCGCGGCGACCCCCGGCCCCCGCCAGATGCGACGATCGGATTGTGATAGTGCTCGAAATCGTTCTCCTCGCCATGGTGGCCGCGTTTCTCGGCCTGCGCCTCTATTCGGTGCTCGGCCGGCGCGCCGAGCAGGAAGAGGAGCCGGTGCCGCAGCGGTTCGAAGCGGACGAGCCTCCCGCGGTTCGCCCGGCCGCGATTCCCGCCGCCGTTCCTGCCCCGCGCGCCGTGGAGCTCGAAGGCGTGATGCCCGCGGTCGAGCGCGCGCTGCGCGAAATCGCCGCGGCCGACAGCAAGTTCAACCTCGCGCAGTTCCTCGACGGCGCGCGCGGTGCCTACCGCATGATCCTCGAAGCCTTCTGGAAGGGTGACCGCGAGACCCTGCGCGAGCTGTGCGACGATGATGTCTACGCCGGTTTCATCGCCGCGATCGACGCGCGCGAGGCGGCGGGCGAGCGGATGGACAACAAGCTGATCCGGATCGAGGAAGTGCGCATCCACTCGGCCGCGCTCGATGGCCGGATGGCGCGCATCGCGCTGCTGTTCGTGGCCGACATCGCCGCCGTGACCCGCGACCGGGATGGCACCGTGATTGCCGGATCGCTCGACGATGCGATCGAGAGCCGCGACGTGTGGACCTTCTCGCGCAATGTCACCGCGCGTGATCCCAACTGGCTGCTCGACGAGACCGACGAAGGCTGAATGCGCGGCCGCAGGCGGCCCGCCCCGATGAGGAGCTGACCGATGCGCATGCTGCCTGCCGTGGCCTTGCTGCTGCTGCTGGCGGCTTGCGGGCGGGTGGTGCCTCAGCCCGCGGTGAGCACCCCCGTCGCGCCGGCCGCGGCCAATGCGGTGATGGCGGGCGTCGCGCTCGGGCCCGCGCTTGCCGGGCTCGCCCTTGCCGATGCCGATGCCCGCGGGGCGCTGGCGAGCTTCATCGAATCGTGCCCCCGGCTGCTCGCCCGGGAGGATGCAAGCGGGCTGACCCGCCGCGAGGATTGGGCAGGGGTCTGTGAGCGCGCGCGCGTCGCGCCGCCGTCGCGCGCGCGGGCGTTCTTCGCCGAGGAATTCACCCCCGTGCAGGTCGGCGACGGCAAGGCTTTCGCCACCGGCTATTTCGAACCCGAGATCGCCGGCAGCCGCACCCGTCGCCCCGGCTACGAGGTGCCGGTCTATGCCATGCCTTCCGATCTGGTGCGCGGCTGGCCCGACGACGTGAAGCCCTCCGAGCGCACCGGCCGCCCGCCGCTCGGGCGCTATGACGAGCAGGGCCGCTTCGTGCTCTACCACGACCGCGCGGCGATCGAGGACGGGGCGCTCGCAGGCAAGGCGCCGGTGATCGCCTGGGCCGCCGATCCGGTCGAATTCTTCTTTCTCCAGATCCAGGGTTCCGGGCGGCTCATCACCCCCGAAGGCGAGGTGATCCGCATCGGCTATGCCGGGAAGAACGGGCGCGAATATGTCGGCATTGGCGGGGTAATGCGCGAGCGCGGCCTGCTGGGGAGTGGGCCGGGGCAGTATTCGGGCTCGATGCAGGGCATCATGGCCTATATCCGCGAGAACCCGGCGGAAGGCCGCGCGCTGATGCGCGAGAACAAGAGCTGGGTGTTCTTCACCGAGGTGAAGGGCGATGGGCCCTTGGGCGCGCTGGGCGTGCCGGTGCGGCGCGAAAGCTCCGTTGCAGCGGACCCGGCCTATGTGCCGCTGGGCGCGCCGGTGTGGCTCGATCTCGACCGGCCCGAGGCGAACGGCTTGTGGGTGGCGCAGGACACCGGCGGTGCGATCAAGGGCGCGAACCGGTTCGACACCTTCTGGGGCGCGGGCGAGGATGCGCGCCGGATCGCAGGCGGGATGAGCGGGCGCGGGCGCGCCTATGTGCTGCTCCCCAAGGAGGCCGCGGCAAGGCTCTCGGCAAGGCGATGAGAGCGCCGCGCGGTCTTTCGATCGGCGAGCAGGCGGCCTGGGCGCACCTTGCCGCCAGCGTGAAGCCGCTGCCGGGCAAGAAGCGGCCGGTTCCTCCCCGGAACGCGGAAGGGGACCAACCGAAGGTTGGTGGAGGGGCACCCGCGGCTGTTCCGAAGGCACCGGCCAAGGTCGCCAAACCTCCCAAGCCTTTCGGAGCACCGCGCGTGCCCCTCCACCCCCGGGCTGCGCCCGGCGGACCCACTCCCCCGGTGGGGGAGGTCGGCCTCGATTCCCACTGGGACCGGCGGGTGAAGGGCGGGAGGGTGGAGCCCGATCTGACGCTCGATCTCCACGGCCACACGCTCGACACTGCCTATGACCGGATCATGACCGCGCTCGATCAGGCGCGGGCAATGGGGGCACGGGTGGTGCTGGTGGTGGCGGGGCGCGAACGGCCCGTCG
>NZ_LSJS01000153.1 GCF_001557325.1 Erythrobacter donghaensis
CCATTCGCGGTTGAGGTTGGCGCCAACCGCATTGGTTCGAAGATGCCCGCGCCGCCCTTCCCCGAGCGCCTTGGCGATGGCGACGGTCTCGGCGCAGAGCGACAGGCCGTAGCTGGCGTTCTCGACATTGCACCCGGTCACGACCGCGCCGTCATCGAACAGCAGCGCCGCGCCGACGGGGTAGTCCGAATAGGGGGCATAAGCCTGTTCGGCCGCAGCAAAGGCGGCGGCGATCAGGGCCTGTTCCTGTGCGCTATCGAGCATCACTTCTGCACCACCACCCATTCCACCGGCTCCTCGCCCGCCTCGGTCACCCGGGCGCTGTTGGCGCTCCATAGCAGCCACGGCCGCCCCGCATAGTCCGGCCGCGCCCGGTCGCGCGCCAGCCACAGGTCGCGGGCGAGCGCGGCGGCGGTGCGGTGGCGCGCCTCGAAGGCGGGAGCGAGCTTGAGGATCACGGGCCTGCCCGCGTGGAGCTCGATCTGGTTGATGAGTGTCATCAGCTCGCTCTCGACCGCCGCGTCGCTGACTCTGGGGTCGCAGGCATCGGCGAGCCGCTCGAGCGCGATCGCGGGGGGCAGCAGGTCGGGGTCGCGCGTCACCATCTGCGCGAAGACCCCGCTCTGCGCGTCGGCGCCGAGGCAGGGGTCGAAGCGCAGGACGACGCCGACCTTGAGCCCGGCCCGGCGGGCCTGCGCGAAGCGGTCGGCGAAGCCGCCGGGGCCGTCGGCGCCCGGGCCGCTGGCGAGGGGCAAGTAGACGAAGCTTGCGCCGATCGCCTTCAGCGTCTCGAACCGCACCGGCGCGGTGCCCGCAGGCACCAGCGCGCCCTGCTCCGGATAGAGCGCCGGTTCGGGCCGCCAGCTGCGCATGTCCCACCACAGCCACGCGGCAAAGGCGAGGCCGAACAGCACCAGCAGCGCCGCCAGCCGCAGCAGCCAGCGCCGCGGCGCGCGGCGCGCGCGGGCCTTGGATGTCCTGGCCATACCCCTCAGCCCTTGATGTGCAGCACGCAGATCAGCGTGAACAGCCGCCGCGCGGTGGCGAAATCGGTCTCGACCTTGCCCTCGAGCCGCTCGAGCAGCAGTTCGGCGGCGTTGTTGTGGATGCCGCGCCGCGCCATGTCGATCGTCTCGATCTCGGCCGGGGTCGCCTTGCGGATCGCCTGATAATAGCTGTCGCAGATCGCGAAATATTCGCGGATCGGGCGGCGGAAGCGCGCCATGCCGATCAGCAGCGTCTCGAGCAGCAGGTCGGCGGTGTCCTTGATGTCCATCGCCAGCCGCCCGTCGGTGACGGAGAGGTGGAGGTGGTAGGGCCCGCTCGCCCCGCGCTCCGCGCTGCGCAGCGGCCTGAAGGTGTTTTCCTCGATCAGGTCGTAGATCGCGACGCGGCGTTCCTGCTCGACATCGGCATTGCGCCACAGGATCGTCGCCTCGTCGAGCGTGACCTGGGCAATGCGCTGCGCCCCCGCAGCGCCGGGCGCGAGGGAGGGAGGCAGGGAATCGGGCGGCGTATCGGCCATGACTTCCCCGCCTTCGCAGATCGAGGGCACGCACTTCAAGCACTTCGACGCACTCTCCCCACTATCCACAGCGTGCGAAATAAATATCGCCCCGCTTCGCCCTTGCTCCGACCGGGCGGGGAGCGCATCAGGCCCCCCATGGCCGAACCCGAAAAAGTCACCCCGATCAAACCCCAAGACCCTGGCAGCGAGCTGCCGGTGAAGAAGCTGCCCGCCAATCTCGATGCCGAGGCCGCCTTCCTCGGCGCGGTGCTGATCGACAACCGGGTGATCGAGGAACTGCCGGTCCCGATCCGCCCCGACCATTTCTTCGAGCCCCTCCACGCGCGCATCTACGAGCGCGTGCTGGCGCTGATCGAGCGCAACGCCACCGCCTCGCCGGTCACGCTGCGCCCCTTCTTCGAGGCGGACGAGGCGCTGCGCGAGCTGGGCGGCACGTCCTACCTCGCCCAGCTCACCGCCAGCGGCGCTGGGCTACTGGTGCCGCGCGAGCTGGCCCAGCAGATCTACGACCTGGCCCTGCTGCGCGAGCTGGTGAGCGTCGGGCGGGGCCTTGTCGAAGGCGCGCTCGACACCTCGGAAGACACCTCGCCGCTGGACCGCATCGCGCAGGCCGAGGCCGACCTCTTCAAGGTCGCCGAGGGTGCCAGCACCGGCCGCGAGGCGGCGACCTTCCGCGAGGCGGCGCTGACCGCGATCAAGATGGCCGAGGCCGCGATGAACTCCGGCGGGGGCCTGTCGGGCAAGACCACCGGCCTCGCGACCATCGACCAGAAGACCAGCGGCCTCCACAATTCCGACCTCGTGATCCTCGCCGGGCGCCCGGGCATGGGCAAGACCTCGCTCGCCACCAACATCGCCTTCAATTGCGCCGAGGCGCATCTGGAATGGCAGCGCAACGGCGGCGAGTTCAACTACGGCGCGCCGGTCGCCTTCTTCAGCCTCGAAATGAGCTCTGACCAGCTGGCGACGCGTATCCTTGCCGAGCAGGCGGAGATTTCCTCCGAGGCGCTGCGCAGCGGTAAACTCACCCGCGAGGACTTCCAGAAGCTCTCCTACGCCAGCCAGCGCCTGGCCGAACTGCCGCTCTATATCGACGACACGCCCGCGCTCACCATCGCCGCCCTGCGCACCCGCGCGCGGCGGATGAAGCGGCGGCACGACATCGGCCTCATCATCGTCGACTACCTGCAACTGCTGCAGGGCTCGGGGAGAGCCAACGACAACCGCGTCAACGAAATCTCCGAGATCAGCCGCGGCCTCAAGACGCTGGCGAAGGAATTGCAGGTTCCGGTGATCGCGCTCTCCCAGCTCAGCCGCGCGGTCGAAAGCCGCGAGGACAAGCGCCCGCAGCTCTCCGACCTGCGCGAATCCGGCTCGATCGAGCAGGACGCGGACATGGTGTGGTTCATCTTCCGCGGCGACTATTACCACCTGCTGGTCAAGCCCGACACGCCCGACGCCTCCTCCACCCCGGACGTGCAGGAGAAATACCGGGCGTGGGAGGAGAAGTTCGAGGGGCTGGTCGGCCGCGCGACGCTGATCGTGGCGAAACAGCGCCACGGCTCGACCGGCAACGTCCCGCTCCACTTCCAGAGCGACATCACCAAGTTCACCTCGCCCAACTTCAAGGACTATTCGGACTACGGTTACGAATAGCGAGGGGCGGGTTTCGGGGTGCTGCCGGATGGGCGTGGATGGCAGGGCCTGAGCGGCAAGCAGAATGACGGCTCCGAAGTTCAGCAATCGGTGAGGATTGGGCCTTGCGCCTACATCATGGCGGATTTCGTCGCGCAGCATTGGCCGTGCAAGGTCGCCCGGTTAGCCGGCATCAGCCATTCGGTCGGTGCAATCAGTGGCACGGGCAGCCCGAGCGCGTAGAGCGCAAGGGCCAGCACGGCGATGCCAATCCGGTGAGCAGCGTTTACAGCAGAGCTGTCCATTTCAGGGACTCCTCGGCCGTCTTCTGGATGAGCTCGATGCGATAGCCGTCCGGGTCTTCGATGAAGGCGATCACCTCGCTCGGATCGCCCTTGAGCGGGCCGGCAGGGCGAACCACGCTGACCCCGACAGCGCGGAGCTCGGCGACCGCCCGGTCAACATCAGCGACACCCAGCGCGATATGCCCCCATGCGGTGCCGAGGTCATAGTCATGGGTGCCCCAATTGTGGGTCAGCTCGATCACCGCCGTGCTGCTCTCGTCACCGTAACCCACGAAGGCGAGCGTGAACTTGCCGTCCGGAAAGTCCTTGAGCCTCAGCAGGCGCATGCCCAGCAGCCCGACATAGAAGTCGAGACTGCGGCCAAGATCGCGCACGCGGATCATGGTGTGGAGCAGGCGCGGCTGGCCGAGCAGGCCGGTCGTGGGGGCGGCGGGAGCGGGTGTCTCCTGAAGCTGCGTGGTCATCACAGCCCCTCAAGTCCCTGCGGCGAACCCAGGAAGTCGCGCTTGCCCAGCGGGATGCCGAGGTTGCGCAGGATCGCGTAGGTGATTGCAGTGTGGAACAAGCAGTTCGGCACGGCAAAGCCGAGCAGGTAATCCTCTCCGCCAGCTTCGACCGGCCTGCCGCCGAAAGCAAAGGCGACGCGGCGGCTTTCGGCGCCGGCCCAGGCCTCCTCTTCAATGGTGGCGAGGAATGCGAGGGTGTCGGCGATGCGCCTGCGCAGGGCAGCGATGCTGTCCTCGTCATCGGCGAAAGACGGCGCCGGCGTCGCCGTCAGCCGCGCGGCGGCATTCTTGGCGATGTCGCAGGCGATCTGGACCTGCCGGACCAGCGGATGCATGTCGGGATGGAGGCGCGCGGCAAGGATCGCCTCGTCGTCCGGGGCCTGCTCCGCCGCGATCGCCAGCAGGGCGTCGAGCCGTTCGAGATGATGGGTAAACACGGCGCGCATCAGCGCGGGGGTGGCAATCGCCATTGTCATGGTCCTTTGTCGCCAGGGGTCATCGCAAGGTTGCGGCCGGCGCATGGGGGAGTGCGCCGGCCGCGCGGGGGTCAGCCGAAGAACTGCGAGTTCACCCCGCGGCTCGCTTCGGCGACCAGCGCCGCATCGAAGATGCGGGTGGTGTAGGCGACGTTCAGCCCGGCGGTTTCGGTCGGGAAATAGTCGGTCACGAACCGCGTCGCGTTCTCGACCGTATCGAAGGCGTAGAAGCCGCCGACCGACTGGGTGTGCACCCCCGACAGCCACGTCTTGTGCAAGAGGCCCGGCTGGGCCTTGAGAATCGGGTTCATCGCGCGCCACGGGGCGTCGGCGAAATTGGCGGAAATCTGCGCCTCGGTATAGACGAAGGCGCCCGGCGTAACCGTGACGGTGCCGCCGAAGTGGACCGAGTTCAGATAGCGGCTGGCTTCCTCCACCACGTCGCCATCGAACACCCGCGTGGTCTGGGCGACGCCGAACTTGCGCGCCTCGCCCGGGAAATAGCCGGTGACGAAGGTCTTGGCGTTCTCGATCGAATCGAACTCGTAGAACCCGCCGACCGAGTTGTTGATGACGCCCGAAAGCCAGGTCTTGTTGCGGAAGCCGGGCTGCTCGAGGATCACGGGATTGAGCTCGCGCCACGGCGCGGATTCGAACGGGAGGGAGTTCTGCAGTTCGGTGTAGACGAAGGCTTTGGCCATGGGGGGCTCCTTATCGGCATGGGCATGCCGCAGCGTTTGCCTCGGCATCACGATCGCGATATAACGACCGTGATGCAGTGATAATATAGCGATCGTTATGTAGTCAACGACAAAATAGCGTTCGTTATTTGGAAGGCGGTGTTCATGTCACATCCCGTTGGTAAAAAAGAAGAAAGCCGCGCGAAAATACTCGCGAGTGCGGGGCGGGGCTTCCGCAGCCAGGGCTATGGCGGGTTGGGAGTCGACGGTCTGGCGAAGTCTGCCGGGGTCACCTCCGGTGCGTTTTACGCCCACTTCCGGTCGAAGAAGGACGCCTTCCGCGAAGCGGTCGCGGCCGGCATGGCCGACCTTGCCGATGGCATCGCCGGCATGAAGGCAGAGGGCGGCGCGTGGGTGGCGCGCTTCGTCGACTTCTACCTCACCGACCGGCGCAGCTGCGACCTTGCCGAAAGCTGCGCATTGCAGAGCCTGACGGGCGAGGTCGCGCGCGCCGACGCTGAGACCCGTTCGGCCTATGAGACGCAACTGCGGCGGGCGATCGACACTCTCGCCTCGGGCATGGCCAGCGGAGACAGCAAGGCCGATCAGGCCGAAGCCATCGCCATGCTCGCCATGCTCTCGGGCGGCATCTCCATGGCCCGCGCAGTCGAGGATCCGGCGCTTGCCGACACGATAGTCGCGGCTCTGAGAAGCAAGCTCGAACGAAAGCCGGGGCATGCAGACCCGTCGATCGAAGCCGCCGGACCAGTGCCTCCCCTCGCCCTCAGCGCGTCCCCGCCTTGCTGATGCGGTAATCCGCAAGGCTCAGCCAGTAGGCGATCCGCCAGCGCAGCCGGTTCCAGAAGGTGCTGTTGCGGGCATACCAGCCCGGCGTGATCGGCTCGCTCGAGGCTTCGAGATGGTCGATCAGCTTGCGCAATTCCGCCGCCAGCCCCGCATCCTCGATCCTGACCATCAGCTCGACATTGATGCGGAAGCTCCGCTTGTCGAGATTGGCGCTGCCGACATAGGCGATGTCGTCAACCACCAGCAGCTTCATGTGGAGCTTGCAGATCCCGAACTCAAAGATCCGCACCCGCGCGCGCAGCAGCTTGCCGTAGAGCAGCCGCGCCATGTCGATCGCGGCGGCGATGTCGGACTTGCCGGCCATGATCATGCGTGCCTGTCCGCGCTGGCCGACGCGGGCGATCAGGCGGCGGAAGCTCCTCGGCGGAGAGAAATAGGCCGAGACCGTGTCGAGCCGTATGGCGCCGACCAGATCCTTGCGCAGCACCCAGGCCCAGTGCCCCTTGCGCACCAGCGGCCCCCCGACCAGCAGGCGCACAGGGCCGTCTCCGCCGTCCCAGTCCTTGACGATGTCGCGCAGCCGCCGCAGCTGGCGGGTGCGTCCTTCCGCCGCATTGGCGACCCAGCTCTGGAGCAGGCCGAACCAGCGGGTGAACTGTTCCACCACCGGCCCCTCGATCACCACCGAGAGGTCGCACCAGCCGTTCTCGGCGGGGATCGCGAAATAGTGGTCGGAGACATTGGCGCCCCCGGTCATCACCCGCGCCCCGTCGGCGATGGTCATCTTCTGGTGGTTGCGCACGAGGTAGCGCGTGCCCCAATTCGGGCTGAAGATCGCGAAACTGCCGCCGGCCTCGACCAGCGGATCGAAAAACGCCGCGCCCGCATCATTGCCGAAATCATCGACGATCAGGTCGACCTTGACCCCGCGACGCGCGGCGGCGACCAGCGCGTCGCGCACCATGGTGCCCGAGACGTCGCTGTCGAACAGGTAGTAGAAGACGCGCAGGCTCTCCCGCGCGCTCTCGATCAGCGCGACGAGCGCCTTCAGCCGGTCCTGCCCGTGGGGATAGAAGGTGAAATCGTGGCCCGCCGCACGCAGGCTGAAAGGATCGAGATCGCAGTAATCGGGCGCATCGGCGGGCGATTCGGCGGGGGCGGTGGCCATGGCGGCAGGTCTAGCGCACCCTTGCGGCGGGTTGACAGCCTCGCGCGGTGAACGGGGGCAGGCTTGCGAGCGTGCAGCAGCGGCCTGCCGCGCTTGACCTCCCTGCCCGGGGGGCGGATAGACGGTGTCCGATGCTCTCGCAGAAGACCCGCTATGCGATCCGCGCGATGCAGCACCTTGCCGACAATTATGGCCAGGGGCCGGTGCAGCTTGCCGCGATCGCCGAGACGCAGAAGATCCCGGCCAAGTTCCTGACGGTGATCCTGTCCGAACTGGCGCGCGCCGGGCTGGTCGAATCGCTGCGCGGGCGCGACGGGGGCTACTGGCTCGCCATCCCCCCGCTCGACATCACCTATGGCGACCTCATCCGCCACATGCGCGGCAGCCTCGCACTGGTGCCCTGTGCGAGCCGCTATGCCCACGAGAAATGCAAGAACTGCCTCGAGGAAGGCGAGTGCCGCACCCGCGCGCTGATGCTCGACGTGCGCGACCGGACCGCGCAGATCCTCGACACCATCCGCCTCTCCGACCCGATCGCGCCGGTGCCCCCGTTCGAGGGCGACACGGTCTGACCGCGAGCCGCGGGGCTAGCCGACAAGGACGAGCGCGAAGGCGAGCGCGAAGGCGAGCGCCGCGAGCACGCCCGCTCGCCAGTCGAAGCTGGCGAGCTCCGGCCACGAGAGCCGCAGGGGCCCCGCCTCCACCGCACCGACGCGGGCGAACAGCACGTGGAGCGCGAACCACACGGTGAGGTTGGCGATCACCCCCACCACCGCCGCGGTCACCGCCGCGAGCCCGCCCTTCAGCCACACCGCCTGCCCCAGCCGGTCGATCCACGGCGCGAGCGCGAAGATCCACAGGAAGCACGGCGCGAAGGTCACCCAGGTCGTCAGCCCCGCGCCGAGCAGTCCGGCGACCAGCGGCGTGAAGGGCTCAGGCGCGCGGAAGGCCGCGAGGTAGCCGACGAACTGAGTCACCAGAATCAGCGGCCCCGGCGTGGTCTCGGCCAGCCCCAGCCCGTCGGCCATCTCGCCGGGTTGCAGCCAGCCGAAGCCCTGCACCGCCTCCTGCGCCATGTAGGCGAGCACGGCATAGGCCCCGCCGAAGGTGACGATCGCAAGCTGCGAGAAGAAGGCACCCACCTGCCACAGCACGTGGCTCTCGCCCAGCGTGGCGGCGATCAGCGCCATCGGCGCGGCCCAGATCGCGCCCCAGACGAGCACCGCGAGGATGGTGGTGCGCCATGGCCGCGCGGGCAGCACCGCGCCCGCCTTGCCCGGCTTCAGCGCCAGCAGGTCGGGCCGTTGCCGTGCGATCAGGATGCCGACCGCCCCCGCCCCGAGCACGATCAGCGGAAACGGCAGCGCG
>NZ_LSJS01000154.1 GCF_001557325.1 Erythrobacter donghaensis
TTGTCACGCCGATCCTGCCACGCTTGACCTCGCCAAACTGGCGCAACTGATCGGCTACACCCATTGCCATCTGAATGGGTACGGCAAAGCCGATACCGATATTACCGCCGCCGCGGCCCGAGAGAATTGCCGTGTTGATACCAATCAGGCGACCCCGGCTATCCAACAAAGCACCGCCCGAGTTGCCTGAATTGATGGGCGCATCGGTCTGGATATAATCTTCGAGGCCCTCACCAATTCCCGAACGGCCGAGACCGCTGACGATCCCCATGGTCAACGTCTGTTCAAGGCCCAACGGGTAGCCGACAGCAAAGGCAAGATCGCCGACCTTGAGCGACTGCGAGTCTCCCTGAGCAATCGGTTGAAGGTCGCGCGCGGCGACGGTGATCAACGCGATGTCGGTATC
>NZ_LSJS01000155.1 GCF_001557325.1 Erythrobacter donghaensis
GGGCCGGGGGTGGCCTACCGCCTGTGGGAGGAGGCCGCGCACGCGGGGCTCCCGCCCTTCGCGCCGGCCGAGATCATGCAGGCCGACCTCGCCCCGCTGTTGCTGCGGCTGGCGAAATGGGGGACGGCCGATCCGGCGGGCCTGCCATGGCTCGATCCGCCGCCGGAAGCCTCGACCGCCGCTGCAAGGCGTGCGCTGGAAGCGCTCGGTGCGCTCGATCAGGCCGGGCGGATCACCGCGCTCGGGCAGGCGATCGCGAGCCTGCCGATGGCGCCCGATCAGGCCGCAGCCGTGCTCCACGGGGCGGCGGCGGGCGTGGGCGAGGATGCGGCGCGGCTGGTGATGCTCTTGCAGGAGCGCGGACTGGGCGGGCGCGGGGAGGACCTGATGCAGCGCCTCGTCCGCTGGCGCGGCGACCGCGCGCCGCGCAGCAGCGCGGCGGCGGGGATCGCAAAGCGCTGGGCGGGGCAGGCGGCCAAGCTCGCCAGCGTGATCGGCGAAAGCCCTGTGCAGGACGCCGCCGAGGCGCTTGCGCTCGCCCGGCCCGACTTTGTCGCGCGTCGCCGCGACGCCAGCGGCGAGCACTGGCAGAGCGCCGGGGGGCGGGGCTACATCCTCGACCCCGCCTCGCCGCTCGCCCGCGCCGAGTGGATCGTGATCGGCGACGCGCAGGGGCAAGCCAAGGGTGCGCGCATCACCGCGGGCGCGGAGATCGCGCCAGAACGCATCGCCGCGCTGTTTGCGAGCGAGCTTCAGCAACGCGTCACAACCCGCTGGAATAACGAGAAGAACCGCGTCGAGGCACGGCGTGAACGGCGGCTCGGCGCGATCGTGCTGGCGAGCGTGCCCGAGCCTTCGCCCGATCCTGCGCTGCTTGTGGATATCCTTGTGGAGAAGGCGCTGGAGAAGCTGGGGGAAGTGCTCCCGGCGGGCTTCCTCGCCCGCGCCCGCTTTGCCGGGGTCGAGACGCTTTCGCCCGAAACCCTGCGCACACGCGCTGCCGAGTGGCTCGTCCCGCTGCTCTCCGGTCGTCGTGACCTCGAGTTGCCGCCGCACCGCTATGTCGAGGCGGCATTGAGCCTGCTCGACTGGACCGAGCGACAGGCGCTCGACAAGGCAGCGCCCACGCACTTCACCTCGCCTGCCGATACCCGCCACCTGATCGACTACGCTGGCGACGATGCGCCGAGCGTCGAGGTCAGGGTGCAGGGGCTGTTCGGGCTTGACGCGCAGCCGATGATCGGCAGCACACCGCTGCTGCTCAAGCTCACCAGCCCCGGCGGGCGTCCGGTGCAGTCGACCCGCGATCTTCCCGGCTTCTGGCGCGGCAGCTGGCGCGATGTGGTGAAGGACATGAAGGGCCGCTATCCCAAGCACCGCTGGCCCGACCAGCCTTGGCTGGAGAAGCCGAGCATGAAGACCAAAAATGCCTTCAACCGGAGCGATTCGTGAATTAAGGGGCGGGCATGAGCGCTCGTATCTATCAGAAGCCCAAGCACGCCATGCAGTCCGGCAAGGCCCATACCGACGAGTGGGTGCTGGAATTCGAGCAGCCGGAGGCCCGCTTTGCCGACCCGCTGATGGGCTGGACCGGGAGTGCCGACACCCGGTCGCAGGTGCGCCTGACCTTTCCCGACAAGGATGCGGCCAAGGCCTATGCCGAGAGATACGGCATCCCCGCGCGCGTGATCGCCACGCCGCCCAAGCGCCTGAAGCTCCAGGCCTACGCCGATAATTTTCGCTGATCTTGTTGCGTAGCCCCGTCCGGGTGTTCACGCTTGCGGCCCTTCGGACCTGTTTGAGCCATAATCTCTGTTGAAATTCGCAGTGGCTCCCGCCATATGCCCACCCGGGAGTCGGGTGGACGTTTGCGTCCGCTCACCGTGTCAGGGCCGGAAGGCAGCAGCACAGGTGGATTGCGGCGGGTCGCCCGGCTCCTTTTTCACCGACATCTTTTCACCGGCATCGCCGCCATGCCCTGCATGACAAACCCCGCCCGAGCGCCTAGCTTGGTTCAATGAGCGATTCCGATCCCGACCTGCCCGAGGAAGACACCCGGCCGACCGCCGCCGAGCTCGAGGCGGCAGGGCAGAGCGCGCTGTTCGGCGATCCGGCACCCGCACCCGCGCCCGCGCCGGAGGCGCCTCCGCCAGCGGCCGCGCCCCCCGCCGCGCCCGCTCAGCCCCCTCGGCCCGCACCGGCATCGGCGGGCGGCGCGCAGCCCTACCGCGTGCTCGCCCGCAAGTACCGCCCGCAGACCTTCTCCGAGCTGATCGGGCAGGAGGCTATGGTGCGCACGCTAGCCAATGCCATCGCCCGCGAGCGGCTCGCCCATGCCTTCCTGATGACCGGGGTGCGCGGGGTCGGCAAGACCTCGACCGCGCGGCTGATCGCCAAGGCGCTGAACTGCGTCGGGCCGGATGGGCAGGGCGGGCCGACGATCGACCCCTGCGGGGTGTGCGAGCCCTGCACCGCCATCGCCGAAGGCCGCCATATCGACGTGATCGAGATGGACGCGGCCTCCAACACCGGGGTCGACGATGTGCGCGAGATCATCGAGCAGGTGCGCTATGCGGCGGTCTCGGCGCGCTACAAGATCTACATCATCGACGAAGTCCACATGCTGTCGCGCAACGCTTTCAACGCCTTGCTCAAGACACTTGAGGAACCGCCGCCGCATGTGAAATTCCTGTTCGCCACCACCGAGGTCGACAAGCTTCCGGTCACCGTGCTCAGCCGCACCCAGCGCTTCGACCTGCGGCGCATTCCCGCCGCGCTGCTGGCCGAACATTTCGCCAAGGTCTGCGCCCTCGAAGGCGTGGAGGCCGAGGGTGAGGCATTGAGCATCATCGCCAATGCAGCGGAAGGCTCGGTGCGCGACGGGCTCTCGATCCTCGACCAGGCAATCGCCCATGCCGATCTCGACGGCGAGGGCAAGGTTGCCGCGGCACGCGTGCGCGACATGCTCGGGCTCGCCGACAAGAGCGCGCAGCGCCGCCTGCTCGGGCACCTGTTGTCGGGCGATGCCAAGGCCTTGCTGGCTGCGGTTGACGAGCAATATGCGCTGGGTGTCGAGCCACTCGCGCTGATGCGTGCGCTGATGGACCTTGTCCACCGCGTCACCCTTGCGCAGGTCTCGGGCGGCGAACCCGATGCGGCGGCCGAGGACGAGCGCGCCGCGCTCGCCGATTTCGCCGCGCGGCTCGGGGCGGCGGAGTTGCACCGGCTGTGGCAGTTGCTGCTCAAGGGGCACGACGAGGTGCGCACCGGCCCCGATCCGCTGGTCTCGCTCCAGATGGCGCTGCTGCGCATCCTTCATGCCGCACAGATGCCTGACCCGGGCAAGCTCGCGCGGCGGATCGAGGAGCTGGCGGCGGGCGGGCTCGCAGCTGCGCCGGTGGCCGAGGGCGCCGCGCCGGCCCCCGCGCCGGTGGCGGCCTCGCCCAACCAGAGCTGGGCCACGCTGGTCGACGCGGTCGACGCCTCGGGCCAGCTGCGCATCGCCCAGATGATGCGTGACCGGGTGCGGGTGATCGAGCTCGGTCCCGAGCGCCTCGTCTACCAGCAGGCCGACAGTTTCCCCGATGACCCCGCGCCTGAGATCCGCGAGGCGCTGTTCAAGCTTACGGCCAAGCGCTGGCAGGTCGAGCGCGGCTCCGGGCAAGCGCAGCCCTCCTTGCGCGAAGCTGCCGAGGCCGCTGCCGCCGCCGAGGACGCGCGCATCCGCTCGGACCCCCTGGTCAAGGCCGCATTCGAAGCCTTCCCCGATGCCGAACTGCTGGACGCCCCCTTGAAGGCCGCAGTCGGTGGGGGAAGCCCGAGCTCTAGCCCCCCCTGGAAGTGATGGAGTACCCCCGATGAAGTCGATGGAAGAGATGATGGCCGCCGCCCAGAAGGCTGCCGAGACCATCCAGAAGCAGATGAACGAGATGCAGGTGAAGCTCGATTCGATCGAAGTCGAGGGTCAGGCGGGCGGGGGCCTCGTCAAGGTCCGTGCCAGCGCCAAGGGCCGCATCCTCGGGGTGGCGATCGATGACAGCCTGATGGTGCCCGACGACAAGCAGATCCTCGAGGATCTGGTCGCGGCCGCCTTCAACGACGCGCGCGACCGGGCGGACCGTGTGTCGGAACAGCAGATGAAGGACATGCAGTCCTCGATGGGCCTTCCGCCGGGCTTCAACCTGCCGGGATTGGGGTGAGGCGAGACTAGACCGCCTTTCGTCCGAAGCCCCCGCGCTGTACGGGCGCGGGAGCCGGGGGGGCTGGTTGCGGTGCGGGCTCCTCGCTCTCGCGCAACTTGCGCTGCTCCATGTAGCGCGCAAAGGCCTCGTCTGCGTCGAAGTCGGAGACCGGCAGCTCCTCTTCGCTGAAGCGGCTGCGGCCCTCGGGCTTGCGGTAGGTCTTGCCGGTCGCCACGCCCCACAGGTCGGCCAGTGCGCTGCGCAGGCCGCGCCAGATGCAGATGTTGCCCGCCGCCACCATCAGCAGCTTTGGGAGGGTGCCGCCGACACCCATGTCCATGATCGCTTGCGGCGCGCCCCCACCGTGCAGCGCGGCGGCGGCGATGTTGAGGCCGAGGCCGCAGGCAATCCAGGTCACGGTCTTCATCGCGCGTCGCTCCGGTTCGCACGGACCGAGAAATAGCGGGTGAGGGTTAACACCGCGTGGGGATCTGCCGATCGGTGCATGCGGGGGCGAGACGCTCTCCGAGAGAGGGTCAGGCGCCCTTGCGTCCGAACCCGCGCGGCTGCGGCAGCGGCGTGCTCTGGCCCGACGCGGGAGGAGCCTGCGGCCGGCTATCGCCGCGCTGCTCCATGTAGCGGGCGAAGGCTGCATCGGCATCGAAACTGTCGGAGCCGTCGGCGGGCACGGGGTCAGCCAGACGGCGGGCGGGGCGCGCGTCCCCCTCCGGGCCGCTTCCACCTGATCCGCCGCCCCGATTCTTGCCCGTGAAGTTGTCCCACAGAACCCGACCCGCCTTGATGAAGCAGAACGCGGCGCCGAGCAGGACGGCGAGTGCGAGGAAATAGATCGGCAGACGTTCGCTCGGATTTGTCCCGGTGTCGCCGACAGCTTCGATCGCGTGCGACAGGGCGAGCAACACAAAACCTCCCATCACCCAGAACATCGCCTTCATCACTTCCTCCCATGGGTTGCGGGAGAGCCTAAGCTCAAAGTCTTAAATCTCAGTCATTCATGTCCACAACCTAGCCCGCGTGCCCCATTGCGATGGGCCCTGCCGCTTCCCATATCTCCAACATGACTCAGACCTTCCCCCTGCTCCCCCTTCGCGACATCGTCGTCTTCCCCGGCATGGTCGTGCCCCTTTTCGTCGGGCGCGACAAGTCCGTGGCGGCCTTGGAAGCGGCGATGGAGGCCTCCAAGGACATCGTCCTGCTCGCCCAGCTCGATCCGGGCTGCGACGACCCCGAGGGCGACGACCTCTATGACGTCGGCGTGATCGCGCAGGTGCTCCAGCTGCTCAAGCTCCCCGACGGCACGGTCCGCGTGCTGGTCGAGGGCAAGACCCGCACGCGGCTAAGGGCGCTCGAGGATGTCGGCACGCACCTCGTCGCCGAGGTCGAGACCATCGCGCCCGAGACCGTATCGGGCAGCGAGGTCACCGCGCTGATGCGCCAGGTGGTCGAACAATTCGGCGAGTATGTGAAGCTCAACAAGAAGCTCGGCGAGGATGCGGGCGTCGATCTCTCCGAGGTCGACGACGCCGGCCAGCTTGCCGACACCATTGCCGCCGCGATCAGCGCCAAGGTGGCCGACAAGCAGAGCCTCCTGACCGAGGGCAATCCGCTGAAGCGGCTTGAGCTGGTCATGGCCTTCATGGAAGGCGAACTGTCGGTGCTCCAGGTCGAGCGCCGCATCCGCGGGCGCGTGAAGCGCCAGATGGAAAAGACCCAGCGCGAATACTACCTGAACGAGCAGCTCAAGGCGATCCAGTCCGAGCTCGGCGGCGGGGACGAGGGCGAGGGCAACGAGATTGCCGAGCTCACCGAGAAGATCGAGAAGACCAAGCTTTCCAAGGAAGCCCGCGCAAAAGCTCAGGCGGAGCTGAAGAAGCTGCGCTCGATGCAGCCGATGAGCGCGGAGGCGACGGTGATCCGCAATTATCTCGACGTGCTGCTCGGCCTGCCGTGGGGCACGAAGTCGAAGCTGAAGAAGGACATCGCGCGCGCGCAGAGCGTGCTCGACGCCGATCACTATGCGCTCGAGAAGGTCAAGGACCGGATCGTCGAATACCTCGCGGTGCAGGCGCGCACCAACAAGCTCAAGGGCCCGATCCTGTGCCTCGTCGGCCCGCCGGGCGTGGGCAAGACCAGCCTCGGCAAGTCGATCGCGAAGGCAACGGGCCGCGAATTCGTGCGCCAGTCGCTGGGGGGCGTGCGTGACGAAGCGGAAATCCGCGGTCACCGCCGGACGTACATCGGCTCGATGCCGGGCAAGATCGTTGCCAACCTGCGCAAGGCCGGCACGTCCAACCCGCTGTTCCTGCTCGACGAGATCGACAAGCTCGGCCAGGATTTCCGCGGCGACCCGGCCTCGGCGCTGCTCGAGGTGCTCGATCCCGAGCAGAACGCGAAGTTCCAGGACCACTATCTCGAACTCGATCTCGACCTTTCCGACATCATGTTCGTGTGCACCGCGAACAGCCTCAACCTGCCGCAGCCGCTGCTGGACCGGATGGAGATCATTCGTCTCGAGGGCTATACCGAGGACGAGAAGGTCGAGATTGCCGAGCGGCACCTGATCGAAAAGCAGGTCAAGGCGCACGGGCTCAAGAAGGGCGAATTCACGCTGACGCAGGAGGGCCTTCGCGACCTCATCCGCTACTACACCCGCGAGGCCGGGGTGCGCACGCTCGAGCGCGAGATCGCCAAGCTGGCGAGGAAGTCGCTGCGTCAGATCCTCGAAGGCAAGGCCAAGAGCGTGACGATCACGCCCGAGAACCTCGGCGACTTCTCCGGCGTGCGGCGCTTCAAGCACGGCGTTTCGGAAGAGGAGGCGCAGGTCGGCGCGGTGACGGGCCTCGCGTGGACCTCGGTCGGCGGCGAGCTGCTGACGATCGAAAGCGTCACCACTCCCGGCAAGGGCGAGATCAAGACGACGGGAAAGCTCGGCCAGGTGATGAACGAGAGCGTCGCGGCGGCCTTCAGCTTCGTCAAGGCCCGCGCGCCTGCCTATGGCATCAAGCCTTCGGTGTTCAACCGCAAGAACGTCCACATCCACCTGCCCGAAGGCGCGGTGCCCAAGGACGGGCCGAGCGCCGGCATCGGGATGGTCACGTCGATCGTCTCGACGCTGACCGGCATTGCGGTACGCCCCGATGTGGCGATGACCGGCGAGGTCACGCTGCGCGGACGTGTGCTGGCGATCGGCGGGCTCAAGGAAAAGCTGCTTGCGGCGCTGCGGGGCGGCATCAAGACCGTCCTCATACCCGAGGAGAACGTCAAGGACCTCGCCGAGATTCCCGCCAACGCGCGGGAAGGCCTCGAGATCGTCGCGGTGAGCCATGTCGACGAGGTGCTCGCCCGCGCGCTGGTCGAGCCGCTTGCGGCGATCGAGTGGACCGAGGCCGACGATCTCGCGAGCCAGCCGGCCGCTCCCACCCCCACTTCGGGCACATCGGGTGCGTCAGGAGAGGTGCCAACCGCGCACTGAGCCGCTAGAAGGCCGCCACTTGCCGTGATTCGCGGCAGGGTCGCATTTATCCGTCAGTCGGCAAAGCGGGACCGAGCCCTTGCGTCCAATCCAGGTTAGGCGCGGGAAGTTCCATGTCTTTTTGTGCGCGCCCGGGCCCGAAGCCGGATAGGCTTTGACAGGGTTGGCAAAAAGGTCTCAATTTGCGGGCTTTCGACAAACGCGATTCCACCGATACGACGAAATTCTGAAGCGAGGGGGTTCCCATATGAATAAGAACGACCTGATCAGCGAAGTTGCCAACGCGAGCGGTCTTTCGAAGAACGATGCATCGAGCGCGGTCGAAAGCGTGTTCGACGCGATCACCAAGGCGCTTTCGAGTGGCGACGAGGTGCGGCTGGTCGGCTTCGGCACCTTCTCGGTCGCCAAGCGCAAGGCATCGACGGGGCGCAATCCGCGCACCGGCGAGCCAATGAAGATCAAGGCCTCCAACCAGCCCAAGTTCAAGGCGGGCAAGGGGCTTAAGGACGCGGTCAACTAAGCCGCGCGCATCAGTTACAGGGGCATGAAAAACCCCGCCAGCGACGCCGCTGGCGGGGTTTTTCTTTAGCGATCGGTCTTGCTCAGTTCCCGGCGGCGATCAGCGCGGTCGGGGCCTGCGAGGTGCGCGGGTTGATCTGCCACACCAGCGCCTCGCCCGCCGCACCCGCGACCGGGCCTTCGTCGGTGTTATTGGCAAGGATGCGCATGCCGGCCGCGGCGCGGACGGTGAATGTGCCGTCGATCTGGGGCACGCCCGGAATTGCGGCCGGGTCCTTGCCCGCCTCGCGCGCTTCCTCGGCTGCGCCCATCGCCGCAAGTCCCGCGAAGGAGCCAGCACCCAGCACCGTGCCGAGCCCCCCGCTCTCGGGGCTCTGCGCGGCAAAGCCGGGCGCGTTGATCCGCACCTGACCGCCCTTGCGCAGGTAGACCTGCAAGAAGGGGTTGGTGGCGGGAAAGCCCTCGATCAGCGGGAACAGGAAGTCGTGCCCCATCGTGCCGGTGATCCGGTAGCTGACATCGAACACCCCGTCGCCCTTGTGGACCACACGCTCCCAGCCCTTCTGGCGCTGGAGGATCTTGACGAGCTCGTCGGCGGCCTTGGGATCGGACGGGTCGATCCCGCCCATCAGCGCGGCCATCTGCTGAGCCTGCTTCTTTTCCCGCTCGGCACGCTCGGCCGCGCCCGCTTCCCAATCGGCGCGCTGGGCGGCGAGTTCCTCTTCCGAGCAATCGCGCGGCTCGAAGGTGTCGTCATTGTAGCATTCGTTCGGGGTGAACTGCTCTTTCCCCGCATCCATCTGCGCCAGCTTGGAGAGGCCGAGGAAGAAGATCTCGCCTTCATAGGTGAAGGTGAAGCTGTCCGGCCCGGTGATCGCGAGCTCGGAGGTGAACTTGCCCGGCGTCATGAAGCAGCCGCTGAGCGCCAGCGCGAAGCCGGCGAGCAGCGCGGCGGCGCGCAGGCGAATGTCAGTGAATATGGTCATGGTATTTCCCCCTCTCGCTGGTCTTCTACCCCCGCGAGGCCACCGCATAAAGCGCAATCGCGCCGGCGTTGGAGACATTGAGGCTCTCGATCGCCGATGAGATCGGCAGCTTCGCCAGCACGTCGCAATGCGCGGCGATGTTGTGCCTGAGCCCCTCGCCCTCCGCGCCGAGCACGATCGCGACCGGGCCGGTGGGGAGGATGTCGGCGAGCACCGCCTCGGCCTCGCCCGCCAGGCCGATGCGCCAGTAGCCCGCCTCGGCCAGCTCCTCGAGCGCGCGGGCGAGGTTGACGACGCGCACCCAGGGCACGGTCTCCAATGCGCCCGAAGCCGCCTTGGCGAGCACGCCGCCTTCGGGCGGGGCGTGGCGGTCCTGCGTGACGATTGCCGCCGCGCCGAAGGCCGCCGCCGAGCGCAGGATCGCGCCCACGTTGTGCGGGTCGGTGACCTGGTCGAGCACCACGATCGGCCGGTCGGCTTCGCCCAGCGCGACCTCGTCGAGAAACACGTCCTCTAGCGGGGCGCATTCGAGCACCAAGCCCTGATGCGGCGCGTCCTTGGCCACCAGCCGGGCGAGATCGGCAGCCTGCGCGTGCTCGATAGGAAAATCGGGCGGCAGCTCGCCATCAAGGCTCTCGATCCCTTCGGGCGTTGCCCAGAGCTTCCTGTGCTGGCGCTCGGGGTTCTTCAATGCCGCCTCGACCGCGTGGCGGCCCCACAGGCGCACCTGTCCGCTCGAGGCGCGGCCCGATCCGCGCCCGCCCTTCATCCGTCCGGCGCGGCCCCGCAGGGCGCGCTTCTTTTCACCTTTGCTCATGTTGGCTCCCGCCGCAGGCATCTCAAACGCGCCCCCTGCCAGCAGGGGCATTGACAGGCAAGCACCGCTTCGCCAAAGGGGCGCCTCTCGGCAGCGGGGCCCCTCGGGGACTCGCGCAATTTCAGCGCTGCATGGCGCTTCGAGATGCCCCTCCGCGATGCGGTGGACTGTGTGGACAGGTGGCCGAGTGGTTAAAGGCAGCAGACTGTAAATCTGCCCGCGCAAGCGTACGCTGGTTCGAATCCAGCCCTGTCCACCACCCCCTTATCCGCAAGCATCCACGAATGACCGTGGAAATCCCGGAAAACCTAGGGTATTCTGCACTTCTTGGCCCGCATTTGTCCGCTGCTGTTTGCATGCAGCCGGAGGCTAGTGTGGGAGGGGTGTGGGAGTAAATCGGCTTACTCCCACACTACGACCCCTCCCGGGGTGGGCTTGAAAGTGTGGGAGTAAGAAATGGGCAAGCTCACGGCAGTTGCGGTCAAGGCGGCGATGGCGAATCCTGGCACCTATCAGGATGGCGATGGATTGGTTCTCAGGGTGGATAAGCGCGGTGGAGCCTACTGGGTCCTACGGCTTCAGCGAGACGGCAAGCGGCAGGATATCGGCTTGGGTAGCGCAAAGCAGATGACACTTGCAGAAGCGCGGCAAAAAGCCACGGTCTTGCGTAAGGCGGTCAAGGTCGACCACCGCGACGTTCTCGCCGAGAAAAAAGACGATGCCGCCGCCAAGGTGACGTTCCGAGCTGCTGCGACTCAGTACCACAGCGAAAACGAAGCGGGCTGGAAAAGCGCAGTCTATGCGCGCCAGTGGCTCGCCAGTCTTGAAAACTACGCCTTCAAGAAACTGGGGGACATGCCGACCGGTAGCATCAGCAGTGCCGATATCATCGCCGTGCTGACGCCGATCTGGCAGGAAATCCCAGATACTGCCCGCCAAGTGCGTAACCGGATTTGCGCCGTGCTGGATTATTCCCATGCGAAGGGCTGGCGCTCCCGCGAGGCCCCATCGGGCAATGGCAGCCTGAAGGCGGGTCGCGGTCTGCCACGGCAAGTGAAGGCGCGTGAGAATCGCAAAGCCATGCCCTATGTCGCGCTTCCCGGTTTCCTCACTGCCTTGCGGCGCAAACCATCCTTCGGGCGGCTTGCGCTGGAACTGCTCATCCTGACTGGAGTGCGCAGTCAGGAGGTCCGGCTGGCGACATGGTCCGAGTTTGACCTGGAGAGCCGTCTGTGGACGATCCCCGCCGAGCATATGAAGCGCAGCAAGGCACACATCGTGCCGCTGTCTGACGAAGCTCTGGCGGTGCTGGGGAAAGCTGATGCCCTGCGGATGTCGGAAAGCGACGTCGTGTTCCCCGGGGTGGCTGGCAAGCCCATGTCTGACATGACGCTGCTAAAGGTGCTGCGCGACATGAGCGAACCTTACCACGTCCACGGCTTCCGCTCCTCGTTCACGGATTGGGCAGCAAATGAAGGCATCCCCGATGCCGTGGTAGAAGCGGCCCTAGCGCACAAGACGCCCGACGCAGTGCAGGCCGCCTATCGCCGCACAACCTATCTCGGGACCCCAGACCAGCCGGGCGCGCGCGTGAAGTTGATGGATGCCTGGGGGCGTTATTGTCTGGGGGTGACAACGGGCTCGGCCAAGGCAGCTCCGCAGGCCTGAGGGTCGGAACAGTTTACCTAAGCTGTCGCGCGACAGCAGGGGAGAGGGCAAGCTCCCACATAGACTGTCGCTCTACAATTCGGAGCGACCGCTAAAAGCGCCAATGGCGAAGGACGTCGCGGACATAGCCGGGGGTTTCGCCATTTCGCGGTATACCGCCCGCGCGTTCGACTGCGCCTGGACCGGCATTGTAGGCTGCGACAGCGAGGTGAACCACGCCGAACCTGTCGAGCATCTGCCTCAGATACCGCGCCGCGCCGAAGATATTGGCCATGGGGTCAAAGCGATTGAAGACGCCGAGTTCCTTTGCCGTTGCTGGCATCAGCTGACCAAGGCCCGCAGCGCCTGCCGGGCTGACAGCGAGGGGGTTGTAGCGAGATTCTGTCCAGACGAGCGCGTCGAGCAGGCCGCTGGGCAGTGAATACTTCGCTTCCGCCGCATAGACGTGGGGCAGGTAGCTCGCCCGCCTAAACCCGGATGGGGCAGTTTTGGCTTTGGGTTCGTATCTGTAAGGTAGATTGACCCGGCCATTTTCTGCCAAGGTCAAACTTGATGCCGGGGCATCCTGTGCGGATCGCCAGAGCCCATGCTCGACCAACTGAAATCCGTTCGATCCTTCGGCAATCCGAATGCCGCCTGAAGGACCGGCATGTTGCTCCGGTAGATCTGACATTGGCAGATCCTGGGCATTGGCAGGAATGGCTGATGCGATGGCAATGCCACCGATCAAAAGAGCTTTTATTGTCATTTCTCGATCCTTCTATAGCCGAATCGAGTGAGAACATATAAAGAACAAACGATGTAGGAAAATGCTTTGGCGCTGGTGCAGAGCGGAGGCTGCGCGGGGAGGGCACCTCAACCGGAGTAGGTCGATGCCCCAGCTAGAGAGAAGTCATCAACTCGAACGCCGTGCCCGCACGATTGTCGAACGCCTCAAGGGAATATGGCGCCAGGGCAAGGGCATGTGCTGCTGTCCTGCCCACGACGACCGCACACCGTCGCTCAGCGTGACCTTGGGGCGAAAGGCCATCCTGTTCCATTGCTTCGCCGGATGTTCGAATGAGGACGTCATTGCTGCATTGGATCGCCAGGGCGTTCGCAGCCGAGAGCTCTTTGATGGTTCTGGTCCTGCGACAGCTGATCGGCAAAATCAGAGTGACTTCAGTCCCAATGCGCGACGCTTGTGGCAATCGGCATCGGCGATCTCCGACAGCCCGGTCGAACGATATCTCGCACAGCGCGGTCTCCAGCGCGCATCTGACCAGTTCCGCTACCTTGAACGTACGCCGCTCGGGCCAAGCGGAGCAGTTAAGTTTCTCCCTGCGATGCTGGCCGCAGTAACGACTGATGTTGGCGTTATCGCAGTACATAGGACATTTCTCGATGTGGCGAGTGGCAAGCTGGCCCGTTTCGAGCGGCCCAAGCGTGCGCTTGGCACCCTTGGCTGTGGTGCCGTCAGACTTGCGCCGCCGGTGCAGGGGCGCCTGGGACTTGCTGAAGGGATCGAGAGCGCTCTTTCCGCCATGCAGTTGTTCGGGATCCCGTGCTGGGCAACGCTTGGAAACGAGCGTTTCGGCCTCGTTGCGATCCCCGAAAGTGTGCAGGAGCTCTACCTGTTCATCGACAATGATGCCGGAGGGGCTCTCGCCGAGGAGCGAGCGCTGAAAGCATACTCTGCGCCTAATCGTGTCATCCACTCACGAGCACCAGCCTCGCCCGGTTTGGACTGGAACGATGAGCTGAAGTCCCGGCTTGCCCGAAAACCTGATCCATCGAGCAGAGGGGAGGGGGCTTTCGACTGATTGAGGCCTGCCCGCCGCAGGACCTCGTCAGGAGGTTCCCATGTCCAATTCTTCCCTCGCCTTCGCATTCGATGAACCATCACCACCCGTCATTGTGATGGCGGCCCAGACCATGGCATCCGAGTTGGAGGCAGGCCGCGCGCTTTCACGCAGCGACGTCACGCGCATCATGACAGACCACTTCGGGGGGAGCGATGCTCTCGGGCGTTGGTCAGTTCGTGACGCCCATGCAGCTACCGAGCTGGCACAGGTTCAATACCTGCGAGCAGCGGATCAGATCCTGCTCTCGGCGTCGATCGACGAGGCGGAACAGTTCTTCTGCTCCCTCGATGCCCGACTGCCGACCCAGACCAATCGCAGCGACGAGCAGATCGAATGGCAGCAGTTTGCGACGCCGCCGCGCCTTGCCTGGCTTGCTGCTCGGGCCTGCGCGCTGGCGACTGACGAGCTTGTGCTGGAACCCTCGGCCGGAACGGGCATGCTCGCGGTCTGGGCCGCCAAGGCTGCCTCGCGCCTTGCTCTAAACGAAATCTCGCCGCTCCGCCGCGACTGCCTGAATGCCCTGTTCCCGGCTGCCCGATTGGCCGGCCATGACGCTGAGCTGATCGACGAACTGCTCGATCGCGCCATCACCCCAAGCGTCGTGTTGATGAACCCTCCCTATTCGCACGGCATCGAGCGAGGGCACGACAGTCGCACCGGCTCGCGCCACCTGAGGTCGGCATGGAACCGTCTGGCGTCCGGCGGTCGGCTTGTCGCAATCATGCCCGAATGGTTCGACTGCGCGAAGTTTCTGGCGGGGTTGAAGGGACCGGTCTCGCTACGGCTCAATGCCGCCGTCGAACGTGCGTTCGTCAAGCGTGGCACCGGCATCACCACGCGGCTGCTGGTTCTCGACAAGGTGGACGACTCCCATGAGCCTGTGGCCATCCGCACAACCGACTTTCGCCAGCTGGTCGATCTCGTCGATGCCTTGCCGGATCGCGCCGGCTTGGCGGCTGCTTCCGAGCAATCAAGCCTTCCGGCTCGTGCGCCGTTTCGCCTGGTCGCCGCGCCGCGCAGACCGCTGCCGACACCACCAGCCAGGATTACTTCTGCAGCCGCTTCCATCGGGTCGCTCACCTACCAGTCGCTCGAAACCCTTGCGCCGCTTGCCCCTCAGTTCGGCCACTATCTGCCCTATCGTCCGAGCAGGATCGTGATCCATGGCGCAGCCGAGCATCCGACGCCGCTCGTTGAGTCGGTCGCCATGGGGTCGATCGCCGCGCCGATGCCCGAAGCTGTGCCGCAGCTGCCCGACGGGCTGATTTCCAAGGGGCTGCTGTCTGCTGCCCAGGCAGAGACCCTGATCTACGCGGCTAGCGCCCATGCGCGCGATCTACCCGGCCGGTTCGAGGCAGAGGACGAAGGCTGCTCGCTCAAGGCATCGGCAGAAGGCCAGACCTACCGGCAGGGCTATTTCCTTGGAGATGGAACCGGCGCCGGCAAGGGCCGTCAGGTTGCGAGCGTCATTCTTGATCGATGGGTGCGCGGGGAACGCCGCCATATCTGGATTTCGAAGAACGAGGCGCTGCTCGAAGATGCCCGGCGCGACTGGGCTGCGCTTGGCGGCCTGCCGATCGACATCCAGCCTCTGGCATCCTGGAAGCTCGGCACCCCGATCGCGATGCGCGAGGGCATTCTCTTCGTGACCTATCCGACCCTGCGTTCAGGCCGAAACGATGCGACCCGCCTCGACCAGATTCTCGCTTGGGCAGGGGACGACTTCGACGGCGTCATCGTGTTCGACGAGGCGCACGCCATGGCCAATGCTGCTGGCGGCGAAGGATCGCGCGGCAAGGCCAAGGGATCGGAGCAGGGTATCGCTGGCGTGCGCCTGCAGAACCTCCTGCCGCGGGCACGCGTGCTCTACGCCTCGGCAACAGGTGCGTCCGACGTCAACAACCTGGCCTATGCCACGCGCCTCGGGCTTTGGGGTCTGGAGACCGCCTTCGCCAATCGCGAGGCCTTCGTCGCCGACATTCGGGACGGCGGGATCGCAGCGATGGAACTGGTTGCGCGGGACCTCAAGTCGCTAGGCCTCTACACCGCGCGCGCTCTCTCCTTCGCCGGCGTCGAATACGAGATCCTCGAGCATTGCCTGACCGAGGATCAGATCGCCGTCTACGATGCCTACGCTGAAGCCTGGGCGATCTTATGCGCAGCTGCGCATAAGATCGTTTATCGCGAGGAAGCGATAATGCGCAGGAACGCGGCGTAGGCCCCGCCAGACTGC
>NZ_LSJS01000156.1 GCF_001557325.1 Erythrobacter donghaensis
GCCCCGAACACCCCTCCCCCACGCCCACCCCGGTGCGCGCGAGGAACAGCGTCCAGAACCCCGTCGCCAGCCCGCAGGCCGCGGTCATCAGGCTCCAGAAGCTGATCGCCGCGGCAACGATGGTGCGCCGCGTCGAGCGGTCGGCGAGCCGCGCGGCGGGGAAGCCCGCCAGCACGTAGATGATCGAGAAGGCCGCGCCGCCGATCAGGCCGAGCTCGGTGTCGGACAGGCTGAAGGCGGCCTTGATGTCCTCGAGCAGGATCGAGAACACCAGCCGGTCGGCGACGCTGAACGCGCTCGTCAGCGTCAGCAATCCGAGCACATACCAACGGTACGCCCCCGGTTTGCCGCCCTCAGTGGTGAGGGCGGGCGTAGAGGCCATTGTCCACCGGGATGGTCAGACCGTTGAGGAAGCGCGCCTCGTCCGAGGCGAGGAACAGCACGCAGCCGGCCACGTCCCTGGGGTGCCCGAGCGCCTCGGCGGGCAGCGGGCCTTCGGGAATCTCCATCGGCGTCTGCCCGGCGCGGCCCGAGACGCCCATCACCATCGGCGTCTCGATCCCGCCCGGCGCGAGGGCGTTCACCCTGATGCCGTAGCCCTTGTCCTGGAAATCGACCGCGAGCGCGCGGGTCATCCCCGCGATCCCGGCCTTCGACGCCGCATAGGCCGGGATGTTGCCATAGCCCATCAGCGCCGCGGTCGAGGCCATGTTGACGATCGACGAGCCCCCGCCGCCGACGCTCTGGTGGCGGTGCTTCATCAGCGGCACGGCATATTTGCACCCGAGGAAGGTGCCGACCACGTGGATGTCGAGGTGCAGCTTGAAGTGCGCGAGGCTGCAATCCTCGATGCTCTCGAAGATGACGTTGCCGGCATTGTTGACGAGGATGTCGAGCCCGCCGTGGCGTTCCTGCACCGCGCGCATCACCTCGATCCACTGCTCTTCGCTGGTCACGTCGAGCGCCATCGCGTCGCCGCCGATGGAGTCGGCGACCTGATGCGCGAGCTCCGCGTCGCGGTCGGTGACGATCACCTTGGCCCCCTCGCGCGCCAGCGCCTCGCAATCGGCCTTGCCCAGCCCCATCGCCCCGCCCGTCACGAGCGCCACCCTGCCCGCTACCCGCCCTGCCATCTGCCTTCTCCCAAAGCGTTTTTTCTGCGCGGCCAGCCTATCGGGCGGGGAAGCCCCCGCCACTGTCGAAAGCGCGAGGGCGGCGCAGCACGCCCCGGCCAGCACGCGAGACGACCCGATGACGCTACGGAATCGAGGTTTCGCGCGGGCATGTGATGTTTTTGTCGCAGTTTGGCGCGGTCACTATCGCTTTTGCTGATGGCGCGCGCGCAGCCGCATCATACACCTGCAAGGGTACCCGAAGGCTTTGGCCGATGGGCATGAGGAGACATGCCGCGGGTCGGGGAAATAACAGGGTGCGCGGGCAAGCCGCGGCCTGATGGGGAGAGAGGAACATGAACACTTTCCGTGCCCGAATTGCATCCGGCGTCCACCGCGATGCCATGCGCCGCGCCCTGCTGTGCGGGGCCGCGCTGAGTGGCATCGCCGCCATGCCCGGCGCCGCCTTCGCTCAGGATGCCGCGGACAGCGCCGAGGCGGATGACGATGTTCCGGTGATCGTCGTCCAGGCCCGCCGCCAGAACGAAACCCTCCAGGAAGTCCCCGTCACCGTCACCGCGATCGGCGGCGGAACGCTCGAGAACTACAGCATCGACAATATCGCGGACGTGACCAGCCGGGTGCCGACGCTCAACGTGCAGGTCGGCGGTTCGGGCTCGGGCGGGCAGCTGTCCCTGCGCGGCGTGGGCTCGTCGAACATCTCGGCGGCGTTCGATTCCGCCGTCGCGCTCGATTTCGACGGTGTGGTCGCCTCCAGCATGCGGCTTGTCCAGTCGGGCTTCTTCGATGTCGAGCAGATCGACGTGCTGCGCGGGCCGCAATCCCTGTTCTTCGGCAAGTCGGCCACCGCCGGCGTGCTCTCGATCCGGACCGCCAACCCCACCTCGACCTGGCAGGTCGGCGCGCGCGGCAGCTACGAGTTCGAGGAGAAGGGCTACCTCGTCTCGGGCTTCATATCGGGCCCTATCACCGACACGCTGGGGGTCCGCCTTGCCGCGCAGTTCAACGACATCGACGAGTTCCAGCGGCTCCAGGCGGGCACCCCGGCCGTCAACCAGGAGCGCGGCCTCAAGGAGTTCATCGGCCGCCTGACGCTCGACTGGAATCCCTCGGACCGCTTCAGGGCCAACCTCAAGGTGCAGTACACCCGCAACGAGAATGACGGCGCGATCGGCACGGCCGAAATCTTCTGCGGCGCCAACGGCACCCCCGACCCCGTCGTTCTGCTGGGCGGCCTGGTCAACATCCCGGCGGGCTACGACTGCAACGTCTTCGACCAGCGCTACTACCTGAGCGACGCCGCCGTGCCGCTCGCGCCCGGCGTGCCGACACCCTCGCGCGCGGCGGGCCGCAACGGGGTGCCCTTCGGCGAAAGCGACCTGTGGTTCGGCAGGCTGCAATTCGATCTCGACCTCTCCGATGCACTCACCCTCACCTCGGTGACCGGGCTGCTCAACCTCGATGCGGTCGATTTCGACTGCTACGCCTATGGCGGCTTCCTGACCGGCCCCGGCGGCGTGCGCCTGCCGGGCGCCGCGGGCTGTTCGGACCCGCGCAACGCGCTCGAGCAGTACAGCCAGGAACTGCGCCTCCGGTCGGATTTCGACGGGCCGATCAACTTCATGCTCGGGGCCTTCTACGAGGATCGCACCTTCATCTTCGACACCGCCCAGCAGGGGGTGAACATCTCGTTCCTCGGGCCCGACCCGGTGACCGGGTTCACCTATGACTGGGACAAGATCCACACGACCAAGACCGAAGCCCTGTCGTTCTTCGGCAGCCTGAGCTGGAACCTCACCGAACAGCTCGAATTGTCGGGCGGTCTGCGCTGGACCGACGAGCAGAAGGTGCAAACCATCGCGGTGCCCTACCTGCACACCTTCCTGCAGGGGCCGGGCTTCGTGGCACCGGGCTTCTTCTCGGGCCCGATCAACTTTGCCGACGACAACTTCTCGCCCGAAGTCACGCTGCGCTACAAGGCGAGCGACGACATCAACATCTTCGCCTCGTTCAAGACCGGCTTCAAGTCGGGCGGGATCGACAACTCGGCGCTGCCCTCCAACAGCCTCAGCCAGGCGGCGCTGTCGGGCGATTTCAGCTCGCTGATCTTCGATTCGGAAAAGGCCAAGGGCGGCGAAATCGGCATCAAGTCGCAGTGGGACGACCGCAACATCACCCTGAACGCCACCGCCTACTACTACGTGTTCGAGGATCTGCAGGTGCAGAACTTCAACGCGGTGACCATCCAGTTCGTCACCAGCAACGCGGGCGAGCTGACCACCAAGGGGGTCGATCTGGAAGCCGGATGGCGCACCCCGATCGACGGGCTGAACCTCTCGGCCAACCTCAGTTACCTCGATGCGCAATACACCGCCGAGTTCCTCCAGCCGGGGGGCCAGGGCGGTGTGATCGACCTCGACGGCCGCCGCGGCAGCCAGGCGCCCGAATGGGCCGGCAACATCGCGGCCGACTGGACGGTGCCGCTCAGCGACAGCCTCGAGCTGTTCCTGTCGGGCAATGCTGCCTACAACGATGGCTACATCACCGACGAGACCTCGTTCAACGACTACGTCCAGCCGAGCTTCTGGCTGCTCGATGCCAACGTCTCGATCGGGCATCCGGACGGCAAGTGGAAGCTGTCGCTGATCGCGCAGAACCTCACCGACAAGATCTTCGTGATCACCAGCGGCGGGCGTCCGTTCCTGCCCGCAGGGAATGACGCCAATGGCAGGCCGCTGGGCGACGATCTGGTGCTGACCCAGAACCGCGGCCGTCAGGTCTTCGCCGAGGTCAGCTTCAAGTTCTGATCGCGCCCGAAGCAGGGGGACAGGGGGCGGGCCGGCGACGGCTCGCCCCCTTCTGCCTGGTCGCGCACAAAAGTGCCAATTGCCGGTCGCCCCGGCGCGCGGCAGGGTCGCGGCCGAACCGGGAGAGGAATATCATGTCACGCGAAACGCTGGTCGCCATGACCCGCAATCTCGTCGCCCACGGCGCGGCGGACACGATGGAATATGCAGGCGACATCGTCCGCATTCCCGCCAGCGCCTACACCGATCCGCAAGTGTTCGAGACCGAGAAGAAGCAGATCTTCCGCCGCCTGCCGCTGATGGTCGCGCCTTCGTGCGAGCTGCCCAACCCGGGCGATTTCAAGGCGATGGACATCTGCGGCGTGCCGCTGCTGCTCAGCCGCCAGAAGGACGGCAGCATGGGCGCCTTCCTCAACATGTGCACCCACCGCGGCAATCCGCTCGCGAGCGGCTGCGGTAATGCCAGCCGCTTCACCTGCGGCTATCACGGCTGGACCTTCAAGGCCGATGGCGACCTCATCGGCGTCGCCAGCCCGCAGGACTTCGGCAGGATCGATAAAGCTGCGCATTGCCTGACGAAGTTCCCGGTCTACGAGAATGCGGGGCTGATCTGGGTGACGCTCGACCCGCACTCCAAGCTCTCCATCGCCGATTACCTGTGCGGCTACGACGAATTGCTCAAGGCCTTCGAGTTCGAAGGCTGGACGCTGTTCGCGCAGCGCACGCTTGCCGGGCCGAACTGGAAGACGGCGTACGACGGCTATCTCGATTTCTACCACCTGCCGGTGCTCCACAAGGACACCTTCGGCGCGGATTTCTACAACCGCGCCAACTACTTCGCCTTCGGCCCGCACCAGCGCCTCTCAACCCCGTCGAAATTCGCGATCAAGGTGCAGGGGGATGACGACCAGCAGATGGACCTCGAAGCGATGAGCGACGACGATCTGCCGCAGGAAGTGCTGGTGCAGGGCGTATGGACGATCTTCCCGCACATCTCGATCGCCAGCTTCTATGGCGGCGGGCAGCGCGGGGCGATGATCAGCCAGCTCTTCCCCGGCGCCGCGGTGGGCGAGAGCTACACCACCCAGTTCTACGTCATGGAAAACCAGCCCGAGACCCCCGAACAGGTCCAGGCCGCGCACGACCAGTTCAATTTCCTCGAAGTGGTCGTGCGAGACGAGGACTACGCCACCGGCAAGCGCCAGCAGCAGGCTCTCGCCTCAGGCTTGATGAAAGAGGTTCTGTTCGGCAAGAACGAGAAGGGCGGACAGGTGTTCCACCAATGGACCCAGCGGCTGGTCAACGCGAGCGACGACGAGCTGGTGGAGATTTTCGCAGCTGAACACCGGCAGGCGGCGGAGTAGGGGTTCGGCGCCCTTCGAAGCGACTGCCTATGGGATTGCTGGAGTTTGGTCCGAACGACCGGAAGTGGGTGGAAAGTGGACGTTAATTCATCGCTATTGCAGGGCTATCTGTTGTCTTCACGATTTGCGGACGCGATCGCGTCTTGCACCACCATTGAAAATCCACGCGGAATATCACGTAACCTCAACCTTCCGGTTGCCATCCAATGTATGAGCAAATCCTTCGCTCCCGGATGACCTGCCTTGGCTGCATGTTCGACCAACGGTCGGACTTCTTCCCTGACCGCACGGGTGCCGTGCCGTTTATGGCGAAACCAAGCCAACCAATAAAATGATGGCACAAACCCGCAGTCTACTCCGTCGCTGAGGACACGCTCGCAGTCGTCGTATCGGCCAAGGTCATAAAGAAGCCGGGCATAGTGTAACGTAGCTATCCACGACCCCCCGCAAATAGCCGCGTGGTAATACTGCAAAGCTAAGTATTTGTCGGCGGCGACTCCATTTCCCGTCCAGTAATGCCATCCAACCACCTGCTGACACCAGACCGAACCTGCATTTGCCGCTTCCAAATGAAGTTCGAACGCAGCAGGCTCACTGTAATCCATTTGAGCTGCACGTTGTATCAACTCCCAGTTTTCGTCGCTCTCCTCTGACCATAGCTGGCTTTCGTCGGCGGCAGACCTCTCCCAAGCATCTACCTCGGCCCAAGCATCCTTCTTGATTTGGTCACACAATTCGCGGAGCGACGGCTCCTTCGACAATTCCTTCGTCATTTGCGAGACCGTACTGTATGCCATTTGTGATGGATTAGCTGATCTCCACGCATTTTATCAACATCGCGCGTCAACCGAACGTCTGCAATGGGGTCGCTTCCAGAATGTCCGCTTTTGGCCGAAACGAGCCTCAAGCCGCCATCCCCTCAATCGTCGTCCCGAACCCGATCCGGGGAGGCTCTTCTTCCTCGCCCTCCGCAGCGGTAGTGAGCCAAGCCCCGTGTCAAGCACGGGGTGACGAGGGGGGAATGGGCCTCGCCGTTTTCCTACACGCCCGCCAGCCGCTACAATGCGCCCCGGCTCTTTCCCATTGTTCTGTCCGGCCTGCGAGGCCGTTGGATATGCGAGGCGCGAAACAAGGCCGCGCCCCCTGTCCGTCCGCTTTACGAGAGCGGGTGTGAGTATCTGTATTTATTGGTGAAGTCGGAGACGCGCAAAGCGGACACGGTGTCCGCTTTGTCCGCTTTGCAAAGTTTGAAATCAGGCGGCGGATTAGGCAGAGATCCGCCCTCCTCTTGAGAGGAGGGCCGCGAGACTTGGTCGCGCCAGCGGCCTAGTCGCAGCGGGGTGGTGCCTTGAGGCCGCGTTACGCTCGCTGCGCTCGCCACCACCCCCAACCCCCTCCTCTGAAGAGGAGGGGGCTCCAGGCATCACCCGAACGCCGGGCGATAGTTCGACTCGCCCCAGTCCTGCCGCTTGGTCCATGCGCCCATCGTCTCGAGCTTGCCCTCGAGCTCGGGGAAGCGTTCGTAGACGTGGTCCATGTCGACCGCGAAGGGCTTTGTCGGCGCGGTGTTGTTGTATTCGTAGAAGTCCTCGATCCCCTTGGCGAAGTCGGCGCGCATAGCCTCGGGCATCGAATCGCCTGCCGCCTCGACGAGGTAGCGGCCGAACTCGGCCGGGGTGCAGGGATCGTATTTGATCGGCTTGCCGAGCGCCTCGGAGAGGCACTGCGTCACCTGCTTGCCGACCAGCCGCTCGGGCCCGCCGATGTTGAGCCAGGCGCCTTCCATGTCGGGCCGCTCGAGGCTCGCCAGCATGAAGCGCGCGACGTCGTCGAGGCTGATCCAGTTGGCCTCCAGGGTGGGGTTGTGGGGGTACACATAGCGCCCCTCGTTGACGATGAAGGGCCGCGCCCAGTTGGTGAGGAGGTTGTCCATGAACAACACCGAGCCGAACACCGTCCCCGGCGCGCCGCTGCGCCACAGGGCGTTGATCCCGGCGGTGTTGCCGGCATAGGTGAAGGCGTCGCCCGGCTTGTCGGGAATCCAGCTCGAGGTGTTCCACACCACCCGCTTGACCCCGAGATGCGCGGCAACCTTGCCGACCTCGCCGACGAGGTAGGCGCGGTCGGCGCGGGCCTGGAGGGGGTGGGTGTAGAAGATGTAGTCGCTGCCTTCGAGCGCGGCTTCGAAGGTGGAGGTGTCGTAGAGGTCCATCGGCCGCACCTCGACCCGCTCGACCCCCTCGACCGGCGCGCCCTCCAGCGCATCGGGACGGCGCGAGATCGCGCGCACGTCATAGCCGGCGGCGAGCGCCTGGCGCACCTGCGCAAGGCCCTGCCGCCCGCTCGCGCCGATCACCGTGATGCGTGCCATAGTCCCTCTCTCCCTCCTGTTCTTATGGGGCAAGACTAGGAAGGCTTCCGCAGGGCCGCACCGCGCCAAAGTGATAGCGCGCGCCTCCGAAGCCCTAGCGAAAAGGCGGGGTTGCCGTGGCGACACGCGGGCCGGACAAGCCGCCCATGGACAACCGCATCTGGCGCATCGCGCGCCGCCCCGTTGGCACCGATTTCGCCGCCGCGCTGGAACTGGCGGAGGAGGATTTCGCGCCCCTCGCCGATGGCCAGATCCGCATCCGCAACACCCACCTCTCGATGGACGCAGGCACCCGCATGTGGCTCACCGACCGCGAGGACGGCTACCAGCCGCCGCTCGCCGTCGGGGGCCCGATGACGGGGCTGGTGCTGGGCGAGGTGATCGAGAGCCGCGCGGAAGGCTTCGTCACCGGCGATCTGGTGCGCGCCTTCGGGCAATGGGCCGATGTCAGCACGGTCGATGCGGCGATGTCGGGCGCGATCCTGCTCGACCCCACCGTCGCGGACCGGCGCGCGTGGTTCGGCCCGCTCGGTATGAACGGGTGGACCGCGCTGTGGGGCATCGAGCAGACCGGCGCGGCGAGGCCCGGCGAGCGGGTGCTGGTCTCGGCCGCGGCAGGCGCGACGGGGATCCTCGCGGTGCAGATCGCCCGGCTGCTGGGCTGCGAGGCGTGGGGGATCGCGGGCGGGGCGGCCAAATGCGCCTACCTGACGGAGGAGTTGGGGATCGCCGGAGCGGTTGATTACAAGTCAGGTGCACTGGCCGAACAGCTCGATGCGGCGGGAGGCTTCGATGTCTATTTCGACAATGTCGGCGGGCCGCTGCTGGATCAGGTGCTCACCCGCATGAACCACTATGGCCGCATCGCGGTGTGCGGATTGCTCGCCGACTACACCAGCGGCACCCGCACCGCCCCCGGCCAATTCGACCAGGTGCTGATGCGGCGGCTGCGGATCGAGGGCTTCTTCTCGCCCGACTTCATGCACGAGGGCCCCGCGCTGACCCGCCGGTTGCGGGAGTGGACGGAAAGGGGCGCGCTGGTGATGCCCTATGACGTGACGACGGGCCTCGAGAACACCCTCACCGCCTATGCCAAGCTGTTCACCGGGGCGAACATCGGCAAGGTGATCGTGGAGCTGACCCCATGACCGGCACACTCGAAGACCGCGAGGCGATCCGCGACATCCTCGCCGCCTATGCCCACGCCATCGACCGGCGGCGCTGGGGGATGATGGAGCGCCTGTTCCACCCCGACGCGACCTTCCGCTTCGGGCTGATCGAGGGCGGTTGGCGCGGCTTCGTCGAGCAGGCGCGCGCGGTGATCGACCCATGCCTTGCGACCCAGCACCAGCTCGGCCAGACGATCTTCGGCTTCGAGGGCGACAGCGTCTGCCACACCGAGACCTACATGACCGCAATGCACACCATCCCCCCCGGCTACCCCTTGGCGGCGGTGTTCCCGGACAAGGGCGTGATTTATTCGGCCATTGTCGCGGGCCGCTACGTCGACCGGTTCGAGAAGCGGGGCGGAGAGTGGCGGCTTGCCCAGCGCACGGGGCTGTATGACTGGCGCGAGTTCCGGGTGGTGGAGGGCGTCGACCTCTCCGACACGCCCGAGGGCGCGGCGGGCTATCACGACGCGCGCGATCCTTCGACAGCGGCGGTCAGTGCGTGGCTGGGGTAGTTTATTCTCCCCTCCCCTTGGGGAGGGGCCGGGGGTGGGGGTTCCACGCCCGATCCGACGCCGTACACCCACCCCTAACCCCTCCCTGAAGGGAGGGGAACACTAGCGCCTTATCGCAAACACCCCGCTCATCGTCGCGATCTGCTCCTCGCCGCGCCACACCCCGCCCGATGTATAGGCCGTCCGCCCGCCCAGCCGGTCGATCCGCACGCGCGCCTCCAGCCAGTCGCCCAGCTTTGCGCCCGCGAGGTAATTGACCGTCAGCGTGACGGTCGAGGGTGCGAGGCGGGGGCGTTCGGCATCGTAGACCGCGTGGCTCAAGGCCACGTCGGCGAAGGTCGAGATCACCCCGCCATGCGCTGCATCCTGATAATTGATGTGGTGCGGGCAGATCATCAGCCCCACCACCCGCACCCCCTCAACCAGAGGCCCGAGATAATAGGGCCCGCCGTGATCGAGAAAGCCCGGGGTGAAGCCCGCCGGTTCGAAGCCTGAAGGTATCGCCATCCCGCCACCCTACCCCGCCGCGCGCCGCTGCGCGCGCTATGAATTGTGCCAATGACATGGCGGCCCGCGCGGGGTATCTGCTCGGCGACATAGTCCTTCATCCCCGCCAGCAGCCGGAACTTCTCGGCGCTCTGCTCGGGGGTGAGGATGTTCTTGTGGCTCGTCCCGATCACGTAGGACATGACCTGCGCATTGCCCCATTGCTCGAGCCGGGGAATGTCCTCCTGCGGGAAGCCGAGGACACTCGCCATCACCCGCTGCGGCAGGGGCCGGGCGAAGTCGGCGACGAAATCGACCGACTCGCCCGCGCGGGCTTTCTCCAGCAATCTGGCGATCAGATCGTCCACGTGCCCCGCGATCATCCCCGCATGGCGCGTGCAGCCGGGGCCGACCCACGGATCGGTCAGCTCCTTGCGATGCGCGCGCCACAGCTCGGGCGTGGGGCGGAGCGAGACGATGCTCGCCACCATCGCGTCGATATCGGGGATGTGGGTGGGCATCTCGCCCGATTGCTGAATATGCGCCACCAGCAGCGAGAGCGTCGGCGGAAAGCGCTCCCAGTCCTTCACCACGCGGGCGATGTCCTCGTATTTGGTGAGCACGAAGGCGTCGGTGCCCGGGGTCAGCCCCTCGCCCGCAAGGCGTTGCACCGGGGCCTCGGCATGGAGGATCGCGTAGGCCGCATACCAATGCTCCTGCGCGCCGGGGGCGAACAGGTCGACATCGGCCAATGTGCGCGGTTTCACGCCCTGAGAACCAGTCGGCAATCCGCCTCTCCCTACGCGGAGCGGTTCGCTTAGCGAATCCGCCAATTGCTGATGCCCGGGTTGTCCCGCAGCCTCTTGCCTCGGGGAACGGGCGAAAATGCCAGTGCCGAGTGGGGAGAGAGACCTGTGAGCCGTATCGCGAAGCTTCGCCCCGTGGGGCGCGGACACAATCGAGGTGCGCTGATGAACCAGCCGCAGATCAACCTCTTCGACCCCGCGCTCCAGCAATGCCCTTACGCGGCCTACAAGCAGCTTCGCGACGAGGCCCCGGTCTACAACATCCCCGGCACGCAGATCTATGTCGTCAGCCGCTATGACCACGTGCGCGAGGTGCTGATGGACCCGCAGCGCTTCCCCTCGACCGCCGCGAACGAGCTGATGCGCGCCTCGCCGGTCGACATGGAGCGCGGCCGCAAGGTCGCCGAGCGCTTCCGCGCAAAGGGCTGGCTCCCCGCGCCGACCCTCGCAGGGCGCGACGATCCGAACCACAAGCAGATGCGCGCGATGTTCAACGAGGCGTTCAAGCCGAGCCGGATCAAGGCAATCGACCCGCGCGTCGAAACCCTCGCCTACGCGCTGATCGACGCCTTCATCGACGAGGGCAAATGCGACTGGGTGCGCCAGTTCTGCATTCCCCTCCCCCTCTTCATCATCGGCGAACAGATGGGCGCGAAGCGCGAGGACATGTGGCGGATCAAGGGCTGGACCGACGCCTTCTTCCACCGCATCTCGCTGATGCTGCCCGAGGACAAGCACCTCGAAATGGTCGACCGCGAGATCGAGGCGCAGCATTACTTCCAGCCGATCTTCGAGCGCCTGCGCGCCGAGCCGGATGGCAGCCTCATCAGCGTCCTCGTCAACACGGTGATCGAGGGCTGGGGCCGCCCGCTCAACGACGAGGAGCTCCACGCCGAGATGATGGCCGACACCTTCGTCGGCGGCAGCGAGACCACCACCAACGCGCTCGCAGCGGGGATGAAGCTGCTGATCGAGAACAAGGACGTCTGGGCGAAGCTGAAAGCCGATCCGGAACGCTACATGCGCAATTTCGTCGAGGAGGTGCTGCGGCTCGAAAGTCCGGTGCAGAGCCTGATGCGCTTCACCCACAAGGATGTGGAACTGGACGGGGTGACGATCCCCGCAGGCTCCGTCGTCAACGTCCGCTACGGCGCGGCCAACCGCGACGAGCGCTTCTTCGAATGCCCCGAGAGGCTCGATCTCGACCGGCCCAGGGCGGGCGCGCACATGGCTTTCGGCTCGGGCACGCACCACTGCCTCGGCGCCCCGCTCGCCCGGCGCGAGCTGATCTGGGGTTTCACCGCCGTGGTCGACCGCTTCGAGGACATGGACTTCGCCCCCGGCGCAAATGACTTCGCCTACCACCCGCACTTCCTGCTGCGCAGCCTCAAGCAGCTCAACATCACCTTCGCGGCGAAGCGGCGCTGACGTCAGTGGGGCCGGAGGCCGAGCCGGTCGTCGTCATCGACCAGTGCGAGACACCCGTCCCAGTCCCACAGCACGAGATTGAGCGCCTGCGGCGGCGCGCCGCGGGCGTAGCTCGGCACCACGAGGCCGCGATGACCCGCGCCGATCGCGGCCTCGGCAAGGTCTTGCGTCGGCACGGGCCGCCCTGCCAGCATCCGCTCGCGCCATGCGGGATCGGCGAGCGCCTCGGGGGTCATCCCGAAGGGGGCGAGCGCCGCCGGGTCGCGGCCATCGAGCAGCGGGGCGATGTCGGCGCGGCAGGCGAACAGCGTGGTGGGCTGGAGCGTTCCGACCTGGTTCGCCTCGCGCAGCGCGGTCTCGGGCGCGAGCGAGGTGTAGAGCGCGGGCCGCCCGATCCGGTTGAAGCGCCCGCCGAACCGCGCCGCGCCCGCCCCCGACAGCGGCTCGCGCGCCCAGACCGGGTTGAGGGCGCGGTAGAGCAGCCCGGTGAAGCGCATGCGGCTACGCGTGGACGCCCGCGTCGACCGCGTCGAGATAGGTCAGCACATCGTCGGCGCGGTTGCTCTGCACCAGCTGCATCGCCGTCTGCCCCGAAAAGCCCGGCAGCGGCTCCGAACGGTACCACGCATAGGCGAGCAACGCCGAGCCGAAGCGCGGCTCGACCTTGTTGAGCACCTCGATCATCTGGCGCAACCGCCGCTGGGTGCGGTCCGACGCGATCCGCTCCTTGCGCTGGATCGCATCCTTGCCGAGGCCGAGCGAACGCGCGAGCTCGTCGCTGGTGGTGCGCAGCGCCGCGACGATCTTGCGCGGGGCGAAGGTGCCGCCTTCGGCATAGTTCTGGATCGACATGGCAATACTCCGCATGTTCTGACGGCATATAGCGTCAGAAACAGCGGCATTCAAGGCGCGGTCGTGCGATGACCCGTCAAATTGGCAGGGTGCCTGGAGGTTCGGTCCTCTCTATTCGTCATTGCGAGCCGATGGCGAAGCGTCACCTGCGGCTCCTCGCAATGACGACACGGAGAGGAAGAGGAATGAAACTCGCAGGGAAAATCGCCGCGATCACCGGGGGCACGGCGGGCATGGGGCGCGCGATCGCCGAGGCGTTCCTCGCCGAGGGCGCGCGCGTCGCGCTGTTCGCGCGCAATGCCGAGAAGGGCGCGAAGGTGCTCGCCGAACTGGGGGCGGGCGAGCGCGCGATCTTCGTCGCGGGCGACGTGATGCAGCAGGGCGACCTCGAAGGCTTCGTCGACCACGTTGCGGCGCATTTCGGCACGCTCGATATCCTCGTGAACAACGCAGGCGGCGCGGGCGACCTGCAGCCGCTGGTCAACCTCTCCGACCACGCCTTCGACGAGGCGATGAAATGGAACGTCTATTCGACCTTCTGGGCCACCCGCCGCGCGCTGCCGGGAATGCTGGCGAAAGGCTGGGGCCGGGTGATCAACATCTCCTCGATGGAGGGCAAGCACGGCAAGCCGGTGCTGACCGCCTATTCCGCCGCCAAGCACGCGGTGAACGGGATGACCAAGAGCCTCGCGCGCGAAGTCGGCGCGGCCGGCGTCACCGTCAACGCGATCTGCCCCGGGATCGTCATCACCGACATCATCCGGAACAACGGCCCCGCGACCGCCAAGGCGATGGGGCTGGAGTTCGAGGAGATGATCGATCTCTTCGCGCAGGAGGCCGCGATCAAGCGGCCCAACACGGTCGAGGAAGTGGCCGCGGTCGCGGTGCTGCTGGCGAGCGAGGCGGGCGGCGGGATCACCGGCCAGCAGATCAGCGTCGACGGGGGGACGGCACAGTATTGAGCGGGTATTGCGCGGTTATTGTCGCGCTATTGGCGGGCCCCTGCGATGTTCCACGTGGAACATCCCGGCGCCAGCGCCTATCCCTGCAGCCTCGCCATCGCCGCGCCGACGGCTGCCGCCACATCGTGCGCCTGCGGATTGCCGCGCATGATCAGGCCGCCATTGGGCTGGATATTGGCCCCTGTCACATAGGCATTGTCGGTGCTGAGCCACAGGCAGGCGTGGGCAACGTCGTCGACCGTGTTCAATCGCCCCATCGGGTAGCGCGGCAGGAAGGCATCGGTGAGGCCCGGCACCTGAAAGCTCTCGTGGGTCATCGGGCTGTCGGTGAAGGCGGGGGAGACCGTGTTGGCCTTGATGCCCAAGTGCCCGTAATCATTGGCGACACACTCGATCAGCGCCTCGGCGCCGCGCTTGGTGCCGATATAGGCGGCGTGGTTGGTGATGATCGCCTTGGTGGTGGCCGAGGACAGGCTGATCAGCGAGCCGCCGGTGGGGCTCTGCGCGCCCATCACCCTGACGAAGGCCTGGAGGAAGTGGTGCACGCCCTTGAACTGGAGGTCGACGATTTGGTCGAGCTGTTCGTCGGTGATCTCCTCGAGGCTGGCGAGCAGGCCCCAGCCGGTGGTGTTGATCGCGATGTCGACCCGCCCGAAAGTCGCCGCGGCCGTGTCGGCCATGGCGTTGACCTCGGGCTTCTTCGCTATGTCGCACAGGGCGTAGGCC
>NZ_LSJS01000157.1 GCF_001557325.1 Erythrobacter donghaensis
GAGGGTGTCATCTCTATCTAGCAGAGGGGTGTCATTTCTATTTAGCGCCTACAGTCCTCAAGGTGGATAATATATATTATGTAAAATCTACATCAGCGATGAGGCGGTGCCCTGTGCGATCATGAACCACTCCACCACCAGGTAGAGCCCGGCGAAGATCGCCACCCAGGTCAGCGCCAGCTTGATCGTCTTCCCCCAGCCGAGCCGGTAGGACGCAAAGGCGCTGCCCATCAACAGCAGCCATACGAGGCTCGATACCACCGCCACGGTCAGGCTCGCATTCATGCAACCATCTCCAACCCGTCATAGCCGACCGTGACGAAATCCGGCACCTCGGCGCACAGCGCGGCGTAGTCCATGCTCTTGTCGAGATGGCTCAGCACCACGCGCCCGGCCTTGCAGCGCGTGCCCAGCTCGATTGCCATGCCGAGATGCGCGTGCGTCGGATGCGGGTCACGGCGCAGGCAATCGCTGACGAGGATGTCGATGTTCCAGAACAGGTCGATCATCTCGTCGGAAATCACACTGAAATCTGTCGCATAGCCGATGGACTTGCCATCGGCTTCGAAGCGGTAGGCAGTGGTCTCGCCCGGGCCGTGCGCCATCTGGCACCAGTCGACCCCGAAGCCCGCGATCATCCTGAGGCGGTCGAGCGTGTCGATGGTGCAGATCGTCGGATAGCCGTCCTGCCCCGCGAAGACATAGCCGAAGCGGTTGCGCAGCCGCCGCACGGTGTCCGGCGACGCGAACCCCGGGATCGGCCCGCCGCGACCGTATCGCAGCACGCGCAGGTCATCGATGCCGTGGCAGTGATCGGCATGGTCATGCGTCCAGAACACCGCGTCGATATGGCCGATCCGGTTGGCAAGCAGCTGTGCACGGCAGTCGGACGAGGTGTCGACGAGCAGGCGTTTGCCTTCGTCGCTCTCGACCAGGATCGAAACCCGTGTGCGGCGGTTCCGCGGCTCGGCCGGGTCGCAGTCGCCCCAGTCGCCCGCGCCGTCGGGCCCGCCCAGCCGCGGCACCCCGGTCGAGGTGCCCGAGCCGAGCATCACCAGCTTCACAGCGCCGCCTTGCTGAAGAGGTTGAAGAAGTTGGCGGTGGTCACCTGCTTGAGGTGTTCCACATCCGTTCCCCGCATTCCCGCCACGAAGGCGGCGGTGTCCGAAACATAGGCGGGCTCGCACACCCTCCCCCGATGCGGGACCGGGGCGAGGAAGGGACTGTCGGTCTCGACCAGCAGCCTGTCTTCAGGAATGGTCTTGGCGACCTCCTGCAAGTCCTTGGCATTCTTGAAGGTCACGATGCCCGAGAGCGATATGGTCAGCCCCAGCGCCAGCACCTTCTCGGCGAAATCGGCCGAGGCGGTGAAGCAGTGGATCAGCGCAGGGTAGGCCCCCTTCCCCATCTCCTCGGCGAGGATGGCGTGGGTGTCGTCCTCGGCATCGCGGGTGTGGATGACGAGCGGCAACTGCGTCTCGCGCGCGACATCGATATGCATGCGGAACAAGCGCTTCTGCGCCTCTCTGTCCGACTTGTCGTAATAGTAGTCGAGGCCGGTTTCGCCGATAGCGATGACCTTGGGGTGCCGCGTCGCCTCCAGCAAGGCGGCGCGGCCGAGATCCTGGTGGGCGTCGGCCTCGTGCGGGTGGATGCCGACGCTGGCGAAGACATCGGGCTCGCGCGCGGCGGTGCCGACCACCTGATCCCACTCGCTCTGGCGGGTCGAGATGTTGAGGAAGGCGCCGACTCCTGCTGCCCGCGCTCGTGCCAACACGCCCTCGCGGTCCTCGACGAGGCCTTTGTACTCGAGGTGGCAATGGCTATCGACCAGCATCACGCGGCCTCGTCGGCGGGCAGTTCGAGGCGGGGGAACAGCGGGGTCGGCGGAGCGACGGTGAAGCCGCTCGCGACGAGGCGGTTGAACCAATCGGTGTCAGCGAGTGCCGCATAGCTGCGCTCGCCCTCGGGGATGCCGAGCTGATCGAGCAGCGCCGCAGCCTTGCTCGGCACCACGGGCTGGATCGCGATGGCAAGGTCGCGCAGCGCCACGAACAGGGTTTGCAGCACGGCCTTCATCCGCGCAGGATCGGTCTTCTTGAGGCCCCAGGGCGCCTGCTCGTCGACATACTGGTTGCAGGCATAGACGGCGCGCATCCAGGCTTCGATGCCAACCGAGAAGTTCAGATCGTTGAATTCACGCGGAAGTTCGGTTTCGCAAGCGATCCTGACCGTCGCCAGTAAGGCAACGTCGGCCTCGGCCTGTTCGAAGGCCTCCAACTTGCCGTCCATGTTCTTCGCGATCATCGACAGCGTGCGCTGCGCCAGGTTGCCGAAGCTGTTTGCCAGCTCGGCATTCGCCCGCAAAACAATCGCTTCCGGCGAATAGCTGCCGTCCTGTCCGAAGGCGACCTCGCGCATCAGGAAGTAGCGCAAGGCGTCGACCCCGAAGCGCTCGGCCAGTTCGAGCGGATCGGTGACGTTGCCGAGCGACTTCGATTCCTTCTGCCCGCGATTGAGCAGGAAGCCGTGGCCGAACACCTTCTGCGGCACGGGCAACCCGGCGCTCATCAGGAAGGCCGGCCAGTAGATCGTGTGGAAGCGCACGATGTCCTTGCCGATAAGGTGCAGACTGGCAGGCCAATACCCGCCCATTTCCTCGGGATAACCCAGCCCTGTGAGATAATTGGTGAGCGCATCGACCCACACATACATCACATGGCCTTCGGAGCCCGGCACCTTCACCCCCCAATCGAAGCTGGTGCGGCTGACCGAGAGGTCGCGCAGGCCCTGTTCGACAAAGGCGATCATTTCGTTGCGGCGGCTCGCCGGTTCGAGGAAGCCGGGGCTCTTCAGCAATTCAAGCAGTTGGTCCTGATACTTCGAAAGCCGGAAGAACCAGCTTTCCTCGACCGTCCACTCCACCGGCGTGCCCTGCGGGGAGAGCTTCGCGCCCCCCTCGCCTTCGACGAGTTCGCTCTCGTCGTAATAGGCCTCGTCGCGCACCGAGTACCAGCCTTCGTAGCGATCGAGGTAGAGATCGCCCGCAGCCTCCATCGCCTGCCAGATCGCCTGGCTGGCGCGGTGGTGATCGGGCTCGGAGGTGCGGATGAAGCGGTCGTAGGAGACGTTGAGAGCATCGCACATCTGCCGGAAATAGCCCGACATTTCATCGGCGAGATCGGCGGGCGTGCGGCTCTGCTCCTCGGCCTTGCGCGCCATCTTGAGCCCGTGCTCGTCGGTGCCGGTCTGGAACCGCACCTGGCGGCCTGAAAGCCGCTGGAAGCGCGCGATCACGTCGGCCGCGATCGCCTCGTAGGCGTGGCCGATATGGGGCTTCCCGTTGGGGTAGCTGATCGCGGTGGTGATGTAGAAGGGGGTCGTCTCAGCCATGGGCCGGTTCGCTAGCGGGGGCGGCGGCGACAAGCAAGCTGCCGATCTCGAAGGGGAGCAGGGAGGGATCGAAATTGGCGGTGGGCGCCTCGGCGGCGAGCTGGACGAGCGCGGTGTGGGCGTCGATCAGCCGGGCACGGCGGAGCGGGTCATCGGCGGCACGCGCGGCGCGCGCGGCAAGCGATTGCGCGAGGTCGAGCACCGCCTGCACCCGCTCGCGCCCGGCGCGCGGGCCGATCAGCCGGGCCAGTTCGCCGCGGCCCGTCATCCCGCTGTCGCCGCCTGCCAGCAGGCCCGATATGACGCGGGCGATGGGTGCCAGATCCTCCGCGGCAAAACGCACCGCCGCGCCGAACGAGCCTTCCGCCGCCGCGATCGCCTGCGCATCGGAGGGCAGGCCCGCCTCGTGGAGCATCGCGCCCAATTGGCTGTCGGTCAGCACCGGGAAGCGCAAGGTGCGGCAGCGCGAGCGGATGGTCGGCAGCAGCCGCGCCGGGCGATGCGTGACCAGCAGGAAGAAGGTGCCCGCGGGCGGTTCCTCGAGGCTCTTCAGGAGCGCGTTGGCGGCGTTGCGTTCCAAGTCATCGGCCGGATCGATGATGATCGCGCGGCGGCTCCCCAACGTCGGCCGGGTGGTCAGGCGGCGCTGCATCGCACGGATCTGCTTGATCCGGATCGAGCGCGCGAGTTCGAAGGGCTTGCCCTCGGCCTGCGCCTTCTCGCCCTTGTCGTCCTTGGGGCCATAGGTGAGCGTGATGATGTCGGGGTGCTCGCCCGCCGGTTGCGGCACGCCGGGCTCGGCCACCAGCTCGCGCGCGGCGGCCATGGCGAAGTCGCGCTTGCCCAGCCCGCTCTTTCCCGCGAGCAGCCAGCCATGATGCATCCGCTCGCCCCCCAGCGCATCGCGCCAGGCGCGCCAGGCTTCGGCGTGGTTGGGCCAGTCGGTCGCAGGCCTGTCATTCACGCGAGCATGTCCCCGAGCGCTGCAAGGATGCGGGCATGGACGTCCTCCGGCGCCCCGAGAGCGTCGATCCGCGCAAAGCCGTGCGGATCGGCCTCGGCAAGGGTGCGGAAGGCGGCGGCGACGGCGCGGTGGTAGTCCGCCGAACGCCGCTCGATCGCATCGGCGGCTTTCCCGCGTGCGGCCAGGCGGCCCGCCAAGGCCGCCTCGTCACCTTCGAGCAGGATTACCCGGTCGGGGCGCAGGCCCCCGCTGCCGAAGGCGTGGAGCGCGGTGATCGCATCGTCGCCGAGCCCCCCTGCCCCGCCCTGATAGGCGCGGCTCGAATCCACGAAGCGGTCGCAGATCACCCAGTCGCCGCGTGCCAATGCCGGACGGATCAGGTGCGCGACGTGATCGGCGCGGGCAGCAGCGAAGAGCAGGGCTTCGGCTTGCGGAGGCCAGGGGGCACCGGGCGGCGCGAGCAGCAGCGCACGGATCGCCTCGGCCCCCGGCGTGCCGCCCGGCTCGCGGGTGACGACAACGGTGTGGCCGCGCGCGCGCAGGGCCTCGGCCAGCAGGCGCGCCTGGGTCGACTTGCCCGCCCCCTCCCCGCCCTCGAAGGCGATGAAGCGGGCCCCCCCTTTACTGTCTGCGCCGCTCACCAGAACAGCCCCATGGCCGCATTGACGATCCGGTCGAGCGGCCCGGCGGTGCCGACGCTTTCCGCAGCATAGAGCGGGATGCGGGCAGGCGCGACGCCCTCGGCGGTGACTTCGAGCACCGCGACTTCCTGCCCGGCCGTGATCGGGGCCTTGAGCGGCCCCTCGTAGCGGATCGTCGCCGCAAGCGGGCTGTTGCTGCCCTTGGGCAGGTTGATCGCAACCCGCCCGGCGGCCTTCAAGGCAAGCCTGCGCGCATCGCCCCCCTGCACCCGCGCCTCGCCAACCACCGCGCCCGGCGCAAAGATCTGGCGGCGCTCGAAGGCGGAGAAGCCCCACTCGACATAGGCCCGCGCGACCCGCGCGCGCAGCCGCCCGTTGGGCACGCCCGCCAGCACCAGAACCAGCCGCTGGCCGCCCCGCCGCGCGGTGCCGAGATAGGAGAAGCCCGCCTCGTTGGTGAAGCCGGTCTTGATCCCGTCCGCCCCCGGCACCCGCCCGATCATCGGATCGTGATTGACCTGCGCGATGCCTTTGTAATCGAGCCCGGCGCGGCCGATGTAATAGCCGAACTTGTCCGGATGCCGGGTGATCATCGCCCGGGCGAGCGCGACAAGATCGCTCGCGGTGGTGAAGGTGCGGCCTTCGTCGGGCCAGCCGTTGGGGCTTTCGAAGTGGCTTCCGGTCATCCCGATGCCGAGCGCGGTCCGGTTCATCAGCGCCGTCCACGCCGCGACCGATCCCGCCTGGCCTTCCGCAAGCACCGCCGCCCCGTCATTGGCCGAGACATTGGCGATGCCGAGCAAGAGGTCGTCGACCGTTACCGGCTCGCCCGCGTCGAGGAACATGGTCGAGCCG
>NZ_LSJS01000158.1 GCF_001557325.1 Erythrobacter donghaensis
GTGCAGCCCGAATTCCGCGACCTCGATGCGCTGGCGGCACCCGCCGCGCGCGTGCCGCCAGCGCATCGAGGTCGCGGAATTCGGGCTGCACCGTCTCGATCGCCGCAACGCCTGCCGCCGCCGCGCCGATCAGGCACAGGCTGCGCGCCATCTCGTAGGTGTGCGAATATTCGCCGTCCGGCCCGCGCTGCTCGCGCGCGCCCAGCGCCGAGGACAGGTCCTCCGCCCCCCAGCTCATCGCCACCAGCCGCTCGCGGCCCGGATAGTCGCCCGCGTAGTCGCCCGTGCGGAACATCGCCGCCGCCGTCTCGGTCACCAGTGCGGCGATCAGCGTGCGCCCCAAGGGAATGCCGTTCGCGGCCTCCAGCGCGGTGAGATAGTGGTGAAGCTGCGTCACGTCCGCCGCGCCTTCGGCCTTGGGGAGGAACACCCCGCCGGGACGCGCGGGCATGATCGCGGCGAGATCGGCGATGCACTCGTGCCCCGCGATCGGGTTGACCCGCACCCACAGCCGCGCCTTGTTCGCGCTGGCTGCAATCTGCTCGGCCACCATCTGGCGCGCGGCGGGCTTGTTCTCGGGCGAGACCGAGTCCTCCAGATCGAGCAGCGCGATATCCGCCGCACTCGCCTCGGCCTTGCCCATCTTCTTCTCGCTGTCTCCGGGCGCGAACAGCCACGAGCGCATGCGGGGCGGGGTGGGGATGGTGTGGGGCATCGGACGTCCTCTCCTCGGTCCCCCAGCGCTTACGGAGCGCGCCCGCGCATCGCAAGCCTGCGTCATTTGCCGGAACCCGCGCGGCCGCAGCGTCTTTCCGTTTGGAGAGGAGGGCCATGCGTTGCTATAGACAACCCAAATTACCAACCAGCGGGGGAGCGCCGCCTCATGGCCATCGCATTTTCTGTAAACGGCAAGCCCGTGAGCGTGGAGGCCGATGCCGATACGCCGCTGCTGTGGGCCTTGCGTGACGATCTCGGCCTCACCGGCACCAAGTTCGGCTGCGGCATCTCCGCTTGCGGGGCGTGTTCGGTGCATGTCGACGGCAACCTCACCCGCTCGTGCAGCGTGCCGGTGGGCGAGGTAGCGGGCAAATCCGTGACCACGATCGAAGGGCTGAAGGCCGCCGACGGCACGCTCCACAAGGTGCAACAGGCGTGGATCGAGGCGCAGGTGCCGCAATGCGGATACTGCCAGTCGGGGCAGATCATGGCCGCCGTGGCGCTGATCGAGGCGGTCGGCACGCCGAGCGACGAACAGATCGACGAGGCGATGACCAATATCTGCCGCTGCGGCACCTATCCGCGCATCCGCAAGGCGATCCTCGCCGCCACCGGCGCGGCGGCAGCCGTTCCCGCCGCCGCCCAGACGGGAGACGCATGATGGCCGACAACCCCAATCCCGATATCGACCTGCCGGAAACCGCAACTCCCGCAGCCAAGCCCAAGCGCAAGGGCATCAAGCGTCGCATCTTCCTCGCCGGCTCCGCGCTGGTGGTGGGCGGCGGCATCTTCGGCGTGTGGTGGACCGACAGCTCGGTCAAGGCCAAGGGCAATGCCCTGATCGGCGGTGAGGGCCGCCAAGCCTTTGGCAGCGTCATGACCATCGCCGAGGACGACACGGTCACGGTCTTCTCGCCGCATATCGACTTCGGCCAGGGCTCGCACACGGCGCTCGCGCAGATGCTGGCGGACGAACTCGATGCGGACTGGAACAAGGTCGCGATCGAGCAGGCCCCGGCCGACCTCGCCTTCGCCAACGCCGCGCTCGCCAAGGGCTTCCTGCCGACGATGGCGGGCGAAACGCTGGCAGGGCTGATCCCCGATGCGGTGATCGGCATGATGGCGCGCTCGATGCCGCTGATGATCACCGGCGGCTCATCGGCGATCCGCTTCACCGGCGAGATCGCGATGCGCCGCACCGGCGCGGCGGTGCGCGCGGCGCTGGTCGCCGAGGCCGCCGACCGGCTGGGCGTGCCCGAGAGCGAGCTCACCACCGCCGATTCTGTCGTCACCCACGCCAAGTCGGGCAAGTCGCTGCGCTATGGCGAACTCGCGGCTGGCGCGGCCGAGCGCTCGCTCGCCAGCGATCCGGTGCTCAAGACCCGCGAAGAGTGGAAGCTGATCGGCACCGGCGTGCCGCGCCGCGACATTCCGGCCAAGGTCGATGGCTCGGCGGTCTACGGGATCGACTTCACGCTCCCCGAGATGCGCGTCGCAACCATCGCCGCGGCCCCGGTGCGCGGCGGCAAGCTCGAGAGCGTCGACGAGGCCCCGGCGCTCGCCGTGAAGGGCGTCGAGAAGGTCATCAAGCTGCCCGATGCGGTGGTGGTGATCGGCTCGGGCTACTGGCCCGCCACCAAGGGCTTGGCTGCGCTGACACCAAAATTCTCCGACGGCGGCCATGCGGCGGTCTCGACCCCGGCGATCTACGCTGCGCAAGCCAAGCTGATGGCGGGCGGCAAGCCCGACAACGAGGGCGGATCGGGCGATGTCGACGGCGCCTTCAAGGCAGCGGGCGCGAAGCTGGTCGAGGCCGAATACCGCGTCCCCTTCCTCCATCACGCGATGATGGAGCCCTTCGCGCTCACCGGCCACTTCAAGGACGGCACGCTCACCATCTGGGGCGGGCTGCAGGACCCGCTCAGCACCCGCACCCGCGCGGCCAAGGCGGCGGGGCTCGATGTCGAGAAGGTGGTGTTCAACACCATGATCATGGGCGGCGGCTTCGGCCGGCGCTTCCCCGATATCGTCGAGATCATCGACCAGATCGCGCTCGTCGCCACGCAGGTGCCATACCCCGTCAAGCTGGTGTGGAGCCGCGAGCAGGAAGTCACCCACGGCTCCTACCGCCCGCAATCCTCGGCCAAGCTGGCCGCTTCGCTCAAGGACGGCAGCATCACCGCGCTGCGGATCGATTACGCCCAGAGCGGGAATGCCGAGGGCGAGGTGCCCTTCATCTACAACATTCCGGCGACCTCGCGGCGGCATTTCGCCTACCAGTCGAACCAGATCGACGGGCCGTGGCGCTCGGTCAATGCGACGCAGCTGGGCTTCTACACCGAGAGCTTCATGGACGAGCTCGCGCTGGCGGCAGGGGCGGACCCCTACCAGTTCCGGCGCAAGCATCTGGCGGCGGATTCGCGGCATCTCAAGGTGCTCGATGAAGTCGCCAAGCGCTCGGGCTGGGGCACGCCGCTGCCCGAGGGCGTGGGCCGGGGCATCGCGATTGTCGAGAGCTTCGACACGATCGTTGCCGAGGTGGTCGAAGCCACTCTCAAAGAGGACGGCAGCCCCAGGGTGGTGCGCGCCTTCGCGGTGGTCGATTGCGGCACCACGGTGAACCCCTTGAATGCCGAGGCGCAGATCATGGGCGGCCTCATCATGGGGCTCTCGTCGGGCATCGGCGAGGCGGTGACGCTCGAGGCGGGCGCGGTGGTCGAGAGCAATTTCTCCGACTACCCGATCCTCAAGCTGGCCGACGCGCCGCCTGCGGTGGACGTACATTTCGCCGACAGCGGCGCGAAGACCGGCGGGATCGGCGAGCCGGGCCTGCCGCCCGCGACCCCGGCGCTGGCCAACGCGCTCGCCTCGCTCACCGGCAAGCGCATCCGCAACCTGCCGATTCTCACGCAGGCGAAAGCCTGAGCCTCGGTCGCTGGTCGGCGCTGATCCTCGCCGCGGGGGCGGGGCGGCGGTTTGCCAAAGATGGCGGGAGCGGCAAGCTCCTCGCCGACCTCGGCGGCGCACCGGTCATCCGGCGGGTGGCCGAGCGGGTGCTGGGCGCAGGCTTTGCCGAGGTGGTTGTCGTCACGGGAGCGGATGACGCTCCGGTCCGCGGCGCGCTGGATGGGCTCGCCTGCCGGATCGTCCACGCGCCCGGCTGGGGCGAGGGCATGGCCGCGAGCCTGCGCACCGGCATTGCCGCGCTCGATTCCGCGAGCCAAGGCGTGTGCGTCTTCCTTGGCGACATGCCGCTCGTGCCTGTGGCGCTGTGCGCTGACCTTGTCGAGCGGGCGCAGGCCGCGGGGTACGCCGCAAGGCCGCGCTGCGAGGGCAAGCCCGGCCACCCTGTAGCCTTGACCCGCTCCGCCTTTGGCGATCTCCTGATGCTGGAGGGCGATGCCGGGGCGACCGCGTTGTTGAAGGCGCACTCCGAGCGGGTTGCCTACCTCGACACCGCCGACAGCGGCGTGCTGCTCGACATCGACACGCCCGACGACCTTGCGGCGGCCGCTGCCGCGTGGAAGGCCTGAGCCACCTCGGCCACCAGCGAGAGCGCCACCTCGCGCGGGGCCTTGCCGAAGCCGTAGAGCCCGATGGGGGCATGGAGCCGCGCCAAAGCCGCCTCGCCGACGCCGTGGCCGCGCAGCTTTGCCACCCGCTGCTCCAGCCGCACCCGCGCGCCGATGGCGCCGACATAGAAGGCCGGGGAGGAGAGCGCCGCCGCAAGCCCGCGCTCGTCATCCTCGCGGTCGTGCGAGAGCACCGCGACAGCGGTCCAGCGGTCGGGTGCGATGGCCTTGAGCGCCCCCTCCGGGTCGCCGCGGTGGTAGGAGATCGCTTCCATCGGGGCCGCCTCCGGCCCGCCGGGGGTGACGAGCGCGACCTGCCAGCCCATCGCCAGCGCCAGCGAAGCCGCGCTGAGCGTCGCACCGTCCTCGCCGATCAGCACCAGCTTGAGCGGCGGGGGGAAGAGGCGGGTGTAGCGCGCGCCATCCCAAGCATCGCAGGGCGCCTCGCCGGCGGCTTCGGCGCGGCGGGTGGTGCCGTCGCTCGAGAACAGCACCGGCGCGCGGGTGCGCCAGCCATCGAGCAGCGCCGCCACCGCCGGTTCGCCGGCCGCGACCGGCTCGACCAGCACGGTGATCCCCGATCCGCAGGCGAGCTTGATGTCGATCCACGGGCTCCCTTCGCCATAGCGCAAGGTGCGCGGCGCACCCTCGGCCATCACTGCGCGGCCATGGCGCGCGACATCATCCTCGATGCAGCCGCCCGACAGGAACCCCCAGTGCTCATCCGGCGTGATCAGCATCTGCGCGCCGACATCGCGCGGAGCCGAGCCGTCGACCTCGACCAGTGTCGCAATGGCGAAACGCTCCGGCAGCGCGGGAAGCGCCAGCAGCGCCTCGCGGATGTCGTCGACGGGAGCGGCAAGGCGCCAGCGGGTCATCGGCAGGTGCGGCTTTCAGGAGAAGGCTGGGACAAGCCGTCAGCCTAGCCCGCGCGGGTGCGGCACGCAATTGCGCGGGCACGGGCGGCGGACACGGAGAAAGAAGTCCACTGGTCGGGACGAGAGGATTCGAACCTCCGACCCCCACACCCCCAGTGTGATGCGCTACCAGGCTGCGCTACGTCCCGACACCAGTGGAGCGGGGCCTATAGGAGCGCACGGGGAGGCTGGCAAGCGGGTTTGAAAGGGCACAGGTGTTGCGCCTGTGCACCGTCTGTGCCCCCTCGCGATTGCGGCTCGCTTGCATTGCTGCTAGGCGCGCCCACTTGAATGGTCGGGGCGGCAAGCCCCGGACGACATACCACGGGATCTGACGGGCTCTAGCGCATGACAATCGACCTTCTCGCCGCCGCTGCCGGGGCGGGCGCGCCTTCGGGGGCGGCCTTCTGGCTCAACATCGTGCCGATCGTCGGCATGATCGCGATCTTCTGGTTCCTGATCATCGCGCCGCAGATGAAGAAGCAGAAGGAGCACCAGGCCAAGATCGCCGCCGTCAAGAAGGGCGATCAGGTGGTGACCGCGGGCGGCCTCGTCGGCAAGGTGGTCAAGGTCGACGATGTCTATGTCGAGCTCGATCTCGGCCCCAATGTCCGCGTCAAGGCGATCAAGGCGACGCTGGGCGACATCATTCCGCCCGCCGGCAAGCCCGCCAACGACTGAGGCTGCGCGGCGGCATCGGCCCTTCGCAACCATGAACCTTTGCGTGTGAGACCCTGACGCAATGCTCGACTTTCCCCTCTGGAAGAAGCTCTCGCTGTGGGCGATGACGCTCGCGGCCTCGCTGCTGGCGCTGCCCTCGCTCGCCAATGTCGCGGGGCTCGACTGGCCCTCGGCACTGCCGGAGCCGCAGGTCAATCTCGGGCTCGACCTTGCCGGCGGCTCGCACCTGCTGCTCGAGGCCAAGGCCGCCGACGTGCGCGCGCAGCGGCTCGAGAACATGGAGGAGACGGTCCGCCAGCTGATGCGCAACGCCGAGCCGCGCATCCGCATCGGCGACGTCTCGACCGCAGACGGCCAGCTCTCCTTCATCCTCGAGAACGCCGCCGATATCGACCGCGCGCGCGGGCTGATCGAGCCGGCGATGCAGGGCGCGACCACGGTGCGCGAGTGGGAGCTCAATGTCGTTGACGGCCAGCGCATCGTGCTCAGCCAGACCGAGGCCGGGGTGAACCAGGCGATCGACGATGCGATGGACAGCGCCACCGAGGTCGTGCGCCGCCGCATCGACGAGCTCGGCACGCGCGAGCCGACCATCATCCGCCAGGGCGAGACCCGCATCGTCGTGCAGGTGCCGGGGCTGCAGGATCCGCAGGGGCTGAAGGACCTGCTCGGCAAGACCGCGCAGCTCGAATTCAAGCTGGTCGATCTCGATGCCCTGCCGACCAATATCGAGGCGGGAATCGCGCCGGCGGGCAGCCAGATCGTCCAATATGCCCCCGGGACGCCCGGTGCGGGCAGCGCGATCGCGGTCAAGCGGCTGGGCGGGATCCGCGGCGACAACCTCACCGGCGCGCAGGCCGAACGTGACCCGCAGAACGGCCAGAGCGTGGTCACCATCGCCTTCGACGCGCAGGGCGGGGCCAAGTTCGCCAAGCTCACCACCGAGAATGTCGGCAAGCCCTTCGCGATCATCCTCGATGGCCAGGTGCTTTCCGCGCCCAATATCAATGAGCCGATCCTCGGCGGGCGGGCGCAGATCGCGGGGAGCTTCACCCCCGAAAGCGCCAACAACCTCGCGATCTCATTGCGTTCGGGCGCGCTGCCGGTGCCGCTGGCGGTGGTCGAGGAACGCACCGTCGGGCCGGACCTCGGTGCGGATTCGATCCGCAAGGGCCTGATCGCGATGGGCATCGGCAGCCTTGCGGTGATCGCGCTGATGATCGCGACCTATGGCCGCTTCGGCATCTACGCCACGGTCGCGCTGGTGTTCAACGTGCTGATGCTGCTCGGGCTGATGGCGGTGTTCGGCTTCACGCTGAGCCTGCCGGGGATCGCGGGCTTCGTGATCACGATCGGCGCAGCGGTCGATGCCAACGTGCTGATCAACGAGCGCATCCGCGAGGAGCGCGCGCGCGGGCGCCGGGTCGTCGCCGCGGTCGAGACCGGCTACAAGGAAGCCAGCCGCGCGATCTTCGATGCGAACCTCACCAACCTCATCTCGGCGCTCGCGCTGGGCGTGTTCGGCAGCGGGCCGGTGCGCGGCTTTGCGGTGGTGCTGTTCATCGGGATCATCACCTCGGTGTTCACCGGCGTGACCCTCACCCGCATGTTCGTCGCCGGATGGCTGCGCAAGGCGCGCCCCAACGACATCACCATCTGAGGAGCCGGGACAGATGAAACTCCTGAAGCTTGTCCCCGACAACACCAACATCCAGTTCCTGAAACTGCGCGTGCCTTTCTTCGTGCTCAGCCTCGTGCTGATCGTGGGGAGCTGGATCGCGGTGGCAGTCAACGGCCTTGCCTTCGGCGTCGACTTCGCCGGCGGACAGGAGGTGCGCATGACCTTCACCCAGCAGACCACCGCGCCGATCCCCTCGCTGCGCGAGAAGATCGCCGGGCTGGGCTACGGCGAGCCGGTGGTGCAGGAATTCGGCGCGCCCAACCAGGTCTCGATCCGCGTCAAGCTGCCCGACGGCGCCGAGGAGACTCCCGATGCCGCCAAGAAGATCGGCGAGCGGGTGATCGCGGCGGTCAGGGCCGACCACGCCGACGTCCGCGTCGACGGCAACGACACGGTTTCGGGCAAGGTCGCGGGCGAGTTCCGCAACCAGGCGATCCTCGCGCTGCTGGCGGCGATGGCGGCGGTCTCGCTCTATATCTGGGTGCGCTTCGAATGGCAGTTCGGCGTCGGCGCGATGTTCGCGCTGGTGCACGACGTGTCGATCACGCTCGGCCTGTTCGCGCTGACCCAGTGGGAGTTCAGCCTGCAGATCGTCGCCGCGATCCTCGCGATCATCGGCTATTCGCTGAACGACACCATCGTGGTCTACGACCGCATCCGCGAGAACCTCAAGAAATACCGCAAGATGGAGATGGGCGCGCTGCTCGACCTGTCGGTCAACGAGACGCTGGCGCGCACCGTCATGACCTCGCTGACGCTGTTCATCGCGCTGATCCCGCTGCTGCTCTTCGGCCCGCCGAGCCTGTTCGGCATGGTCGCGGCGATCACCGTGGGCCTGTTCGTGGGAACCTATTCCTCGATCTACATGGCCGGGCCGCTGCTGATCTGGATGGGGGTGACGACCAACAGCTTCGTCCCGACCGAAACCGCGCTCGACAAGCAGGAAAAGCTGGCAAAGGGGCAGGGGTAAAGCGCGTCGCCCTCAGGCGGCCGTTACCAACCCCTCCCAATACGCCGCCAGTGCCGCCGCATTGGCGTCCCAAGAAAACCCCTCGGTCAGCGCCGCCACCGCCTCGCGCGGAGGCGGGTTGTTGAGCACCGCGTTGATCCCGGCCGCCACGGCCTGCGGATTGCGCGCGACCAGTCGCCCAGCGACATCGCTCGCTATCAGCTCGCGCGCGCCGCCGACGTCGCAGGTCACCACCGGCGTCCCGCAGGCGAGCGCCTCGACCCAGGCATTGGCGAGGCCCTCGCTGGCCGTCGGCAGGACCATCACGTCCGCCGCCGAGAGGATCAGCGGCATCAGGTCATGGTCGATCGATCCGGCGAAGTGCACCCGATCTGCCACCCCCTCGCTCGCGGCAAGCGCCCTGAGACGCGCCTCGTCCTCGCCCTTGCCGACCAGCACCAGCCGCGCGCCGGGGATGTCGCGCAAGGCCTGAATGGCGATCGCCTGCCCCTTGCGCGCGATCAGCGCGCCCACGCAGGCGAGCAGCGGGGCATTGTCGGGCATGGCAAAGCCCAGCGCCTCGGACAGCTGGCGGCGCAGCTGGGTGTGTTCGAACGGGCGGAAACGGTCGCGATCAAGCCCGGTATAGTGCACCGTGATCTTGGCCTCATCCATTCCCATCGCCGCCATCTGCTCGGCCAGATCGCGGCTGACGGCGAGCAGTCCCTTCGCCGCCTGCGCTGCCGCCACCATTTGTGACCGGGCGAAATCATGCCGCCCCCACAAGGTGATGTCACTCCCGCGCGCCTTGATCGAGAGCGGCAGGCGCAAGCCCCGCGCGATGATCGCCGCTGCCGGGCCGTCGGGGAAGAAGAACTGCGCATCGACGAGATCGAAGGGCGCCTCGGCATGGAGGCGCCGCGCCAGCGGCAGCACGGCCCGCGCGATGGCGGCGGCGTTGCGGCGCGCGCCGATGCGCGGGATCAGGGTGAAGTGCGGGCGGTTGATCGTGACGCCGCCTTCCTCGGCCACTGCGGGCAGGTCGGCGAGCGCGCGGTAGCGGCCGAGCGCCAGCGGGGGCAGGCCGACGGGATTGACCACCGTCACCCGCCAGTCCCCGCGCTTGGCCAGTGCCTCCAGCGAGCGCGCGACGAAGGTGCCGAACCGCGGGTTCACCGGGTTGGGATAGAGCGTGGAGAGGACGAGGACGTGCTTCACGCCTGCCTCCCTACGGCCTCCATGTTAAAGCGCCCTAACCAGCATGAAGGCGACCGCGACCCAGGGCGGGTTGTCGACCACCACCTGTTTCACGCCGACGCCGGGGGGAAGGAGCCGGACGCGGGCGCCGTCGCGCTCGATCAGCCGCCCGAAGGCGAAGCGCCCGCCGGGCCGGGGGACGAGGCAATCGCGGTTCATGGCGCGGCCCAGGGACGATTGGTCCGCTTGCGGATCGAGCGGGCGCAGCCACACGAGGTCGCCCGGGCGGTATTCGCCGACGCTCTCGGTGACCGCGAGCACCATCGGGGAAGGGCCGTCACCTTCGGCGAGCGCGCTCGGCGCAAGCGCCTCGCGCGGGGCGGTGAGGGGCTGGGGGCCGGCGGCGGTCAGATCGGCGACGATCTGCGCCGGGGCGGCCGCCTCGGCGCGCATCAGGCTGGCGGGCTCGACGCCGAGCGCTGCGGCGATCTTGTTCATCCATCCGAGCGAGAGCTGGCGCATCCCGGTCTCGAGCCGCCCGATGGTCTGCGCGGTGGTCGGCGGATCGCAGGCGGCGGCGAGATCGGCCAGCGTCAGCCCCTTGGCCTTGCGGATGTCGCGGATGCGGTTGGTCATGCCATGCCCTCAAGTAGCGAAGCGGTAGGGCGACAAGGACTCGCCCTCGAGTAGCGGTTGCCCAGCACAGCCGAAGGCTGAACCGGTAGGGCGACAAAGAACACCCCAACAGAAAAAATAACCGGATTGGTTTCTTCTTTCCTACAGATGATCTTTGTTGGCAAGTCTTGCCGGAAACAACCGGAGGATCTGACCATGAAGCGCCATCTCGTCGAACGCGAACTGACTTCCGAAGGCCCGCGCCAGCGCCCGGCGGGGCCGGGGGGTCTGGCGCGCTCGCGCTCGGTGACGGTCAATCTCGCCGAGAGCCCGCTCGCCTGGCTGCACGCGCGCGGGCACCTGTCGGAGCGGCTGTTCGACGCGGGCGAGGCGCTGCGCGCCGATTACGAGCGCGCCCAGCTGCCCGCGAGCATCACCATGCGCTGGGACCCGGTGCGCGCAAAGTCGACCGCGCCCGGCGGGCTCGACCCGAGCGAGAAGCAGATCGCCGCGCGCCGCCGCTTCGACGGGGCGATCAGCGCGGCGGGGCGCGGGCTCGAGGACATCCTGTGGCGCGTGGTCTGCGCGGGCGAGCCGCTGCCCGAGGCCGAGAAGCGCCTCGGCTGGCCCTCGCGCAGCGGCAAGCTGGTGCTCAGGATCGCGCTCGAGCGGGTGGCGGACTATTACCGGATCAGGTGAGGCGGGCGGCAACCGCCGCGCGCAGGGCGGGGAGCACCTCGGCCTCGAACCACGGGTGCTTGGCCATCCACAGCCGCGAACGCCATGCGGGGTGGGGGAGCGCGATGCGATTGCCGAACTGCCCGAAGGCGCGCACCCGCTCGGTGAGCGACAGCCGCCTGGCCTCGGGCAGGTAGCGGGCCTGGGCATGGGTGCCGACCAGCAGCGTGAGGCGATCCTCGGGCAGGTGGGCGAGCACCGCATCGTGCCACTGCGGCGCGCATTCGCGGCGCGGCGGGGCGTCGCCGCCCGCCGCCTTGCCGGGGTAGCAGAACCCCATCGGCATCTGCGCGACCTTGTCCTCGTCGTAGAACAGCGCCTTGTCGATGCCGAGCCAGTCGCGCAGCCGGTCGCCGCTGTCATCGTCCCACGGCACCCCGGAGAGGTGAACCTTGGTGCCCGGCGCCTGCCCGATGATGAGGACGCGCGCACTGGCCGAGAAGCGCGTGATCGGGCGCGGCCCGAGCGGCAGGTGCGCGGCGCACAGGGTGCAGGCGGCGATGCGCGCCCGAAGCTGTTCGACGGTGTCCCCCGGTGCCGTGGGGCCGCTCATCCCTCGACCAGCTCGGCGAGGGTGAGCCAGCGCTCCTCGGCCGCGTCCTTCTCGGCCCGGGCATTGGCGATGCCTTGCGAGATCGCGGCGAAGCGGGCGGGGTCGGCGGTGTAGAGCGCGGGGTCGCCGAGCAGCGCCTCGCCCTTGGCGATCGCGGCCTCGAGTTCGGCGATCCGGGCGGGCAGGATCTCGTAATCGCGCTGGTCCTTGTAGGACAGTTTCGGGGCGGAGGCAGGCCGGGCGGCGGCGGCTGGTTGTTGCGCAGGTGTTGCAGGGTATTGCGCGGGTTGTTGCGCGGTTTTGGCGGGTTTGTGCGCAGGCTGTCGCCTGGCTTCCCAATCGGCATAACCGCCTGCGACAATGTCCACCTTGCCCGACCCGTCGAGCCCGAGGGTGATGGTGACGGTGCGGTCGAGGAAGTCGCGGTCGTGGCTGACGATGAGCACGGTGCCCTCGAAGTCGGCGATGACTTCCTGAAGCAGATCAAGGGTTTCAAGGTCGAGGTCGTTGGTCGGCTCGTCGAGCACCAGGAGGTTGGCGGTGCGGGCGAACTCGCGGGCGAGCAGCAGGCGGGAGCGCTCGCCCCCCGAGAGGATGCCGACCTTGGTGTCGACCAGGCCCGGATCGAACAGGAAGTCCTTGAGATAGGCCATGACATGCTTGCGCACGCCCCTGACATCGATCCAGTCGCCTCCTTCCGCGAGGATCTGGCGGACCGTCGCCCCCGGTTCGAGGAGCTTCCGCTGCTGGTCGATCATCACGCCCGACAGGGTGCGCGCATGAGTGACCGAACCGGTGTCGCTCTCGATCTCTTTGGTGAGCAATTTCAACAGCGTGGTCTTGCCCGCGCCGTTCGCGCCGACGATGCCGATGCGGTCGCCGTTCTGGATGCGCAGGGAGAAGGGCTTGATGACCGCGCGCTCCCCGTAAGTCTTTGAAATATTGTCGGCGACGATCACCGACTTGGACTTGAAGTCGTCATCCGAGGCGAGCTTCAGTTTGGCGGTGCCAGCGCCCGAGATCATCGCCGCCCTGACAGCGCGCATCTGGTGCAGCTTCTCGAGCCGCCCCTGATTGCGCTTGCGCCTTGCGGTGACCCCGCGCTCGAGCCAGTGCGCCTCGATTTTCAGTTTCGCATCAAGGCGTTCCGCATTGCGGGCCTCCTCGGCGTAGACGGTTTCCTCCCACGCCTCGTAGCCGCCGAAGCCGATCTCCTTGCGGCGCATGGTCCCGCGGTCGAGCCACAGGGTCGCGCGGGTCAGGCGGGTGAGGAAGGTGCGGTCGTGGCTGATCGTGATGAAGGCGCCGCGGTAGCGGCTGAGCCAGTCCTCGAGCCAGTCGATCGCGGCGAGATCCAAGTGGTTGGTGGGCTCGTCGAGCAGCAGCAGATCGGGCTCCTGCGCCAGCGCGCGGGCGATGGCGGCGCGGCGCTTCTCGCCCCCGCTGGCGGTGGCGGCGGGGCGGCTCATGTCGATGCCGAGCTGGCCGGCGATGGCCTCGACCTCGTGGGCCGCCGGCGCATCCTCGCCGCCAATCGCGAAGTCCATCAGCGTGGCGTAGGGCGCGAAATCGGGATCCTGTTCGAGGAACACGATGCGCGTGCCCGGCTTGACCCGTCGCGCCCCGCGGTCCGCCTCCAGCCGCCCGGCGATGAGCCGCAGCAGCGTCGTCTTGCCCGCACCGTTGCGGCCGATCAGCGCGAGGCGGTCGCCGGGGAGCACATGGAGATCGATCGGCGCCGCGCCGCTGGTCGGCGTCGGCCCGCCGAACAGCCAGCGGCCGCCCTGCTGCAAGGCCACGCCTTCGAGCGAGAAGATGGGGGGCTGTGCCATGGTGCGCCGCACCTAGGGGCTCGAGGCCCGAGCGGCAAGGGCACGCCGCAAGCCCGCCCGCCTTGCCGGTTCAGTCGCGCGAAAGGCGGGGCGCTCCAAAGCCGCGGCGAACCGGAGGAATTGCCATGTTGAAGCCCGTCGCCACCCTCGCTGCCGCCTCGGCGCTGATGCTGCCCGCCGCCGCCTTCGCCGCGCCGCAGGTGAATCTTGCGCCGACCGGGCCGGTTATCGAGCTCAGCATCACCGAGAGCATCGAGGCCGCACCCGATCAGGCGACGGTCGGTGCGGGGGTTACTACCACCGCGCCCACGGCGACCGAGGCGATGCGGCAGAACGCCGCCGAGATGGCCAGGGTCATCGCCCGCATCAAGGCATCGGGGATCGCCGAGAAGGACATCCAGACCACCGGCGTCGCGCTTGGCCCGCAATATGACTATCAGAACGGCGGCCCGGTGTTCCGCGGCTATCAGGCCAGCAATCGGGTCAGCGTCATCCTGCGCAAGATCGATGATACCGGCCGCGTGCTCGATGCGCTGGTCGAGGCCGGCGCGACCGACATCGGCGGGCCGAGCTTCGCCATTGCCGACGACACTGCCCTGAAGGCGCAGGCGCGCAAGGCTGCGGTCGCGCGCGGCGCGGCGCAGGCGCGGGCCTATGCCGCGATGCTCGGCTATGAGGATGTGCGGGTGCTGGCTGTCTCGGAGGGCATTGCGGGCAATGTGGTCCCCTACGCCGCGACCAAGACGGTGGCGCTCGAGGCGACCGCGACTCCCATCCAGCCCGGCCAGGTCGCGACCGGGGTGAGCGTCACCATCACCTACGAACTGCTCGGCCAAGCCGCCGCCGGAACGAAGTGAGCCATTCACGGCTTGTTCAATGGACATCACCTAGGCACAATCCTGTCATGAACGCCCGCTCCGCCCTTCTTTTCGCTTCGCTTGCCGCCGCCATGCTGGCGAGCGCGCCCGCACGCGCCGAGCCCGACAAGCTGCGCGGCGAGCAAGGCGAGGCACGGCGCGAGGCGCAGGCGGGCAACATCATGCGCTCGGGCGAGATCGAGGCGAAGATCCTGCCCCAGATGCGCGATGCCGAATATCTGGGCTTTGCCTATGATTCGACCGCGCGCGCCTATCGCCTCAAGTTCATCAAGGATGGCCGCGTGACCTATGTCGATGTCGACGCCCGCACCGGGCGGATCATCGGCCGTTCGCGCTGAGCAGGGCAGGCATGGCCATTGAGCGGGGGAAAGCGGCCCGGCAGGTGCTGAGCGCTTGCTTGACGCGTCACCGCCAAAAGCGCACGAACCCAGCGGACATCAACCAGGAAACCGGGGACCCATGCGCATTCTGATCGTCGAAGACGAACCCACACTGGGCGCGCAGCTGAAGGCGACGCTCGAAGGCCAGGGCTATGCCGTTGACCTCTCGGTCGATGGCGAGGACGGGCACTTCATGGGCTCGACCGAGGATTACGACGCGGTGGTGCTCGATCTCGGCCTGCCCGAGATTGACGGGCTGACCGTGCTCGGCATGTGGCGGCGCGAGGGCCGCGCCTTCCCGGTGCTGGTGCTGACCGCGCGCGACAGCTGGTCGGACAAGGTCGCGGGCCTCGATGCGGGCGCCGACGATTATCTCGCCAAGCCCTTCCAGACCGAGGAGCTGATCGCCCGCCTGCGCGCGCTGATCCGCCGCGCTTCGGGCAATACTTCCTCCGAACTGACTGCGGGCGACGTGCGGCTGGACACCCGTTCGGGCCGCGTGACGCTCGCGGGCGAGCCGGTCAAGCTGACCGCGCAGGAATACAAGCTGCTCTCCTACCTCATGCACCACAAGGGCAAGGTGGTGAGCCGCACCGAACTGATCGAACATATCTACGATCAGGATTTCGACCGGGATTCGAACACCATCGAAGTCTTCGTCACCCGCATCCGCAAGAAGCTCGGCGCAGACGTGATCACCACCATCCGTGGCCTCGGTTACAGCCTCGACGACCCCGCCGACCAGCCGCGCGCCTGAGGCGCCGGCGGGCGGCGGCGATGCTCCCGTGACCTTGCCGGCAGGCGAGGGCGAGGGTGTGCCCGAGGCCCCGGCACCCGCTGTCGCCAAGCCCCGCGCCAGCCTTGCCCGGCGCATGGGGCTGATTGCGGCGGGGTGGATCTTCGTCCTCCTCCTTGGCGGCGGCATCGCGCTCGAACGCACGCTCACCGCGCAGGTCGAGGCCAATTTCGACGAACAGCTCGATTACCAGCTCACCGCGATGATCGCCTCGGCCGAGATCGACGCGAGCGGCGAGGTATGGTTCTACCGCACGCTGGGCGACCAGCGTTTCCTCGAGCCCGGCAGCGGGCTCTACTGGCAGATCTCGGGCGGCAATTTCGAACCCTGGCCCTCGCGCAGCCTGTGGGACAGGACGCTCAGGCTTCAGGGGGCGCAAGGGAAGGGGGAGCACTTCGACAGCGAGGTGCACATCTACAATTCCGACCAGTTCAGGGGCGAGCCGCTGCGGATCGCCGAGCGCACCGTGATCCTCCCCGGCAGCGAGACGCGCTGGACCTTCGCGGTCGCCAGCGCCACCGAGCAGATGGACGCGCAGATCGGGCGCGTGCGGCTGATCCTGATCTGGTCCTTCGCGGTGCTCGGCCTCGGCTTGCTGGTCATGGCGCTGCTCCAAATTCGCTACGGGCTTTCTCCGCTGCGGCGGGTGCGTGCGGCGATCCAGAAGCTGCGCACCACGGGCGCGAACCGCATCACCGATCCGCTGCCCTTGGAAGTGCAGCCGCTGGTCGAGGAATTGAACGCCCTGCTCGAGCATTCCGAGCGGCAGGCGGAGGAGGCGCGGCGCCACGCGGGCAATCTGGCGCATGCGCTCAAGACCCCGCTGACCGTGCTCACCAATGCCGCCACCGCGCGCGCGCCTGACCTGGGTGACGCGGTGATGCGCGAGACCCGCACGATGCAGCGCCATGTCGACCACCACTTGGCCCGCGCCCGTGCCGTCGGCCGCCGCGCGGTCGGCCACGCGCGCACCAACGTCATGGCGAGCGCCGAGGCCGTGCGCCGCGCGGTCGAGCGGCTCTATCCCGAGGGGCGGCTCGACATCGCGGGCGACCGCAACGCGCTGGTCTCGCTCGAGCGGCAGGATCTGGACGAACTGCTCGGCAACCTGATCGAGAATGCGGCCAAGTATGGCGGCGGCTCGGTCTTCGTCACCATCGACCCCGACGAGGCTGAGCGCGACCCGAAGATGTGCCTGATCTGGGTGGAGGATGACGGCGCGGGCATCCCCGAGGCCGAGCGCATCCGCATCTTCGACCGCGGCGTCAGGCTCGATACCGGCAAGCCCGGCACGGGGCTCGGCCTTGCGATCGTGCGCGACGTGGCGGAAATCTACGGCGGCAGCGTGACACTGGGGGAAAGCGAAGACCTCGGCGGGCTGCTGGTCGAATTGCGCCTGCCGCGCGCGGAGTGAACACGGCGCGAAGGGTTTCTTAGCCGCCCGCGTTGTAGGGGCGAAGACATCGACGCAAACAGGCCATTTGCGACCCTATGCACACTGCGACCGAGCCCGCTTCCGCCGCCAGGTCCGCCCCGCCGCCGGGCGACGATGCGGCGTGGGCGGCCCGGCTGGCGGCGCGCGATCCGGCGGCGCTGCGCGAAATGATCGCGCGGCACGGGCCGGCGCTCCACCGCGTCGCCTATCGCATGACCGGCGACGCGCACGAGGCCGAGGACATCGTGCAGGAGGCGCTGCTGCGGCTGTGGGACCATGCGCCCGCCATCGCGGCGAAGCATCCGGTCGGCAGCCAGGCGGCGGCGCGCCTCAGGCTTGGCGGCTGGCTCCAGCGGGTGGCGACCAACCTCGCCATCGACCGCCTGCGCCGCGCCCGGCGCCTCTCGGGCGGCGAGGTGCCCGATGAGGAAGACGACGCTCCGCTCGCCGACGCAGTGCTCGAGGCGGGCGAGCGCGACAATCTGGCGCGGGCGCTGGTGCTCGGCCTGCCCGAACGCCAGCGCGCCGCGATCGTGCTGACCTATTACGAGGAGCTGCCCAATGCCGAGGCAGCCGAAGCGATGGACATGAACATCAAGGCCTTCGAGAGCCTGCTCCACCGCGCCCGTGCGGCGCTGCGGCAGGCCCTGACGGCGCAAGGAGACGCGCCATGAGCGTGAACGAATCCGACCGGGGCAGCGGCCCCATCGCCCCCGGCAGCCCGCTCGCGCGGGTGCTCGACGGCTACCGCGCCCCCGATCTTCCGGCAGGCTTTGCCGAGCGCGTGCTCGCGGCCGCAGAGGCGCGCCCGCTGCCTCTCCCCGAGTTGCGCCGTCCGGCGCGCAGCCGTCGCTGGCGCATCGGCCAGCGCCTCGCCATCGGCGTCGCCAGCTTCGGCGCGCTCGCCACCGCCGCGGCGGCGACCGGCCTGCTCGAGCAGCTTGCGATCCCCGTGCCCTCGGCCAAGACCGTGTGGGCGAGCCTCACCGGCAGCGCCGAGGCCGCCGCCGCGCCCGAGCCGGTCGCCGCCGCTGCGCCCGCGTCTGCGCCCACGCCTGCAGCCGTGGCCATCGAAGGCCCGATCGACACGCCCGAGGAATTGCAGGAGGCGCTGCGCCGCGTCGACCAGGTCCGTGCCGGCCGCCGCGAGGAGCGCCGCGCGATCATCGACCAGCGCATCAAGTCCGAGATCGAGCGCCGCCGCGCCGCGGGCCTGCGCGTGCCTACGCCCGAGGAAGAGGCACGGCTGCGCGCCAGGATCGAGCAGGCGGTCACCGCCCGCGAACAGCGCGCCGATGCTGCCGCCACCGCGCGGCGCGAGGCGATGCAGCGCAAGGTCGAGAACGGCGAGGCGCTGACGCGCGAGGATCTCACCGGCGGCAAACCGCTCAGCCCCGAGGCGCGCGAGCGCTTTCGCGGCCTGCGCGACTTGCCCCCTGGCGAGCGGGTCAAGGCCTGGCGGGAGATGTCGCCCGAGGAGCGCCGCGCGCTCGCCGACGAGCTGCGTACCCGCCGCGCGGTGCGGTTGCCGCAGCAACCCGCGCCCGCGCCTGAACCCGCACCTGTCCCGTCGCAGGACACCCCGGCGCCTTCCGAATAAATTTGTCCTCCGCCGCGAAGGGCAATCGCGGCTGCGGCGTTGAGTTCATGTCACCGGCAGCGACCCCGCTTCCTTCGCCGGGACGGATCAACCCCCTGAAGGGATGGAGGAATATTACGATGATCAAGACCCCGCTGATGATCGCCTCGCTTGCTGCGATTACGCTCGCCGCGCCGCTTGCCGCGCAGGAACAGACCCGCACCAAGACCTATGAAGGCCCCAACGCCACCGCGACCCAGACCACCACGGTCAACCCCGAAACCGGCACCGCCACCCGCGACCGAGCGGTGACCAACGTCAACACCGGCAAGACCGCCACCAGCAGCGCGGTGCGCCAGCGCACCGAGACCGGATCGACTATCGGCGTCGTCCAGACCGGCCCGAACGGTGGCACCCGCAGCCTCGAGGGCGAGCGCGTGCGTACCGAAGGCGGCTCGACCTTCACCGGCACCGCCACCGGCCGCGGCGGCGAGACCTACGGGCTCGCCGGCAGTCGCAGCCGCGATGGCCAGGGCAATTCGCAGGCGAGCCAGAGCGTGACCAATGCCGCGGGCGAGACCCTCGCCTCGCGCGACCGCGTCACCACCCGCGGGGACGGCCAGGTGAACCGCACCGTCTCCAGGAGCCGCGCCGAGGGCGTCTCGCGCCCGCCGCGCGCCCGTCGTCCGCGCGGCTGATCAGCCGGTTTCCGCCGCTCCCGCAGGCAACGCGGCCCCGCTCGCCTGCATGACCCGCGAGCGCGCGGATGTGGCGGGCGCGAGGCCGATCTGATCCGGCCGGCCTCGCGCCAACACGCTGGGGGCACGCAGCCCGGGATGGCAGCGTGCCCCTTTTTTGCGGGCGCAGTTCACCTGCGGTTCAAGCCTTTCAGGCGACTGATTTGCCGATAGATGCTTGTCCGGAGGCGATGACGTGAACCGAGGGCCCCGCACCGTTCTGTTCCTGGCACCGCTGCTGCTTGCCGGATGCGCCGCGGATTCGCTCGAGGGCGAGCGCACGGTCTTCCACAACCCCTATGCCCCCGCGGCACTCGATCCAGATGGTGTCGGGCCGCAGTGCGAGACCAAGGCGCGCGCCGATGATTCGACCTGTCTCGGGGTGCCGCTGACGCGCAAGGGGCGGGGCAATGCCATCGGGGTGCCGCTCGCCGAAACGCCGCGCCTCACCCGCGACCAGCGCCGCCTGCTGCGCGAGCGCGCCGAGCTGCTGGAGGCGCTGCGCCGGCAGCCGCCCATCACCCCGCCGCCGCCGCCGCCGCCGACAGCCGCGCCGACGCCGGCACCGTAAACCCGCTCAGCCCGCCGCCGCGCGCTCGTGGTGGCGGATCACCTCGTCGATGATGAACCGCAGGAACTTCTCGGAGAACTCGGGGTCGAGATCGGCCTCCTCCGACAGTTTGCGCAGCCGCGCGATCTGACGCGCCTCGCGGTCCGGGTCGGCGGGCGGGAGGGTGGCCTTCGCCTTGTACTCGCCGACGGCCTGCGTGATCCGGAACCGCTCGGCGAGCATGTGGATCAGCGCGGCATCGATGTTGTCGATGCTCTTGCGGAAGCCCGCCAGAACGGGATCGGGTGCCTGTTCAGCCGAGGTCGGGTGTTGCGGATCATGCGCCATGCGCTGCGAAACTAGCAGCAATTCTGCGCTTGCCAAGGACGCGCGCGCCGCCCTAGGAGCCAAGCCAGCATGAGTGCCGACATCATTCCCATGCCGCGCAAAGGCCCGACGCTCGACCCCATGCTGTCGCTGACCGCGGGCGGCATGAATTCCGTCAACGCCGTGATCCTCGACCGGATGCAAAGCGAGATCCCGCTGATCCCGCGCCTCGCCGGGCACCTTATCAGCGGTGGGGGCAAGCGGCTGCGGCCGATGCTGACGCTCGCGGGCGCGGAGCTGGTCGGCTACCAGGGCACGCGCCACCACAAGCTCGCTGCCGCGGTCGAGTTCATCCACACCGCCACGCTGCTGCATGACGACGTGGTCGACGGCAGCGAGCTTCGGCGCGGGAAGGCGGCGGCCAACATCATCTTCGGCAACCCGGCGACCGTGCTGGTGGGCGACTTCCTGTTCAGCCGTGCCTTCGAGCTGATGACCGAGGACGGCTCGCTGCGGGTGCTCTCGATCCTCTCGCGCGCCAGCGCGGTGATTGCGGAAGGCGAAGTCTCGCAGCTTTCCGCCCAGCGCCAGATCAACACCAGCGAAGAGCAGTACCTCCACATCATCGGCGCCAAGACCGCCGCGCTGTTCGCCGCCGCCAGCCAGATCAGCGCGGTGGTGGCCGAATGCTCGGAGGAGCAGGAGCGCGCGCTCGAGGCCTATGGCCGCAACCTGGGTGTTGCCTTCCAACTGGTCGACGACGCGATCGACTACGATTCCGACGCTGCCGAAATGGGCAAGGATCAGGGTGACGACTTCCGCGAGGGCAAGATGACCCTGCCGGTGATCCTCGCCTATGCTCGCGGGGGCGAGGACGAGCGGCGGTTCTGGAAGGACGCGATCCTCGGCCATCGCACCACGGATGAAGATCTCGCCCATGCGATCGGGCTGATTGGCAAGCACAATGCGGTCGAGGACACCCGCGAGCGCGCGCGCCACTTCGCGCACCGTGCGATCGACGCGATCTCGATCTTCCCCGACGGCAAGGCACGCGCCGCGATGGCCGAAGCGGCACAATTCGCGGTCGCGCGGGGGCATTGAGCGGGCTATCCGCCGGGGTGATGCACCCCGATCTGCCCATTCACGCCGTCCTGCCGGACATCCGCGCCGCATTGGCGGGGCCGGGCGCGGGCGTGCTGATCGCGCCGCCGGGGGCGGGCAAGACCACCGCGGTTGCGCCCGACCTGCTTGGTCAGGACTGGTGCAGTGGCCAGATCGTCATGACTTCCCCCCGCCGCGTCGCCGCCCGCGCCGCAGCCGAGCGCATGGCGGAAATGCTGGGCGAGAAGCCTGGCGAGACCGTCGGCTACATGACCCGGCTCGACAGCAAGGTCTCCGCGAAGACCCGCATTCTCGTCGTCACCGAGGCCATTCTGGTCAACCGGCTGGTCGAGGATCCCGAGCTCCCCGGCGTCTCGGCGCTGCTGTTCGACGAGGCGCATGAACGCGCGCTCGACAGCGATCTGGCGCTGGCATTGGCGCTCGAGACCCGCGCCGTGCTGCGCGAGGATTTGCGGGTGCTGGTGATGTCGGCGACCATCGACGGCGCGCGTTTCGCCCGGCTGCTGGGCGATGATGCGAAGGTGATCGAAAGTGAAGGGCGCAGTTTTCCGCTTACGATCAAATGGCTTGGCGGCGATGCCTCGCGGGGAATCGAGGATCGCATGGCCGCCGCCGTGATGACCGCGTGGCGCGAGGAGACGGGCGACATCCTCGCCTTCCTCCCCGGCGTGCGCGAGATCGAGCGGGTGCGCGAGCGGCTCGAGC
>NZ_LSJS01000159.1 GCF_001557325.1 Erythrobacter donghaensis
GTCGGCACCGGTGTTCCGATCGTCACCTCGGTCGTGACCGCGGTCATCTGAACGCGGCAAGGGAAGGCGGCGTCGCCATGGCAGACCCTTACATCATTCCCCGGCGTCTCGATGACCCGGAGCTTATCGGCTTCTGGACCATCGACGAGTTCGCGGGAATGCTGGCCCCCTTCACCTGGGGGATCCTCACCCAGCATATCTTTATCGGCATCATAGTCGCCTTCGGCGCCTGGTTCGCATTGCGAAAGGCCAAAGCAGGACGCGCCAGCTCCTGGGTAGCCCACGCCGCATACTGGTATCTGCCTGCAGGATTTCTGGGCCTCAAGGCAACGCCGCCTTCTCACTGCCGACT
>NZ_LSJS01000016.1 GCF_001557325.1 Erythrobacter donghaensis
CGATGATCATCGACCTGCCACGCGGCAAGCGGCTGAGCGTTTTCGCTGCGGCATCACCGGCCCTGGTCACGGCCGCGCTGAAGGCTCTGCGATGATCCCTTCCGGCGCCCGGGTCTGGATCGCGCTGGGCCACACGGATATGAGGAAGGGCATGCAGGGCCTGGCGCTGCTGGTGCAGCAGGGGCTCAAGCGTGATCCGCATGGCGGCGATCTGTTCGTATTCCGCGGTCGCGCGGGCTCGCTGATCAAGATCATCTGGCACGACGGGATCGGCATGTCGCTTTACGCCAAGAGGCTCGAGAAGGGCCGGTTCTTGTGGCCATCGGCAGCGGAGGGAACAGTGTCGCTGACCCCCTCTCAGCTGGCCTGCCTGCTGGAGGGGATCGACTGGAGGAACCCGCAGTATACGTGGCGGCCGCAGAGCGCAGGATAATCGTCGCAAGCGGTGTTTTGCCCTTGCCGCAGAGGGTGGATGATGATTCACTCAGCATCATGGAAGCCGCCATCTCGCCCCTTCCGGACGACGTTGAAGCGCTCAAGGCGCTTGTGGCGGCGATGGCCCGCAAGGCTGATGAGGCAGAGGCCAGGCTCGCCAACGCCATGGCCCACCAGAGCGCCATCGAGGCGCTGATCGCCCACTTCAAGCTGCAGATCGCCAAGCTGAAGCGCGAGCAGTATGGCCCCAGCGCCGAGCGCAGCCGACGCCTGCTCGATCAGATGGAGCTCCAGCTCGAAGAGCTCGAGGCCGACGCTGCCGAAGACGATCTGGTCGCCGAGGAAGCGGCAGCGAAGACCACCACGGTCACCGCGTTCGAACGCAAGCGGCCGACAAGGAAGCCGCTCCCCGAGCATCTGCCGCGCGAGCGCGTCGTGGTGCCCGCGCCCTGTTCCTGCCCGGCCTGCGGCGGGGACCGGCTCTCCAAGCTTGGCGAGGACGTGACCGAGACGCTCGAGGTCATTCCGCGCTCCTGGAAGGTGATCCAGACGGTGCGGGAGAAGTTCTCGTGCCGGGACTGCGAGAAGATCGCGCAAGCCCCAGCACCGTTCCATGTGGTGCCCCGCGGATGGGCCGGGCCCAGCTTCCTCGCCATGCTCCTGTTCGAGAAGTATGGGCAGCATCAGCCCCTCA
>NZ_LSJS01000160.1 GCF_001557325.1 Erythrobacter donghaensis
GGGCGCGGGGGCAGGACAACCGCGCCCGTGCGCGCCGATGCGGCTGCGTCGGCTGCCGCAAGCAGCTCCCGTTGCAGGACCAGCAGCACCCTCGCCCGCGCCAGATCGATCGGTGCCGCCCCCCAGGCCAGAGCGGCGAGGCGGTAGGGCGACGGCGGTCCGGGAAAGATGGCGGCGGCGGCGGCCGGGGCCGGGGCCGCGGCGGCCGCAGGGCCGGTGGCGAAGGGATTTTCCCACCACATCGCCCGCGCCCCGCACCACCCGCCGATCAGCAGCACGAGCATCACGAGCGGGCCGCCCCGCATCCCGCCGCCGGCCTCGCCCCGGATTCCGGCCCGGACGCCGGAGGCGGCGTGGCGGGCCATGGCGGTCACGGTCGGGCTGGGCCGAACCGGCCGGCGGCGGTGGGATGCGCGTCATGCTCGGTCTTGTCCCACGCCGCCGCGCCGCCGCGCAGGGTGCGGGCATAGGCGAACACCGCGCGCCGCCCGGCGATGATCGCGATGACATTGGCGAGCGGCAGGCGCAGCACCGACCACACGCCCTCGACCAGACCATATTCGCGCGCGGTGAAGGCAAAGCGCAGCGCGATCCGCCAGGTGAAGGCCGCGCCATTGGCGGCGAGCACCGCGACCAGCAGCGGGGTCAGCGGCGGCGGCTCGGCAAGGCCGAAAGCGATCATCAGGCCCATCAGCGCAGTCAGCACCACCAGCGCATAGCCGACCAGCAGCACCAGCGCGGTGAGCGGCCCGCGCCGGTCGCGCGCGCGCATCCAGTATTCGCTCAGCCCCCCGGCCCAGCCCACGCGGTCCCAGCCGAGCAGCGCGATGCCCAGCACCCAGCGGCTTTTCTGGCGCACCACGGTGTCGAAGCGATGGGGGAAGAAGGCCCGCGTGGCGATCAGCCGGCCGTCCTCGCCGCGCGCACGCACGAAGCGGCAGCGCCCGCCCTCGGCGGCGATGGCGAGGCCGAGCTCGTAATCCTCGGTCAGCGAATCGCTGGCAAAGGGCAGGCCCGCACCGGTCTCGCCGCCCTGCCCCTTCACGTGCCGCGCCACCAGCCAGTCGAGCGCGCGGCGCGAGGTGGCGCAGCCGACGCCTGCCCCCGGCAAGCCCGCCCCCAGCGCATCGCGCACCACCATCGCCTTGCCGTGGGCCTCGGCGAATTCCTCGCAGTAATGCGCGCCGATGTGCCGCGCGAGCCAGCCGCGGTGGCGCGGCACCAGCGGCTCGACCGGGAGCTGCACGAAATCGGCGCCGGCGGCAATGGTCTCGTCAAGCAGGCCGAGCGCGCCGGCATCGACCATGTCCTCGGCATCGTGGAACACCAGCATCGCGAAGCGCTGCCGGCTGCGTTCCTCGTCGAGGGTGAGCGCGGCGAACAGGCGGTTGAGGCAATCGGCCTTGGTGGTGGGCCCCTCGCGCCCGTGAATCACCAGCCGGAAGCGCGGATCGCCGCGCGCGGCGGCGATCGCGGCGCCGATCGTGGCGGGATCATTGCGGTAGCAGCCGACATAGAGGCGCAAGGAGGCCTGCGGCCAGGTTTCGAGCAGGTGGCGGATGGTCTGGCCGATCACCGCCGCCTCGCGCCAGGCGGGGATCAGCACCGCGACCGGCCCGGCGAGGCTGCGATGCGCGAGGCTCGCCCGGCTGCGCCGCGGCGTGACCGCGCGGCCGCGGGCCCTGAGCCACAGCCACGCTGCATCCACTGCCAGATCGTCAAGCGCGCCGACGAGGAAGAACACCCCGGCGAACAGCAGCAATTCATGCTGCAACAGGGCGAGCCCCTGCCACAACGCAGGCTCTGCAATGGACAAGGCGACCCCCTTCCCCAATCGAGTTCTTAATCTACATTAGAGAAGGGCCCCTTGCAACTGCGCAGGCGATCATTGATAGTTTAAATGGCTCTAATTGCGGGACTTGTAGATAAGCGACAGGTCACCACGTGCCGGAATTGGGCATGCTTGCCCAGGGCTCGGCCGGCGCGAGATGACCCTCCTGCAGCAGCTCGACCGAGATGCCGTCGGGCGACTTGACGAAGGCCATGTGCCCGTCGCGCGGGGGGCGGTGGATGGTGTGGCCGGCGTCGAGCAGCCGCTGGCAGGTCTCGTAGACATTGTCGACGCGGTAGGCGAGGTGCCCGAAATTGCGCCCGCCGGTGTATTCCTCCGCCGGACTGCCGTCCTCGGGCGGCCAGTTGTAGGTGAGCTCGACTTCGGCCACCCCGGCCTGCCCTGGCGCGGCAAGGAAGATCAGCGTGAAGCGCCCGGCCTCGCTGTCGAAGCGGCGCACCTCCTCGAGGCCGATCAGCTTGAAGAAGGCGACCGTCGCCTCGGGGTCGGCGACGCGGATCATCGAGTGAAGATATTTCACCATGGCTCATTCCATTCAAAAACGGTTCATCGACGCTGATGCACAACTCGTCGCACCAACTCTTGTGGGGGAACATGCGATGAGCGGCGATGACATGCAACCGGCAAACACGGCCGGAGGTGCCCTGGGAGAGCCCGCCAGCCTGCGCTGGTTCGGCACGGCGGCGATCCTGTCGGTCGGCCTGATCGCGGGCGGATACCTCCTCGGCGATGGCCTCCTGCGCGCCAAGGACGCCGAGCGCGCGGTCACCGTGCGCGGGCTCGCCGAGCGCGATGTCACCGCCGACCTTGCGACCTGGACGATCTCCTACTCGGCCTCCTCGACCAGCCTGGCCGAGGCGCAGGACAAGGTGCGGCGCGACACCCAGGGCATCGAGGCCTTCTTCGAGGAGCTCGGCTTTCCCGCCGACGCGCTCCAGCCGACCGGCGCCAACGTGACGAGCTTCACCAACGAGGGGCTGACCACCTACACCGTGCGCCAGCGGCTCGCGCTGCGCACCACCGACATCAAGCGCGCCCAGAAGGCGGTCGCGCGGCAGTTCGACCTCGTCGGGCGCGGGGTGTTCCTCGAGGAGGGCTCGGGGATGGCCTACACCTTCACCAAGCTCAACGACATCAAGCCCGAGATGGTCGCCGCCGCAACCAGGGACGCGCGCGCCGCTGCGCAGCAATTCGCCAAGGATTCCAATTCGTCCGTCGGCAAGATCCGCGACGCGACCCAGGGCTATTTCGAGATCGAGGCGCGCGACGGCGATGCCGGCGGGTGGGGCTCGGCCGACAGCCCCTACAAGAAGGTGCGGGTGGTCACGACGGTGAGCTTCACGCTCGACTAGCGCGCCCGCTGGCTGCCGCCTGCCGACAATTTGCCACCTTTGGTCGCTCGCCGCGGAGGGTTGGTTGCGCCGCCACGTTGAGCGCGTTATCGCGCCCCCGACAACAGGGGCGTGGTCATTTCTGCCCGACTTCCAGGCTTCGCCCGGGTCGCGCCAACCTGAAACACCACAAGGCTCATGCTACAGCGTCTGCGCGAATTCTTCACTCCCCCGCCCCCGGCCCGGCTGCCGGCCGTTCCCGATGGCCGGCGCTACTACGCGATCGGCGACATCCACGGGCGGCTCGACCTCTACGAGGCGCTGATCGGCGCGATCGAGGAAGAGATCGCGGCTGCCCCCGGTGTCGATCACCGTATCGTGCTGCTCGGCGATCTGGTCGACCGCGGCGCCGACAGCGCGGGCGTGGTCGAGCGCACCCGCAGCTGGCAGCAATCGCGCAATGTCCGTGTGCTCGCCGGCAATCACGAGGAGATGTTCCTCGCCGCCTTCGACAGGCCCGAGGCGCTCCGCCACTTCATCAAGCATGGCGGGCACGAGACGCTGCTGAGCTACGGCTTCACCCGGCAGCAGCTGTCCGAGCTGTCGCTCGAGGAGATCTTCGAGGAGCTGCCGAAGGTCGTCAGCACGGCGACCCGCGACTACATCGCCGGGTTCGAGACGATGATCCGCGCCGGCGACTATGTCTTCGTCCACGCCGGCATCGACCCCTCGCGCCCGCTCTCCGAGCAGACCCGCGGCGACCTCCTGTGGATCCGCGAGCGCTTTCTCAGCCACGAAGGCCCGCTCGAGAAGGTCGTGGTGCACGGTCACACGATCTTCGAGAAGGTCATGGATTGCGGCAACCGGATCGGAATTGACACTGGCGCTTTCCGCTCGGGTGTGCTTACCGCGCTCGTGCTCGAGGGCGACCAGCGGCGCATCCTGCAGGCCCGGACCGTCGACGGCGGGACGGCGCAAGTGTTCCATGGCGACCGGGCGCAGTAGGCGCGCCGACCCGCATGCGGCGCCGACCGATGCCGATTTCAATCTGAGGGCCGAAGTTTCATGAAAATCGCGATGGTGGGATCAGGCTATGTCGGGCTCGTCTCGGGCGCATGCTTTGCCGACTTCGGCCATGACGTGGTCTGTATCGACAAGGACCAGGGCAAGATCGACCGCCTGCACGCGGGCATCATGCCGATCTACGAGCCCGGGCTCGAGGGGCTGGTCGAAAGCAACGTGAAGGCCGGACGCCTCAGCTTCACCACCGACCTCGGCGAGGGGATCGCCGGCGCGGATGCGATCTTCATCGCGGTCGGCACCCCCAGCCGCCGCGGCGACGGCCATGCCGACCTCACCTTCGTCTACGAAGTCGCGCGCGAGGTGGGCGAGAAGCTCAGCGGTGACGCGGTGGTCGTCACCAAGTCGACCGTGCCCGTCGGCACCGGCGACGAGGTCGAGCGGATCATCCGCGAGACCGGCACGGCGCACCGCTTCGCGGTCGTCTCCAACCCCGAATTCCTGCGCGAGGGCGCGGCGATCGGCGATTTCAAGCGCCCCGACCGCATCGTCATCGGCGCCGAGGACGAATTCGGCCGCGAGGTGATGCGCGAGGTCTACCGCCCGCTGTTCCTCAACGAGAGCCCGATCCTGTTCACCTCGCGGCGCACCAGCGAGCTGATCAAGTATGCGGCGAACGCCTTCCTCGCGACCAAGATCACCTTCATCAACGAGATGGCGGACCTGTGCGAGAAGGTCGGGGCGAACGTGCAGGACGTCAGCCGCGGGATCGGGATGGACAACCGCATCGGCGCGAAGTTCCTGCACGCCGGCCCCGGCTATGGCGGCTCCTGCTTCCCCAAGGACACGCTCGCGCTGCTCAAGACCGCCGAGGACTACGACAGCCCGACCCGGATCGTCGAGGCGGTGGTCAAGGTCAACGACAGCCGCAAGCGCGCGATGGGCCGCAAGGTGGTCGATGCGCTCGGCGGCTTCGAGGCCGCGCGCGGCAAGAAGGCTGCGCTGCTCGGCCTGACCTTCAAGCCCAACACCGACGACATGCGCGACAGCCCGGCAATCGCCGTCGCACAGACGCTGATGGACGCGGGCGTGGCCGTCGCCGCCTATGACCCCGAGGGCATGGAGCAGGCCCGCCCGCTGCTCCCCGGCGTCACCATGTGCGAGAACGCCTACGAGGCGATCGCGGGCGCCGATGTGGTGGTGATCGTCACCGAATGGGACGCCTTCCGTGCGCTCGACCTTCGCCGTGTCAAGGAGTTGGCCAACGCGCCGGTGATGGTCGACCTGCGCAACGTCTACAAGCCCGAGGACATGCGGGCGGCGGGGTTCCAGTATGTGAGCGTGGGTCGGGCGTAACAGCTGGGGCATTTTGCCCTTGAGCCCCTTCCCTTGAGGGAAGGGGTTGGGGATGGGTGTTCGACGCCCGCTGTTGCCGTACCCCCACCCCCAACCCCCTCCCCAAGGGGAGGGGAGAACCGAGCGCCTAACCCGGCGAAAGGTCGATCCCCTCGCCAAAGCCCGCGCGGGCGCCGCAGCTGATGAACTCCATCGCCTCGTCCGGCGTGTTGCCGATGTTGCCGCTGTAGTAGAAGAATATCCGCCGCCCCTCGACGCGGAACAGCGGCACCCGCTTGCCGCCCTCGGCGCGGGCGCTCCACCAGCCGGTCTTCGGATCGAACCGCGCCGCCGTCACGCTGAGATCGCACATGTGGGCATTGGCCCCGATCGCGTCGCCCTCTGCCGCGATGCTGCCGTCAGGATTGCCAGTGAGCGTGACGCGCTGATAACTCGCCTCGCGCAGCACCGGCAGGATGCGCGCGTAAAGCTCGCCCGTCCGCATCGCATCGGGCAGGGGCAGGGTGTCGTCGTGATAGGTCACGCTTTCGCCCGGCTTCAGCGCAATCCGGGGGCCGAGCAAGGCGCGCAGCCGCTCGATGCGCGCCTGATAGAGCAGCGAGATGCAATCGCGATCCTGCCCGCATTTCGCGCGTGACGCGAGCCAGCGGCGCTGCTGCGCAAGATCGCCCTTGCCGACCGCGACGACCTGCGCCCACATCGCGGCCAGCTCGCGGTCAAGGCTGCGCAGATCGGTCTCGTCCGAGACGCAGATGATCCTTTCGGTGAGGGTCGCGGCCTTGGCGCAATCGAAACTCGCGCGGTCGTCCACTTCGGCCAGCGCGCGGGTGGCGGCGATCAGGCTGCGCGCCTCTTCGGGCGTGAGGGTGACGATCGTCGGATAGGCGGTCGGCGCGGGGGTCGGCACGGGGGGCGAGGGCTCCTCGACAAGGTAATCATAGGGCGAGGCGACGTCGTTCCCTAGCCGCACCGGCCCTTCGATCCGCGCCGCGGCCAGTGCGCCCAGCGAGTGCGGAGGGATGATCGTCCCATCGATCCGCGCGCCCTTGACCTCGTCTTCCAGCACCCCGATGCTGCTGAGATCGGCGCGGGTGAGGTCGGCTCCGGAAAAGTCCTGAAACGGGTTGATGCACCACACGTCGATGGTGATGCCGCAGGCGAAGCTTGCCTCCGTCAGGTTGGCACCGCGGAAACTCACGTCGCGAAATGCCGCGCCCTGCCAGGCCGAGACGAAGCGCATTCCCGCCAGATCGGCAGCCGTAAAGTCGCTGCCCTCCGGGTCGACCCCGTGGGTCGACAGCCCCGGCCAGCGCACGCGGGCGGCCTTCGCGCCGATGAAGGCGATGTGGACGAGGCGCAGGTTGGGGATGTCCGAGCCCTCCCAGGTGGTGCCCTCCAGCTCGGTTTCGACCAGACAGGCCCCGGCCAGCAGCGGCGCGAGCGGGCGCATGTCGGCGCCCTTGAAGTGGCCGCCGTGGACCACCCGGCGCTTGCCAGCGGGCGCGTTCTTGAGAGCGTCGGCGAAGACCTTCGGGCTTGTGATCTCGCGCGCGTCGATGATCGCCCAATCGGCACGGGCGGCGGCGGCATCCTCGCCCGGGAGTGCGCAGAGATCGGTAAGGGGCGGGTCTTGCGACGGACCATCAGGCTCCAGCGCGGCCAGAGCGAGCGCGGCGGCGAGTGTGAACATCGGCGGCAAGTCCTCCCGATCAGGAGGTTACGCGAAGGCGGGGCGCGAGACAAATCCCGTTGGCTGGGGGGCCTCGTCAGTCCCTCCCCGTCCTCTCAATGATGGGGAGGTGGCAGACGCCGCAGGCGGCTGACGGAGGGGCCTGCCCGCTTGCCGCCTTACCCCTCCGTCACCGCTTCGCGGTGCCACCTCCCCATTCCTGCGGAACGGGGAGGGACTGGCCACATAACGATGATCCGGCCCGCCAACGGACGGGCCGCAAGGCCGACCGGCCGCCCGCAGGTGCCCGGACCCCCGGCCTTGAGCCGGGGGGAGGAACAGCACCGAGGACGTCCTCGCGGAGGCGAGGACGCACACAAACCTCATATCAGGGGGCCATCATAAGCCGGGTTCTGTCTCCCCGGACGGTATCCTTGCGGACCTGCGCCGGGGTGGCAGCCATTCATCTGGGCCGCCGGTTGCCCGGCGGCTCTAGCAGCCAACCCGGGTCTCTCGGCGCGAAACACGCCTGCCTTTCGGCGCGAGACCCCTATTCGGCCTTGCTCCGGGTGGGGTTTGCCATGCGGTTGCCGTTGCCGGCCCCCCGGTGCGCTCTTGCCGCACCCTTTCACCCTTGCCTGTGCCCTTTAGGGGCCATCGGCGGTATACTCTCTGTGGCACTTTCCCTTGCCGCTCTTGCGAGCGACCGGCGGGCGTTACCCGCCACCCTCGTTTCGTGGAGCCCGGACTTTCCTCGCATCTTGCGACACGCGGCTGCCTCAGGCCCCCTGACCGGGCGGCCTATAGGGGCACATTGTCAGGAAAGCAAAATTAGCGCGTCCGCCCCTGGTCGCGGTCGAGCAGGAGTTGCCACAGGATCGCGGCCACCTCGCCGTCGGGAACGCCGGTGATGCGCTCGGGCCGCCAGCGGCGCTCGAAGGCCTCCACGGCCTTGGCCTGATCGGTGATGTCGTAGCCGAAGCGCTCGAGCGCTAGGAAGAAACTGCCCCAGTTGTGGAACGGATTGCCCGCCGCAAGGCACGCGGGGCGCGGCAGGCACAGCTTGGCTTGCGCGAGGCGGTCCCACGGGAACAGCTCGCCCGGGTCGACCTTGCGCATCGGCGCGACGTCGGAGTGGCCGACGACATTGGCGCGCGGGATGTCGTACTGCTTCACGATCCGCGCCAGCAGCGGGATCAGCGCATCGATTTGCGCCTCGGCAAAGCCCCGGTAGCCGAGCGCGTGACCGGGGTGATCGAGTTCGATCCCGATGCTCGCCGAGTTCACGTCCGGGATGCCGCGCCAGTAGCTTGCGCCTGCGTGCCAGGCGCGGCGGTCCTCGGGCACCAGCCGGATCACCTCGCCTTGTTCGGTGATGCAGTAATGCGCGCTGACGCCGGCCTCGGGATCGCACATCCGCGCGAGCGCGGTCTCGACCGGCTTCATCTCGGTGTAGTGGATCACCACCATGCTGATCGGCAGCGTCCGCTCGCCGTGGTTGGGCGAGAGCACCTCGCGGTGGACCAACTCGTCTTCAGTGCCCCCCGACACGCGTCCGGCCCTAGCCGATCATGCCTTCGGGCTCGGGCAGCACCGCCCCCAGCACCAGCGCGCCATCGCCGAGCTTGTACTGGAGCCCGCCCTCCATCTCCTCGGCGAGCACCGCGATCATGTGCGCGGCCGCCGTGCGGCTGGTGATCTCGTGCGCGGCGAGTTCGCCCTGGAGCGCGCGGCCGATGGTCTCGTCGAAGGCGATCCGGTCACCGCGCGCACGGGCGACGATCTCGACCGCGCCCTCGCGCCGCTCGGCCCCGATGTCGAGCGTCCCGCCGCGCACCAGCGCATCCAATGCGATCTGCGCGAGGTTGAGCAGCACCTTGACCGCGGGCTTGGGCAGGCTCGGCTCGGCAATCGCCCAGTTCACTTCCACGCGCTTGGCGTCCGAGGCGAGCGCGTCGATCACCGCCTTGGCCTCGTCCACCGGGATCGCCTCGCCGAAGCCCCCGGCAGCGCCGAAGGCGAGGCGGAAGAACTTGAGCTTGTCGGTGCTGATCCTCGCCGATTGCTCGAGCAGATCGATCACCTGCGCGCGCATCTGCGGATCCTGCTCCTCGGCGAGCAGCTCGAGCCCGTTGGCGAGCGCGCCGACCGGCGAGAGCATGTCGTGGCACAGGCGCGAGCACAGCATCGCGGCGAGATCGGTCTGGGAAATCATGGGCGCATTCCTAGCCTTCGATCATGGTAAAGGGAAGTGCGGCAAAGCCCTGCTCCTCGTCTCTCCAGAACCTTGCGTCGTCGCCAGCGATGATCGCCCAGACCCTGCCATCGCCGCCGGCCGAGGCGCGATCGGTGGCGGAAGGGATCGCGGGGCCGCGCGGGTGCGAGTGGTAATAGCCGATGACCTGCGGCCCGCCGGCGCGCGCGGCGCGGTGCGCGTCGATCAGCGCCTGCGGGTCGATCTCGAAATGGGTTTGGGGGGACGGGTGGACGTTGCGGGCTTGGCGCGCCTCAGTGATCCGCCCGCCCTCGCCCAGCAGGATACCGCAAGCCTCACGCGAGTGCGCAGCGGCGGCATGGGCGCGCATGGCGGCGAGGGCTTTCACGCTAACCTCTAACTCCGTTCGCCCTGAGCTTGTCGAAGGGCCGCTTTTCCCTTTTGCGAAGCGCGAAATTGCGTCCCAATCCGCTCGAATCAGGGCCATCTTCTTTGCCCGCGACCAACCCTTGATCTGCCTTTCGGCGGCAAGCGCCTCATAGCGGGTCGGGAAATCCTGCGACCACACCAGTTCGACCGGCAGCCTGTCACTCGTAAAGCCCTTGATCGTGCCCGACCTGTGCTGCGCGAGGCGACGTTCAAGATCATCGGTGTGGCCTGTGTAGAAGGCACCGCCACGGCAATGAAGCATGTAGGCCCAGAACACCATGCGAGACGGCTAAGTGAAAGACGGCCCTTCGACAAGCTCAGGGCGAACGGTTAGGGGGGCGGGGTGACTGAACCGCAAATCATCACCGGCACCATCATCGGCCCCGGCCGCCTCGACAAGACGCTGGCGGACGCCACCGGCCTCAGCCGCGCGCGGGTGCAGGGGCTGATCGAGGAGGGCCGCGTCGATGTCGCGGGCAGGACTGCCGTCTCGGCATCGGGCAAGGTGGCGGAGGGAACGCCGTTCCGCATCATCCTCGCCGCCGCCATGCCCGCCGCCGCGCAAGCAGAGGACATCCCGCTCACCGTCGCCTTCGAGGATCAGCACCTGATCGTGGTCGACAAGCCCGCAGGCATGGTCGTCCACCCGGCGGTGGGCAACATCTCCGGCACGCTGGTCAACGCGCTGCTGCACCATTGCCGGGGGCAGCTCAGCGGCATCAACGGGGTCGCGCGGCCCGGGATCGTCCACCGGATCGACAAGGACACCTCGGGGCTCCTCGTCATCGCCAAGTCCGATGCCGCCCACGAAGGCCTCGCCGCGCAGTTCGCCGCGCACACCGTCCACCGCCGCTACATCGCGGTGTGCGCGGGGCACCCCTCCCCGTCCGAAGGAACCATCGATGCGCGCATCGGGCGCTCGGACGGCGACCGAAAGAAAATGACGGTGCTCCCCAACAATTCCTCGCGCGGCAAGACGGCGATCACCCATTACAAGGTGCTCCAGCGGCTCGACCATGCCGCGCAGATCGAATGCCGGCTCGAGACCGGGCGCACCCACCAGGTGCGTGTTCACTGTGCGTCAATCGGCCATCCGCTATTGGGAGACCCTGCCTATGGCCGCACACCCAAACAGCTTCGCCCCGCTCTCGAGCGACTCGGCTTTGCCCGCCAGGCGCTTCACGCCGCCGAGCTCGGCTTCCAGCACCCGCTCACCGGCGAGATGGTGCTATTCCGGAGCAATCTGCCGCAAGACATGGCGGAACTGATCGACCAACTCAGTCATTCTGATCGATGAATAGTGCACACAAGCGCATTCGCCCGGTCTATAAGTAACCCCGTGGCCCAGCGCGACGGATGCCCAGCAGGGGTCCCCGCCAGTCGGTCGACGCCAGAAAGGTTAGGTAACCAGTGACCAAGTCCAAATCTCCTTCGGTCCCGGCGCTGTCCGGTGAGCAGTCGCTCAACCGCTATCTCGCCGAGATCCGCAAGTTCCCGGTGCTGACGGCCGAGCAGGAATACATGCTCGCCAAGCGCTATCAGGAACACGAGGATCCCGAAGCCGCCGCCCAGCTCGTCTCCAGCCACCTGCGGCTCGTCGCCAAGATCGCGATGGGGTACCGCGGTTATGGCCTGCCCGTTTCCGACCTGATCTCGGAAGGGAACGTCGGCCTGATGCAGGGCGTCAAGAAGTTCGAACCCGATCGCGGCTTCCGCCTCGCGACCTACGCGATGTGGTGGATCAAGGCGAGCATCCAGGAATTCATCCTGCGCTCGTGGAGCCTCGTGAAGATGGGCACCACCGCGGCGCAGAAGAAGCTGTTCTTCAACCTGCGCCGGATGAAGAAGCAGCTCGAGGCTTACGAGGACAGCGACCTCTCGCCTGAAGACGTGACCAAGATCGCCACCGACCTCGGCGTGCCCGAGCAGGAAGTGATCAACATGAACCGGCGCATGATGATGGGCGGCGATGCCTCGCTCAACGTCAGCTTGCGCGGGGCCGAGGAAGGCTCGGGCGAATGGCAGGACTGGCTGGCGGATGACCGCCCGCTGCAGGACGAGACCGTCGCCGAGGCCGAGGAATCGCAGATGCGCATGGCGATGCTCAGCGAGGCGATGCAAAGCCTCAACGAGCGCGAGCGGCACATCCTCACCGAACGCCGCCTGACCGAGAAGCCCCAGACGCTGGAAGAGCTCAGCCAGGAATACGACGTCAGCCGCGAACGCATCCGCCAGATCGAGGTGCGCGCCTTCGAGAAGCTCCAGAAGGCGATGCAGCGGATCGCGGGCGAAAGGCTGCTGCCGGGGATTGCCTGACAGCGCGCCGGACGCGTCGCCCCAGCGCCACAAGATCTCCAGCCCCCCGGTCGCCGCATGCGATCGGGGGGCTTTCCTTTCGCCACAGCCTCGCTGCGAGGGATGGCACCGGTAGAACTGGAGTTTCACGCAGCGGCGCTGAGGGAGCGGAGGCGCACAGGTGTCGCGCTTGCGGCAAAGCCGCTTCCCAACGCCGAGCGGCGGCCTTTGTAGGCGTCGCCGCATCGGCGGGTATTGCGCAGGTATTTGTCACCTATTGAGGACATGCTTGCAGCGATCTGTGCCGTCAAAGCGGGGCCGATGCATGGTCACAAGGCCCATTTTCACAGCAGGATCGGCCATCCCGCCCTACCGTCGCCGAGAGGCGCAATCGGGTTGGAACCGGTGCCGTAATGCATTGCAAATAAATGTTTTTTCAGCGCCGACGCAGGGAGCGGCGCCGCCGACGCAGCCTTGCCCTCCCCTACATGCCGCCTGCCCCGCGCCCGCATCCGGTCGCCCCCGCACAGACCCTTGCCTGTTCAGGGATCACCGATGTTTCACGTGAAACATTTCGGGAACGTTACTTCTTCCCCGCCAGGTCCATCACCGCCGCGATCATCGCCCGCGCGCCCAGCGTGATGCTCTCGCGCGGGGCGACCTGGAACAGCGGGGAGTGGTGCCCGGCAATCGCCGGCCCGCCCGCCTTGGCCGCCGCGATGCGCTCGGGCGTCGTCCCGCCGACCGCGAAGTAGTAGCCCGGCACGCCGGTGCCGGGGGCGACGAAATAGGTGAAATCCTCCGCGCCCATGTTCTGCTGCTCGAAGGGCACCACCGCGCCCTCGCCCAGCGCGCGCTTCATGACCGCATTGAGGCGGCGGGCGAGCGCGGGGTCGTTGTTGGTCACCGGCGTGCCCGAGAACTTGGTCACCGTCACCGGCATGTCGTCGGGGAGCCCGTGCGCCTTGCCGATATTGACCGCGATCCGCTCGACCAGCGCGATCACCTGCGCGCGGGTCTCCTCGTCATTGGCACGCACGGTGAGCTTGAGGTTGGCCTCGTCCGGGATGATGTTGTAGGCGCTCCCGGCGTGGATCGAACCGACCGTCACCACCACCGGCTTGAGCGGAGAAATCTCGCGCGAATCAATGGATTGCAGCGCGGTGACGATCTGCGAGGCGATATAGACCGGGTCCTTGCCCAGATGCGGCGAGGCGCCGTGGGTGCCGATCCCGGGCACGCGCACATCGAGCGTGTCCGAGCTCGAATACTGGATGCCCTCGGCGGCCGAGACCACACCCGTCGGCAGGTTCGCCGCGACATGGAAGGCGAGCGCATAATCGGGCTTGCCGAAGCGCTGGTAGAGCCCGTCCTCCATCATCGCCTTGGCCCCGCGCACGCCTTCCTCGGCAGGCTGGACGACGAACATCAGCGTGCCGCTCCACTGCCCCTTGGTGGCCGCCAGCCGCCGCGCGGTGGCGATCATCGCGGTGATGTGGGTGTCGTGTCCGCAGGCGTGCATGGTGGGATATTCCTTGCCGTCCTCGCCCACCTGCTTCGCGCGCGAAGCATAGGCGAGGCCGGTCTTCTCCTCCACCGGCAGCCCGTCCATGTCGGCGCGGATCAGGATCAGCGGGCCCTTGCCGTTTTTCAGGATGCCGACCACCCCGGTACCGCCGACGCCAGTCGTCACCTCGAGCCCCGCCGCCTTCAGCTCGGCCGCCATCTTGGCCGCGGTGCGGTTCTCGAGGAAGCCCAGCTCGGGGTTCTGGTGGAAGTCGAGGAACAGCGGGGCGAGGTAGTTGTCATACTCGGCCTCGATCGCCTGCCTGGTGGCGACATCCTCGGCCAGCGCGGGTTGGGTGGCGGCGGCGGCGGCGAGCGCGAAGGCGCTCGCGGCGAGGTGGAACAGGCGCATGTCGGTGGTCTCCCCTGGAAGTTTGAGCGCAAGCTTGCCGCGCGCACCGCCCGCAGGCAAGCGGCCATGCTTCCCTCGTCCCCCGCGCTGCGCTAGAGCCAGACCATGATCTCGCTTATCCTGCGCTACACCGCCAAAGCGATCGCCGCCTTCATCGCGTTGACGCTGGTGCTGGTGGTGGCCTTCAAGTGGCTCCCCGTGCCCGTCACCGCGACCATGCTGATGGACGAAAACGGCATCACCAAGGATTGGGAGAGCCTCGATAATATCGACCGCAACCTTGTCTCCGCCGTCATCGCCTCGGAGGATCAGCGCTTCTGCCAGCACTCCGGTTTCGACACCGAGGCGATCGAGCAGGCGATGCGCGAAAACCTCGAAGGCGGGCGCATCCGCGGCGGCTCCTCGATCAGCCAGCAGACCGCCAAGAACGTCTTCCTGTGGCAGGGCGGCGGCTATTTCCGCAAGGCGCTCGAAGCGTGGTTCACCTTCTGGATCGAGCTTGTGTGGGACAAGCGGCGGATCATGGAGGTCTACTTGAACGTCGCCGAAACCGGGATCGGCACCTACGGCGCCGAGGCCGGATCGCAGCGCTATTTCGGCCACTCCGCCGCGCGCCTCAGCCGCGACGAGGCAAGCAGAATGGCCGCAGCCCTCCCCAGCCCCAAGAAGCGTTCGGTCAAGAACCCGGGCGGCTGGCTCGCGCGCCACGGCAACCGCATCGAGCGGCGCATCGGCATCGTCAGGCGTGACGGGCTCGATGCTTGCGTCTACAACTGACCGCGATGGCCCACGCGCACGCCCATAACCACCACGATCATGGCCATGCGCATCACGGGCATGGCCACGGGCACGGCGGCCACAGCCATGCCCCCGCCGATTTCGGCCGCGCCTTCCTGATCGGGATCGTGCTCAACACCGGCTTTGTCCTGCTCGAGGCCGCCGCCGGGCTGATCTACGGCTCGATGGCGCTGATTGCCGACGCAGGGCACAACCTGTCCGACGTGCTGGCGCTGGCGCTGGCGTGGATCGCCAGCATCGCCGCGCGCCAGCCGCCCTCGGGCCGCTTCACCTATGGCTACAAGTCCTCGACGATCCTCGCCGCCCTCGCCAATGCGCTGCTGCTGGCGGTGGCGATCGGGGCGATCCTGTTCGAGACGCTGCACCGGATGGCGAACCCCACCGAGCCGCAGGGCCTCGCCATGGCGGCGGTGGCGGGCGTCGGAATCGCGATCAACGCCTTCACCGCCTTCCTGTTCGTGAAGGGGCAGGGCGACCTCAACATCCGCGGCGCCTATCTCCACATGGCGGCCGACGCGCTGGTGTCACTGGGCGTGGTGGTGGCGGGGCTGGCGATCGTCTTCACCGGCTGGGCCTGGGTCGATCCGGCGGTGAGTCTCGTGATCCTGGCGGTGATCGCGTGGGGCACCTGGGGCCTAGCGCGCGATTCCGTCGCGATGGGGCTTCTCGCTGCCCCAGCGGGGATCGAACTTGACGAGGTGAAGCAGCATCTCGCCGGCTTCGAGGGCGTGGCCGCAGTCCATGATCTCCACGTCTGGCCGATGTCGACCACCGAGGTCGCGCTGACCGCGCACCTCGTCATGCCCGCCCGCCCCGCCTCCGACCGCTTCCTGCACGAGGTCGCCGCGAGCCTCGAGGCGCGCTTCGGCGTTACCCACGCGACGATCCAGATCGAGAGCGGCGATGCGCCTTGCGCCCACCCCTGCGGAGCCGACTGCTGATGGCCGCGCGCCCCCGCCCCTCCCCGGACGCGGCGCGCGAGGCGCTGAGCGATGCGATGGCGCGGCTGGCCGCGGGCGACCAGGCCGCGCTCGAGGAAATCTATCGCGCCACGCGGGTGAAGCTGTTCGGCATAACCTTGCGTATCTTGGGCGACCCTAAGGAAGCCGAGGACGCCTTGCAGGACGTCTATGTCAATCTCTGGCAGCGTGCCGACCGCTATGACCCGACCCGCGCGAGCCCGATCGCGTGGCTGGCGGCGTTCGCGCGCAACCGCGCGATCGACCGGCTGCGCACGGGCAAGGTGCGCGCCGGAGCGGTGCCGGTCGAGGAAGCCGCACCGCTCCCCGACGAGAACCCGCTTGCCGACGCGCTGCTGATCGATGCCGAGCAGACCGCGCAGATCCACAAGTGTCTGGGCGCCCTCGACGCGCGCACCCAGGGCCACATCCGCGCGGCCTTCTTCGAGGGCTACACCTATGCCCAGCTTGCCGAAGCCGCCGACGTGCCGCTCGGCACGATGAAGAGCTGGATCCGCCGCGGCCTCCAGCGCCTGCGCGCCTGTCTCGAAGCGAGCGAGACGGCATGAGCGGGCCCGAGGACAACACCCCCGAGGTGACCCGCGACGATCCGATGATCGCCGCCGAGTGGGCATTGGGCCTGCTCGAGGGTGAGGAGCTGCTCGCCGCGCGCGGCAAATACGCGACCGATCCGGCTTTCGCCTGGCGCAAGGAATGGTGGGACGGCTGGTTCGCCCCGCTCTCCGATGCCATCCCGGGCGCCGAGCCGGGCGAACACGTGTGGGATGCGATCGCCGCGCGCGTGGCGGCGGCGCAAGCGGCGGCAAATGCTGCCGGCGATTCGGCGGCCCCGGCGGCGAATGTCGTGGCGCTCGAGGCGCGGGTGCGGCTGTGGCAGCGGGTCGCGGGGCTTTCTTCGATCGCGGCCGCAGCGCTGCTGGCGTGGATGGTGCTCACCCCTGCGCAGACCATCGACACGCCGCAGCCGGCCGAACTGCTCGCCGCCACCGAACCGATGGTCGCCATCGTTCCGATTGGCGACACCGGGCTCAGGCTCGATGTCACCTACATCCCCGGCAGCGAACGCATGGTGGTCGCCGCAATCGGCCTCACTCCGGACGGGGTGCACGATCACGAATTGTGGCTGGTGCCCAAGGATGACGGGCCACTGCAATCGCTGGGCGTGGTCAAGCCGGGCGAGGTGCGCAGCATGATCCTGCCCGCCAGCGTCACTGCCAAGCTGGGCAGAGGCGCAGGACTGGTCCTGACCCGCGAGCCGATCGGCGGCAAGCCTGAAGGCAAGGAAGCTGGTCCGGTGGTCGCCAGCGGCGCCTTCAAGGAAGTCTGAGCCGCCTCGGCTTCGGCCAGGAAAGTCGGCAAATCATCCGCAATATCATTTTTGGCGCATCCGCCTTCCCGAGGATTCCGTAACGTCTGATGCAAGCGGGAGGGGCTTGCACTTGTGACGTAAACCCCAACGGAGATCCCCTTATGACCCTGAAGACCACCTTCGCCGCGCTCGCCGCGGCTACCCTCGCCGCGACCGCCGGCCTTGCCGCCCTCCCCGCCGCGGCGCACCAGCACAAGGCCGAAGCCGCCGCCGCGCCGAACATCGTCCAGGTCGCGATGAGCACTGGCGTCCACAACACCCTGGTCGCCGCGGTGAAGGCCGCCGGCCTCGTCGACACGCTCTCGAGCCCCGGCCCCTTCACCGTCTTCGCCCCCACCGACACCGCCTTCGCCAAGCTGCCCGACGGCACCGTCCCAACGCTGGTGAAGCCCGAGAACAAGGGCACGCTGACCAAGATCCTCACCTACCACGCGGTCGCGGGCAAGGTGACCAGCGCCGATCTCGTCGCGCTGATCAGGAAGCACGGCGGCACCGCGACGATCACCACCGTGGCGGGCGAAAAGCTCAGCGCGCGGCTTTCGGGCGACAAGATCGTGATCACCGACGCCAAGGGCGGCGTGACCGCGGTGACCCAAGCCGACGTCGTGACGTCGAACGGCGTGGTCCACGTGACCGACGGCGTGTTCCTGCCCGCCTGAGCCTTTCCCGGCTGGCGCCGTCCCTCGCATCCCCATCCCCTTGACCCCGAGGGGCGGCGCCTCTCCGACCCCGTCCGGCCTGCCTCCAGGGCCGGGCGGGGTTTTGGCCTGGAGGCGGGCTGGGGCGCTCACGTAGAGCGTTGGAAAGCGACGGTCAGGCACTCCGCAAAGGGGGGCTGACTGACCTTTGCGAACCAGTCCGGGTCGAAACCCTTCAACGTGGCCAGTTCTGCCATGAGGTCTGGCCACCACACCTCTTCCTCATGGCAAACAAGCTCACGCCCGTCCGCGAGCGTCACCTGACAGCAGATCAGGTCGGTAGTCAGCAGATCGCGCTTCCAGAAGATGACCTTACGGACGTCTTCGCGCGAGAAGGGGCTCAGGCCGCCGCTTCCTTCTTCGCAGCGTCGCCGCCATGCACCCGGATCGGGTCCTTCTTGCCCGCGACCACATCGGCGTCGAGCACGATTTCGGTCACGCCTTCCATGTCGGGCAGGTCGAACATCGTGTCGAGCAGCAGGCCCTCGACGATCGAGCGCAGCCCGCGCGCGCCGGTCTTGCGCTTGATCGCGCGCTCGGCGATCGCCTGGAGGGCGTCGTCGGTGAAGGTCAGCTCCACGTCCTCGAGCTCGAACAGCTTCTTGTACTGCTTGACCAGCGCGTTCTTGGGCTCCTGCAGGATGGTGACCAGCGCGGGCACGTCGAGATCGTGCAGCGTGGCGATCACCGGCAGACGGCCGACGAATTCGGGGATCAGGCCGAACTTGAGCAGATCCTCGGGCTCGCTCTTTTCGAGCAGCTCGCCCACGCGCCGCTTGTCGGGATCGGCGACATGCGCGCCGAAGCCGATCGAACGCTTCTGCAAGCGGTCGGCGATGATCTTGTCGAGGCCCGCAAAGGCGCCGCCGCAGATGAACAGGATGTTGGTCGTGTCGACCTGCAGGAATTCCTGCTGCGGATGCTTGCGCCCGCCCTGCGGCGGAACGCTGGCGGTGGTGCCTTCCATCAGCTTGAGCAACGCCTGCTGCACGCCCTCACCCGAAACGTCGCGGGTGATCGAGGGGTTTTCGGCCTTGCGAGTGATCTTGTCGATCTCGTCGATATAGACGATCCCGTGCTGGGCCTTCTCGACATTGTAGTCGGACGCCTGGAGCAGCTTGAGGATGATGTTCTCGACATCCTCGCCCACGTAGCCCGCTTCGGTCAGCGTGGTGGCGTCGGCCATGGTGAAGGGCACGTCGAAGGTGCGCGCCAGCGTCTGTGCGAGCAGGGTCTTGCCCGAGCCGGTCGGGCCGACCAGCAGGATGTTCGACTTCGCCAGCTCGACGTCGCCCGCCTTGCCCGAGTGCTTGAGGCGCTTGTAGTGGTTGTGCACCGCGACCGAGAGCACGCGCTTCGCCCGGTCCTGGCCGATCACGTAATCGTTCAGGGTGGTGAAGATGTCCATCGGCGTGGGGATCTCGCCGTCCTTCTTGCCGGCGATCCCTGCCTTGGTTTCCTCGCGGATGATGTCGTTGCACAGCTCGACGCATTCATCGCAGATGAACACGGTGGGGCCGGCGATGAGCTTGCGCACCTCGTGCTGCGACTTCCCGCAGAAGCTGCAGTAGAGGGTGCTCTTGCTGTCGGATCCGCTCAATTTGGTCATTCCTGTGTCCTCGAATCCGCTGTGCCAGGCGCCGGAACGTCGCGCACGGATTCGTCAAGTGTATCGCGTGGGCCCCATGAATCAACACATGGCGCGCGATTTCGTGCTGTTACCATATTGCCCGCCCTCCTCGGACCGTGGAAAAACCACGGCTCGCGGCGGATTGTCCCGCCCCGGTGCAGGTTGAGGCGGAAGGGTTACTCAGGCGCGCCGCCCGAACCGTCCTCAAGGCCGGTTTCCTCGCTGTCGGGCCGGGTCTCGAACACCTTGTCAACCAGACCGAAGGCACGCGCTTCCTCGGCCTCGAGGAAGGTGTCGCGGTCCATCGCCTTTTCGATCTCCTCGAGACTGCGGCCGGTGAACTTGACGTAGAGGTCGTTCATGCGGCTGCGGATGCGCAGGATCTCGCGCGCCTGGATCTCGATGTCCGACGCCATCCCGCGCGCCCCGCCCGAAGGCTGGTGGATCATGATCCGCGCATTGGGAAGCGCGATGCGCATGCCCGGCTCGCCCGCGGCCAGCAGGAAGCTGCCCATCGAGGCAGCCTGGCCGATGCACACGGTCGACACGCGCGGCTTGATGTACTGCATGGTGTCGAAAATCGCGAGACCCGCGGTCACCACGCCGCCCGGCGAGTTGATGTACATGCTGATCGGCTTGCTGGGATTCTCGCTTTCGAGGAACAGCAGCTGGGCGACGATCAGCGAGGCCATGCCGTCTTCCACCTGGCCGGTGACGAAGACGATGCGCTCGCGCAGCAGGCGGCTGAAAATGTCGAAGCTGCGTTCGCCGCGGCTGGTCTGCTCGACCACCACGGGCACCAGCGCGCCGGTCAGGGGATCGCGGGTGAATTGCCCCTGCGTGCCGTAGGTCTCGCCTGCGTTGCCGAACAGATCGATCATATGGTGCCTTTGCCTTGCTGCTTCACGAATTGGCTATGTCGGAGTGTCAGGGGCAATTTCAAGGGCGTTTACCTTGTTCATGTGAATTGCTCCGCGGGAGGGGGCGTTTTCCCCCTTGAGGCTTTGCGCGAGCGTGGCACATCAGGGTGATGACCTATCGCACCCTTATCCATGCGGGCGCCCGCCCCGCCCTCGCCCTGTTGCTCGCCACCACCGCCGCGCCCGCGCTCGCCAACGAGCCAAGGACGGCCTCTTTCGATGCCGAGCGGCAGATCGAAGCCATCCGCACCCTTGATGACGCGGGCCCGCAGCTGAACGCGGTCATCGTCTATGATGCCGATGCTGCGACCAAGGCCGGGGCGGATACGGTCGTCGGCACCCCGTTGCAGGGACGCACGGTGCTGGTGAAGGACAATGTCGAGACCGCCGAGTGGCCGACCACCGCGGGCAGCCTCGCCCTCGCCGATAATGCCACGGGCCGCGATGCGCCGATGATCGCCTTGCTGCGCGCGCGCGGCGGCGTTGTGCTGGGCAAGACCAATCTTTCGGAGTGGGCCAACATCCGCTCGAACAACTCCACCAGCGGGTGGAGCGCTGTGGGCGGGCTGACCAAGAACCCCTATGCCATCGACCGCAATTCCTGCGGCTCCTCGAGCGGCAGCGGCGCGGCGATCGCGGCGGGCTTCGCCTGGGCCGCCATCGGCACGGAGACCAACGGCTCGATCACCTGCCCCGCCAGCATCAACGGCCTCGTCGGCTTCAAGCCCTCGGTCGGGATCGTCAGCCGCACCCATGTGGTGCCGATCTCCTCGACGCAGGATACCGCCGGGCCGATGACGAGGACGGTGCATGATGCCGCCCTGCTGCTGACCGCCATCGCCGGGCCGGACGCGGCCGATCCGGTGACGCTGGAGGCAAAGCGGGTCGCGGACTACACCGCCGGGCTCGATGCTGCCTCGCTCAAAGGTGTGCGCATCGGCGTGCTGCGCGGCGCGGTGGGCGAGCGGGAGGATGTGAAGGCGCTGTTCGAGACCGCACTGGCTGACCTCGCGCGCGCGGGCGCGGTGCTGGTCGATGTCGACTATTCGCCGCCGGGCGAGCTGTGGCCGGCCGCGCTCCCGGTGCTGATGTTCGAGCTGCGCGAGGAGATGGACAAGTATCTGAGCGCCCGCCCCGTCGAGGGCGGCCCGCGCAGCCTCGCCGATCTGGTCGCCTTCAACCGCGAGAATGCCGCGGCGGAGATGCGCTGGTTCGGGCAGGACCTGTTCGAACAGGCGCTCGAGACCACCGATGCCGAAGCCTATGCCAAGAACCTCGCCACCCTGCGCCGCCTCACCCGCGCCGAGGGGATCGACAGGCTGCTTGCCGACAACAAGGTCGCCTTCCTCGTCGCCCCGACGACGGGCCCCGCGTGGAGCACCGACCTCGTCAACGGCGACAATTTCGGCGGCGGCATCGGGGCGGGCTATCTCGCCGCGATCGCGGGCTATCCGCATATCACCGTGCCGATGGGCGGGGTTGAGGGGCTGCCGATCGGGCTCAGCATCATGGGCGGCCAGTGGCAGGACCATGAAGTGCTGAAGGCCGGGGCGGCCTACGAGAAGGCGCGGACGGCGAAGCTGCCGGTGCCGACCTTCGAGCGGTGGAAGCCGGCGGGGGAATAAGGGAGCGTAGCCTGATATTCCCCTCCCCCTGTGGGAGGGGTTGGGGGGACGGGACGAGGCCGCAAGGCCTCGCCGCGCAGCCGCTGGCGTGGAGCCCCCTCCCCCCGACCCCCTCCCGCAAGGGGAGGGGGAGATGCAGGCCCTCGGACATTCCAAAGCCCAGAACGAACAACCCCCGGCCGTTGCAGCGGCCGGGGGTGATTGGGCAGGCTTTGGGCCTGTCGATGTCGTCAGGCCTGAGCCTTACTTCTTCGCCGCAGCCTTCTTCGCGGGAGCCTTCTTGGCCGGCTTGGCCTCGGCTTCTTCAGCCGGCTTTTTGGCAGCGGCCTTCTTGGGCGCCGCCTTCTTGGCGGGCGTTTCTTCCGCAGCGGGCGCTTCTTCAGCAGCCGCTTCCGCCTTCTTGGCCGGGGCCTTCTTCTTGGCCGGAGCCTTCTTCGGAGCCGGGGCCGCCTCGGCGCCCTCTTCGGCTTCGATCGCGGCCTGGAGCTCTTCCACGGTCACTTCACGCTCGGTGACTTCGGCCTTGTCGAACAGGAAGTCGACTACCTTGTCCTCGTAGAGCGGCGCGCGCAGCTGGGCGGCGGCCATCGGCTCGGACTGGATGTACTGGACGAAACGCTCGCGGTCCTCGGCGCGGTACTGCATCGCGGCCTGCTGGATCAGCATGCCCATTTCCTGCTGCGTAACCTCGACACCGTTGGCCTGACCGATTTCCGACAGGAGCAGGCCCAGGCGCACGCGGCGCTCGGCGATCGAACGGTATTCGTCCTTTTCGTCCTCGATCTGCTTCAGCGCCTCGGCGGGATCCTCCTCGCGCGCGGCTTCCTGCTGGAGCTGGGCCCAGATCTGCTGGAACTCGGCTTCGACCATGGTGCCCGGGACTTCGAAGCTGTGGCCCGCGGCGAGCTGATCGAGCAGCGCGCGCTTCATCTGCGTGCGGGTGAGCCCGGCGGTCTGCTGTTCGAGCTGCGCCTTCATGATCTCGCGCAGCTTCTCGAGGCTGTCGAGTCCGAGGCTCTTGGCGAAATCCTCGTCCAGCGTGGTCTCGGTCTCGACCTTCACCGCCTTCACGGTGATGTCGAAGGTCGCTTCCTTGCCCGCGAGGTGCTCGGCCTGATATTCGGCCGGGAAGGTGACGGTGATGGTCTTTTCCTGACCGGTCTTCACGCCGACCAGCTGGTCTTCGAAGCCGGGGATGAAGGTGTTCGAGCCGAGCACCAGCGCGGCGTCTTCCGCCTTGCCGCCGTCGAACTCCACGCCATCGAGCTTGCCGACGAAGTCGATGATCAGCTGATCGCCCTCGGCGGCCTTCTTCGTCTTGGGCGCGTCCTTGTAGCTCTTGTTCTGGCTGGCGATGTTGCCCAGCGCCTCGTCGATCTGCTCCTCGGTCACCGGAACGACCAGCCGCTCCAGCTTGAGGCCGTCGATGCTCGGCGCCTCGATCGTCGGCAGGACTTCAAGGCTGACGGTGATCGCGGCGTCCTTGCCCTCGGCATAGTCCTCGTTGAGGCCGATCTCGGGCTGCATCGCCGGACGCAGCGCCTCGTTGCGGAGCAGCGTGTCGACCGATTCGCGGATCGTATCGTTGACCACCTGCCCGTGCAGCGCTTCGCCGTGCATCTTCTTGACGAGGTTGGCGGGCACCTTGCCCGGACGGAAGCCGGGCATGCGCACCTGCGGCGCGATCTTCTTGATCTCGGCATCGATCTTCGCGGCCAGCTCGGCGGCGGGGATCGTGATCAGATAGGCGCGCTTGAGGCCTTCGTTGACGGTCTGCTGGGTCTGCATGGGAACTGGTCTGATGCCTTCTAAGCTAGAATTCCGTGATGCCGGGCCATCGGGTCGGCGAATTGGTGCGGGCGAAGGGACTCGAACCCCCACATCTTGCGATGCCAGAACCTAAATCTGGTGCGTCTACCAATTTCGCCACGCCCGCATGCCCGAACGAAGCCGCGCGGGAAGCGTGTGGCCTCCCGCGCGTATCAGCCGCCGCCCTTATCCCCCCCGCGCCAAAAGGGCAAGCGCAACACGCTTGATGCTGGCGCAAACCCCCGATAAGGGCGCGCTCCATGACCGAAGAAACCCCCGAAACCGCGCCCGCCACGTCTGGCGCCGACGTGCCGCCCGATCACCTGTCGGTCAATCCGCGCAGCCCCTTCTTCGATGCCGAGAAGCTCCAGCGCGGGGTCGGCATCCGTTTCAAGGACCGGGTGCGCACCGATATCGAGGAATATTCGATTTCCGAAGGCTGGGTCCGGGTGCAGGCGGGCAAGGCGGTCGACCGCAAGGGCCAGCCGCTCACCATCAAGCTGACCGGCCCGGTCGAGGCGTGGTACGAAGACCTCGGCGAGAACCCGCCGGTCGCCAAAAAGGGCTAAGCCCACCCGCGGACAAGCGGCGCGCTTGCCAAAATCGGCATTTGCGCCCACTTGGCGCGGGTTATGTCCCCCGTCAAAAAACCCGAAGTCGTCATCATCGGCCGACCCAATGTCGGCAAGTCCACGCTGTTCAACCGGCTGGTGGGCAAGAAGCTCGCGCTGGTCGACGATCAGCCGGGGGTGACCCGCGACCGCCGGATGGGCGACGCCAACATCGCGGGGCTGCACTTCACCATCGTCGACACCGCCGGGTGGGAGGACGAGGACGAGCTCTCGCTTCCCGGCCGGATGAGGAAGCAGACCGAGGCGAGCCTTGCCGGCGCGGACGCGGCGCTGTTCGTGGTCGATGCGCGCGCGGGCCTCACGCCGCTCGACGAGGAAATCGCCCGCTATCTGCGCGAGCAGGAAGTGCCGGTGGTGGTGGTCGCCAACAAGGCCGAGGGCAACGCCGCCGAGGCGGGAATCATGGAAGCCTATGCGCTGGGCCTTGGCGAACCGCTCGGCATCTCGGCCGAACACGGCGAGGGCGTCGCCGACCTGTTCGGCGGGCTGTGGCCGATCATCGGTGCCAAGGCGGAAGAGTGGGAAGAGGCCAACGACGCCGAACGCGCGGCCTTGCGGGAAATGGACGAGGAGGATCGCCCCTCCGGCCCCCTGAAGCTCGCCATCGTCGGGCGGCCCAATGCGGGCAAGTCCACGCTCATCAACCGCCTGCTCGGCGAAGACCGCCTGCTGACCGGGCCCGAGGCCGGGATCACCCGCGATTCGATCGCGATCGACTGGCAATGGACCGATCCCCGCACGGGCGAGGTGCGCGAGATCCGCCTGATCGACACCGCGGGGATGCGCAAGAAGAAGAACGTCACCGAAAAGCTCGAAAAGCTGTCCGTGGCCGACGCGCGCCGGGCGGTGGACTTTGCCGAGGTGGTGGTGCTGCTGCTCGATGCGACGCAGGGCCTCGAGCACCAGGATCTCAAGATCGCCAGCCTCGTGCTAGAGGAAGGCCGCGCGCTGATGATCGCGATCAACAAATGGGACGTGGCCGAGGACGCAAGCAAGCTGTTCAACGGCATCCGCGCCGCGCTCGATGATGGCCTTGCCCAGGTGCGCGGGCTGCCGCTGTTCGCGGTCTCGGCCAAGACCGGCAAGGGCCTCGACCAGATGCTCGCCGGGGCCTTCGAAATCCGCGAGGCATGGTCGAAGCGCGTCAGCACCTCGGCCCTCAACCGCTGGTTCGACGACGCGATGGAAGCCAACCCGCCCCCGGCGCCGGGCGGCAAGCGCATCAAGCTGCGCTATATCACCCAGGCCGGCACCCGCCCGCCGCGCTTCGTGATCTTCGGCACGCGCCTCGATCTGCTCCCCAAGAGCTACGAGCGCTACCTCGTCAACGGCATCCGCGCCAAGCTCGGCTTCGACGCGGTGCCGGTGCGCGTGACGCTCAAGGCCAACAAGAACCCCTACGCCAAGGACTAGCGGGCGATGCTCCCCGATCTCCTCGCCGCTGCCGCCGTGCAGGCCCCCTTCGCCTTCGAGATCATCGAACGCACCGCCTCGGCGCCGCGGGTGCAGCAGGTGGTGCAGCTCAGCCTTGCCCCGGCCTTCCTCCTGTCCGGCATCGGCGCGATCATGAACGTCATCATGGCGCGGATGATCTGGATCGCCCAGCGGATCGAGCGGATCGAGGACAAGATGGAGGATCATCGCACTCCCAGACAGGCGCGCGAGCTCGGCTGGCTGATGCGTCGGCGCAAGCTGATGCAGGGCGCGATCCTGTTCACCACTGCGGCCGCGGTGATGATCAGCCTCGTGATCGGCCTCTCGTTCATTTCGGCCTATATCACCGCGCAGATCGGCACGGTCATCGCCGGGATGTGGGTGACGACGATCGTGCTGCTGGTCACCGGCCTGTGGTTCTTCCTGCGCGAAACGCGGCTGGCGGCGATGGGCGTGGACCTGCCCGGCGAATAGACACCGCGAAGCAAGAAGGGGCAGCTGCCGCAACCGGCGCTGCCCCTTTTTTGTGCACCGCTTGCGGGCAGCCCCTAGGCGTTCAGCTCTCGCCTGCCGCCTGGCTCTGGAGCTGGCAATAATTGTGCAGCCCCATGCGCTCGATCAGCTCGAACTGGGTCTCGATGAAGTCGACATGCTCCTCCTCGTTCTTGAGGATGTAGGCGAACAGCTCGCGGCTGACATAGTCGCGCACGCTCTCGCAATATTCGATCGCGTCGCGAAGCAGCGGGATCGCCTCGTTCTCGAGCGCGAGGTCGGCGCGCAGGATCTCCTCGACGTTCTCGCCGACCTTCAATTTGTGGATTGCTTGGAAATTGGGCAGCGCCTCGAGGAACAGGATGCGCTCGGCAAGCTTGTCGGCGTGCTCCATCTCCTCGATGCTCTCGTGGCGCTCATAGGCGGCGAGCTTCTTGAGGCCCCAGTTGTCGAGCACGCGGTAGTGCAGCCAGTACTGGTTGATCGCGGTCAGCTCGTTGGTGAGCGCCTGGTTGAGATAGTCGATGACCTTCTGGTCGCCCTTCATGGGGAATGTCCTTTGCGAAATGTCAAAGCCGGTTGGCGGCAACGGCGTCATTCTAGACGCTGCCGGGGCCTGTCCGCAAGGGGGCGGGTGTCAAAATTCGTTATGAATCAGCAGGTTGCGAGGCGTTCGCAATCGCGGGTCAGGCGGCCTCTACTGCGAGGAAATCGCAACGCGCCGCCGCACGTTCGGCGTCGATGATTTCCTGCGCCTCTTCAAGGCACTGGCCGCAATTGGGGCGCTTGCCGAGGCAGGCATAGGTCGCCTCGGCATCGCCATCGCAGGTGAGGGCGGCTTTGCGCAAATCATTCTCACGGATGGCATTGCAGATGCAGATGTACATGAGTGCGCGAATCTTTCCTGCGAAGCGTTTGCAGGAGGCAATGTATGCGAACTATTCTCAATAACAAGGGGGAATCACCGCCGCAGCGGAAATAGCCGCCGATAGGTCAGGCAGCGCCACAGCCATTCGAGCGGGCCGTAGTTGAACCGCTCGAGCCACGGCTTCGACCACGCCAGCATCACGATCCACGCCAGCACCACCACGATGTAGAGCTGCGGGCGGTTCAGTTGGCCGAACAGCCCCAGCGCCCAGCCGTGGAAGACGAACATCATCACGATCGAGGTGCCGAGGTAATTGGTGAAGGCCGCGCGCCCCGCGGCGCGGATGCGGTCGCCCAGCCAGCCGGTCGCGGACGGCGCATGGGCGACCAGCAGCGCGGCTAGCCCCAGCACCATCCACAGCCGCGGCAGGGCGCTCATGCCGAGGAAGGCTGCCTGCGTGCCGAAGAAGCTGAACCCGTCGGCCTGCATCACCAGCCCGATGACGAGATGCGCCGCGCCGCCCGCGACGACGCCGATCCACCCCCACAGCACCAGCTTGCTGCGCTGAACGCCGCCCGAGAAGAAGCCGAGGCTGTAGAGCGCCATGCCGATCAGCATCAGCGGCAGCGTCTCGAACCCGAACAGGAAGGCGTTGGTGAAGGGATCGAGCCCATCCTCGCCGATGCGGTGAGCAACCAGCGCGGCGTAATCGCCCGAGGCGATCGCAGCGTTGACCGGCTCCTGCCCGGCGATCTGTTCCTGTATCTGGGCGATCATCCCGGCGCGCTGCTCGGCAAACTCGGGTGACGAGGTGCCGAGGTCGGTGCTGACGATCAGCCAGGGGAAGATCAGGAAGGCATAGAACACCACGCCCAGCATGTAGCCCGCAAGGCCGACCATGAGCTGGGTCTTGGCGCGCCATTTCATGCAGGTGAGCGCGATCAGCCCGAGGATCGCGTAGCCCGACAGGATGTCGCCGAACCAGATGAAGTAGAAATGAATGAGCCCGAAGCCGAGCAGCAGGACGAGCCGCCACGCCTGTAGCCAGCGCGTCGCGCCGCGCGCCCAGGCCTTCTCCATGAACAGCACCATCCCCGCGCCGAACAGCACGGTGAACAGCCCGCGCATCTTGCCATCGATCAGGATGAACTGGACGATCCACATCCAGCCCCCGGGATCGCCGGTGGGCACGAGGAACTTGCCGGGCGTGAAATAGGCCAGCATCGGCTGCCCGAAGGCGACGATATTGGCCCACAGGATGCCCATCACCGCAATGCCGCGGATGAAATCAAGCGTGTCGATGCGCGAGGTGGCGGCGACCGGCGCGACATCGTCCCCCGCCGCCTCGCCGGATGCTGCGTCCGCAGCGAAAGTCTCGTTCATGGCTGATCCCCCAAGCCGGTAAATTGCCCGGGGAGATTAGCGCATCGCGAAGGCTTGGGAAGTGCCGCCCGTCGATGCGGGGCGGCGCTCCGGCGCCTCAGCCCTGCCCGGCTACCACGCAGGCCTTGCCCTCGCGCTTCAGGGCGGCGCAGGCGCGGCCCGCTTCGGATTCGCTCGAAAAGCCGGAGGCGAGCAAGCGGGTGAGGCCGCCCGAGGGCACCAGCGTCTTGCGGGTCCCGGCAAGCGCGGCATGGCCGCCGACCTGGCTCCACAGCTTGTCGGCATTGCTCGCGACGCCGAAGGCGCCGAGCTGCACGCGCCAGCTGCCCTGCTTGCGCGGAGCGAGCGCGGCCGGAACCGGGGTGACGGTCGAGCCCTTGGGGGCCGAGGCGAGCGTGACCTGCGCCGGAGCGGGGCCAATCGGCCGCGGTGCGGGCGGCAGGCCTGCCGGCTTGGGCGCGGCAGCAGCGACAGTCACGACCGGCGGCTTGGCGGCAGGCTGGGGCGCAGCCACTGCCGGAACCACGGCAGCTTCCGGGCGGGTGGCGAGTTCGGCGGCGGCGAGTTCGGACTGTCGCTGCGAGCGGGCCCCCGCCTCGAGCTCGCGCGCCAGCAACTGGGCCTGCGCCCGCTGGGCTTGCGGCACGTATTTGTCCATCTGCGCGAGCGCCTCGCCCGCCTGCGGCAGGCCGGCCGAGTTCGCCAGCGTCATCAGCGCATAGGCGCGCGTCCAGTCGCGCGGGGCATAGTCGGCATTGAAGTGCGACAGGCCCAGCACATATTGCGCGCGCGGATCGCCGCGGTCGGCGGCGGCCTGGATCAGCGGCATGGCCTTCTGCTGCTCGCCTTCCTGGAACAGCATCAGCCCGTAATTGTCGGCGGCCTTCACATGGCCGAGGCTCGCGGCCTGCTCATAGAGCTGGCGCGCGCGCGCATTGTCGATCTCGACCCCGCGTCCGAGCCGGTAGGCCTGCGCAAGGTTGAACAGCGCGTCGGGATCGCCGGCCGCAGCCGGGCCCTGCCATTCGACCACGGCGCGGCTGAAATCGCCCGCGCTCCAGGCGTCGACCCCGGCCTTCACGTCCGCGAACGCGGGGGCCGCCGCCAGCAGCGTGCCGGCCAGCGCCGCGCCTCCGAAAATCGCCTTCCTGGATCCTGCCATCATGAACCGTGCCATCGATCGTGTCTCGCCTGCTGGTGCTGAGAGGAGCGTGAGCAAAAACAAAGCCGGGCACTGCTTAGCCGATCACGGTTAGCAAATGGTTGCCCGTCCCTCCGGCCAAGTGCGGCGGACTCGGGCCGGCTTGCCGAACCCGACGGCGATTGCGAGCGCGGCCAGCATGTTAACTCTAAATTAGGGGTATCCTGCGATCCCGTGTCCATCCAGCCGTTGTCGGGCGCTGCAATAGGGCAGCTGCGCAGCGGTTCAATCCATGGGGGACCCAGGCGTTGCGTGTACTCGCTTTGGCATCGCAGAAAGGTGGATCGGGCAAGACCACCCTGTCCGGACATCTCGCCGTCCAGGCCCAGCGCGCAGGCGCCGGCCCGGTGGTGCTGATCGACATCGACCCGCAAGGGAGCCTCGCCGATTGGTGGAACGAGCGCGAGGCGGAATATCCCGCCTTCGCCCAGACCACCGTCGCGCGGCTTGCCAACGACCTTGCGGTCCTGCGCCAGCAGGGCTTCAAGCTCGCGGTGATCGATACCCCGCCGGCCATCACCATGGCGATCCAGTCGGTGATCTCGGTCGCCGAACTGATCGTCGTGCCGACCCGCCCCTCCCCGCACGATCTGCGCGCCGTGGGCGCCACGGTCGACCTGTGCGAGCGTGCGGGCAAGCCTCTGGTGTTCGTCGTCAACGCGGCCACCCCCAAGGCCAAGATCACCTCGGAAGCCGCAGTCGCTCTGTCGCAGCACGGCACCGTCGCTCCGATCACGCTCCACCACCGCACCGATTTCGCCGCCTCGATGATCGATGGCCGCACGGTGATGGAAGTCGATCCGGAAAGCCGCTCGGCCGCAGAGATCGCCGCGCTGTGGCGCTACATTGCCGACCGGCTCGAAAAGAACTTCCGCCGCACCGTGTTTGCCGCAGCGCCCAACGGCGTCGGCCAGCAGCTTGGCGGCGTGCCGCGTCCCGCGGGCGGTTTCGGCCGCCGGGTCGCGCAGTAAGCGCGGGCGCGAACGGCCATGTCGGAACCAGGATTTGCCTCGCTCGGCCCCTCGCTGCTGGCCCGCAAGGGCGGCGCCAAGCCCGCGATGCGCCCGCAGGTCGCGCCGCTGGTGGCCGAGGAAGCAGTCGTGCCCGAGGAAGCGCTCGAGGATCTCGGCTGGAACGACATGGGCGAATCGGACAGTGACGGCGGGGCGCAGATCGTGCCGATCAGCGCCGATCTCGCCGTCGGCCCGACCACTGCGGGCCCTGGCCCGATCGTGCGTCGCCAGCAACGCCGCCTCGAGGAGCGCGTGCTCGCCGATGCGGCGATGACCGGCCCCGAGACCGACGAATACGACGAATACGAGGACGGGGAAGAAGAAGAGGAATCGCTCTACGGCGAGGCCTTCGACGCTGCCGATTACGATTACGACGAGGATGAAGAGGGCGAGGAAGCGGACGGCACCGCGATCTATTCGCCGCTCGCCCCACACATCGCCCTGCCCGACCCGGAGCCCGCGCCCGCCGCAACGCCCAGCCGCGCTGCTGCCAAGCCCCGCGTGCCCGCCGTCCAAAGCGGCCGCCGCGCCGCCTTCACCCTGCGGCTCGATGCCGACCGCCACCTCAAGCTGCGCCTTGCCGCGACCATGCAGGGCGTCAGCGCCCAGGTGCTCGTGACCGAGGCATTGGACCGACTGCTCGCCGAATATGACGAGCTCGACATCATCGCCAATCACCTGAAGCGCCACTGAGCGCCCGCCGCCACGACCACCACCACCACGACGTGAACCAACAGGATCTACGGGGGACTTTGACCATGGACCGCAGCATCACCACCGGACGGAAGAATTCGCCGCGGCTCGCGCTGGCCGTGACCACCGCGATCGCAGGACTGGCCTTCGCCGGCGCGCCGGCCTCGGCCGCGCCGCGTGCCGAGGCCTCCTTCGAGAACGCGCAGGAAGCGCTCGCCAAGGGCAAGGTCGAAAAGGCCATCAAGCACGCCGAAGAGGCGGTGCAGGCCGACGGGCGCAATTCCGGCTATCGCGCGCTGCTGGGCGCGGCCTATCTCGAGGCGGGTCGCTTCGAATCCGCCGCGACCACTTTCGGCGATGCGATCGCGCTGGGTGACAACAACCCGCGCACCGTGCTGAGCTTCGCGCTCGCCAAGATCGCGACCGGCGATTCGCGCGGCGCCGCGGCGATGCTCGACGATTATTCGGCGGTCATCGACCCGGCCGATCTCGGCCTGGCCCTGGCGCTCGCCGGCCAGCCCGAACGTGGTGTGGGCGTGCTGGTCAACGGCGTCCGCAGCGCCGATGAAGCGACCCCCAAGCTGCGCCAGAACCTCGCCTATGCCTATGCACTCGCCGGCAACTGGCGCGCGGCCCGCGTGATGGCGGCCGAGGACGTGCCCGCCGACCAGCTCGAAGCGCGCCTTGCCCAGTGGGCCCGGATGAGCGCTCCCGAGTTGGCGCCGCAGCGGGTTGCCGCGCTGCTCGACGTGCTCCCGCGCGCCGATGCCGGCCAGCCCCAGCACCTCGCGCTCGCCAACTTCCCGGCGCAGGAGATGACCGTCGCGGCGGCCCCTGCCGAAGTCGACGTCGACGCCGATGTCGCGATGGCCGCGGCGGAGCCGATGGCCGAGCCGGTGCAGATGGTCGATCCGGCCCCCTCCGCGACCTTCGCAGCCGCCTTCGCCGCGCCTGCGCCCGCCCCTGAGGCGGCGCCAGAACCGGCTCCCGTGACCTTCGCTGCGGCCGCGCCCCAACCCGCAGGGATCCAGTTCGTCTCGAACCCGGTCGTCCAGCAGCTCCCGGCAGCGCCCGCCGCAGCGCGCGCGCCGGCGGCGCCCGCTGCCCCGCGCGTCGCCCAGGCCGCTTCGCAGCGCCGCATGGCCGCGACGTCGGCTGCCGTTGCTCCCGTCCCGGCCCCGAAGGGCCCGGCCACGCACCTCGTCCAGCTCGGCTCCTATGACAGCAAGGTCGAGGCGCTGCGCGGCTGGAGCACGCTGCAAGCCAAGTTTCCGCAGCTGAAGGACCGCAAGCCCGTGATCACCGAGGCGATGGTGAACGGCCGCACCTTCTGGCGCGTCGCCGCCGACGGCTTCACCTCGCAGAGCGCGCGCGCGATGTGCGGGACGGTCAAGTCGGCGGGCCGCGGCTGCTTTGCCTACGCCGGCTCGACGCCCCCCGCGGGCGCGGTCAAGCGCGACGTCCAGGTCGCCTCGCGCAGCCGCTGATGCGGCGCACGCTTTCTCCTGAATGAGCAAGCCTGCTCCCGGACAGCCAGCCGCTGTCCGGGAGTTTTCTTATGCGCCCGCGCCCAGCCGGACGCCGCCCTTCCACAGGCCCAGCACCCGCCCCTGCGCGCCCTGACGGTCGAAGGGGGTGTTGTCGGCGGTCGCTTCCATCTTGCGGCGATCGATGATCCACGGCGCGTCGGGATCGATCAGCGCGAGATCGGCCTCGAGACCTTGGGCGAGCGCGCCCGCGGGCACCCCGAGGAGCTGCGCGGGATTGGTCGCCAGCAGCGCAAAGGCGCGGGGGGTGTCGATCACCCCGTCGCGCACCAGCCCCAGAACCATCGCGAGCAGCGTCTCGGCCCCGGCCATGCCGGGCGCGGCATCGGCGAAGGGCAGGCGCTTGTCTTCCGGCCCGCGCGGATCATGGCCGCTGGCGATCACGTCGACCGTCCCCTCGGCGATCGCGGCGAGCGCCGCCTGCCGGTCGGCCTCGGCCCGCAGAGGGGGCGAGAGGCGGGTGAAGGTGCGGAAGTCGGCGGTGGCCAGATCGGACAGCATGAAATGTGCCGGAGTGATCCCGCAGGTCACTGGAAGCCCGCGCGCCTTGGCCTCGCGCACCAGATCGAAGCCTCTCGCGGTCGTCACCTGCCGGATATGCAGCCGCGCGCCCGCGAGTTCGGCCAGCGCGATATCGCGCGCGATGGCGAGCGCCTCGGCCTCGGCCGGTGCGGCGGGGAGGCCGAGGCGGGTGGCGATCTCGCCCGCCGTGGCGGCGGCCTCTCCGACGAGGCCCCCATCCTCGGCATGGGTGACGACCACGAGGCCGAGCATCGCGGCATATTGCAGCAGCCGCAGCATCACGCCCGAATCGGCGATCCAGCGCCGCCCGGTGGCCACGGCTTTCGCGCCCGCATCCTGCATCAGCGCCAGTTCGGCAAGCTCGCGTCCCTCGATCCCGCGGGTGGCCGCGGCGAGCGGGTGCACCCACAGATCGGGCTTGCCGCTCTTGGCGATGAAGCCCACCCGGCTCGGCAGATCGAGCGGCGGGGACTGGTCGGGCATCAGCGCGGCGCGGGTGATTCCGCCGAAGTGGAAGGCTGGCTTGTCGACCGCGAACACCCCAAGGTCGACGAGGCCGGGGGCGAGCAGCTTGCCGCGCGCGTCGACGACGACGTCGCCATCATGCGGCGCGATATCCACACCAACAGCGTCAATCACCCCGTCATTACAGCGCAATGCACCGACAACTACCCCCGCAGAAGTGACCAATCGGGCATTGGTGATGGTCAGCGGCTGCACCTGCCTCATGCCCAGCCCTCCACGCCGCGCGCCTCGCGGGTCAGGATATCGAGGCACGCCATGCGGATCGCGACCCCCATCTCGACCTGCCGGGTGATCAGCGAGCGGCCGGCCAGATCGGCGACCTCGCTGTCGATCTCGACTCCGCGGTTCATCGGGCCGGGGTGCATCACCAGGGCATCGGGCCGGGCGAGCGCGAGGCGCCTCGTGGTCAGGCCATAGAGGTGGCGATATTCGCGCGGGGACAGGATGAACTGCCCGCTCATCCGTTCCGATTGGAGCCGCAGCATCATCACCACCTCCGCGCCTTCCAGGGCAGCGTCGAAGTTGTGGAACACCTCGACCCCCATCGCCTCGACCCCCTGCGGCATCAGCGCGGGCGGCGCGCAGACGCGCACCCGGGCGCCCAATGCGGTCAGGCACAGGATGTTCGAGCGCGCGACCCGGCTGTGCAGGATGTCGCCGCAGATCGTCACCGTCAGCCCGGTGAAATCCTCCGCCCCCTCCCCCCGCTCGGCCAGCGCGTGGCGCAGGGTCAGGGCATCGAGCAGCGCCTGTGTCGGGTGTTCGTGCTGCCCGTCGCCCGCGTTCAGCACCGGACAATCGACCTTGTCCGCGATCAACCCGGTCGCCCCGGACGAGCCGTGCCGGATCACGATCGCATCGGCGCGCATCGCATTGAGCGTGATCGCGGTGTCGATCAGCGTCTCGCCCTTCTTCACGCTGCTTGTCGCGGCATGCATGTTGACCACGTCCGCCCCCAGCCGCTTGCCCGCGATCTCGAAGCTCAGCAGCGTGCGCGTCGAGTTCTCGAAGAAGGCGTTGATGATGGTCAGACCGCCCAGCAGATCGGTGTGCTTCGCGCTCTGGCGGTTCAGCGCCACCCACTGCTCGGCCTGATCGAGCAGATAGAGGATCTCGTGCCGCGCGAGCTTGCCGATGCCGGTGAGATCGCGGTGCGGGAAAGCCAGCCTTCCGTGCGGAAAGCGGCCCTCGGGGGCGGGAGATGGCGTCGATGTCATTAAAGCCACGCCCTTAGTCGAGCCGCATCCGCCGCTCAACCCCGCGCCGTAAGCTTTCCGATAGAACTTGGGGGCCAAAGACCCTACATCGCATGCGCCAAGGCAAAAGGGACATCGGGATGAGCTTCGTGGGCAAGGTTTGGAAGATCCTCGTCGGGATCAAGGACGGGCTTGTCCTCCTGTTCATGCTGCTGTTCTTCGTCGCGCTGTTCGGCGTCCTCTCGGCCCGCCCCAACGCGGGACAGGTGCGCGACGGGGCGCTGCTGATCGATCTTGCGGGCATCATCGTCGAGGAGAAGAGCACGCTCGACCCCTTCGCCGCACTGCTCGCGCGCGAGGCCCCGCTCGATGAGACCCGCGCGCGCGACGTGGTGCGCGCTCTGGATGCCGCCACCACGGATGCGCGGATCAAGGCGGTGGTGCTCGACATGACCACCTTCCTCGGCGGCGGGCAGGTGCACCTCAAGGAGATCGCCGAGGCGATGGACCGGGTGCGCAAGGCCAAGAAGCCGGTGCTGACCTTCGCCATGGCCTATGCCGACGATCACATGCTGCTGGCCTCCCACGCGAGCGAGGTGTGGCTCGATCCGCAGGGCATGGCGGTGATCGCCGGACCGGGCGGCAGCAATCTCTATTACGCAGGCCTGCTCGAAAAGCTCAGCGTCAATGCGCGGGTCTACCGCGTCGGCGCGTTCAAGTCCGGGGTCGAACCCTATACCCGCTCCGGGATGTCGGAGGAGGCGCGCGCCAATATCGGCGGGCTCTACGGGGCGCTGTGGGAGGAATACAAGGCAAGCGTCACCCGCGCGCGGCCCAAGTTGCAGCTGGCGAAGATCACCGGCGATCCGGCGGCATGGATCGCCAGTTCGGGCGGGGACATGGCCAAGGCGGCGCAGGCTGCCGGGCTGGTCGACAAGCTCGGCGACCGCGTGGCCTTCGGCGCGCGGGTGGCCGAACTCGCGGGCAAGGACCCCTGGAGCGAGCGCCCCGGCACCTATGCATCGAGCGATCTTCCCGCCTATCTCGCGGACCTCGGCCAGATCAGGAAGGGCAAGGTGATCGGCGTGATCACGATCGCCGGCGAGATCGTCGACGGCGACGCGGGGCCGGGCACTGCGGGCGGCACGCGCATCGCCGAGCTGCTCGACGAGGCCTTGGACGACGATCTGGCCGCGCTGGTGGTGCGGGTGGATTCGCCGGGCGGCTCGGTCAGCGCCTCGGAGGAAATCCGCCGCGCGATCGCGCGCTTCCGCGACCTCAAGATCCCGGTCGCGGTGTCGATGGCCAATCTGGCCGCGAGCGGCGGCTACTGGGTCGCGACCCCGGGCGAACGCATCTTCGCCGAGCCCGAGACGATCACCGGATCGATCGGGGTCTATGCCGTGATCCCCACCTTCGAGAACGCCGCCGCGCGCCTCGGTGTCACGGCCGACGGCTATCGCACCACCGAGCTTTCGGGCCAGCCCGACATCATCGGCGGTTTCTCGCCGACGATGGACACGCTGCTCCAGACCTCGATCGGAGGAACCTATCAGGACTTCCTCAGGCTGGTCTCGGGCGCGCGCAAGCTGCCGGTCTCCCGCGTCGACCAGATCGCGCAAGGCCAGGTGTGGGACGGCGGCACGGCGCGCCAGCTCGGCCTCGTCGACGAATTCGGCGGGCTTGCCGAAGCGCTCGAATGGGCGGCGGCCAAGGCGGGCGCGAAGAAGGGCGAGTGGCACACGGTCTATCTCGGCGAGAAGGACGCGAATTACGATTCGCTGATCCGCCAGTTGGTCACCAGCGAAGCGGGCAAGGCGCGCTCGGCCCCGGCGGCCGACATTTTCGCGCTGACCGCGATGCGCTCGCAGGCGCTGGGCACGCGCATCGCCCGCGATGCCGAGCGGCTGCTGGGCACGCGCGGCGTGCAGGCCTATTGCCTCACCTGCCCCGCCCCGCTCGACGCCGGGGGTATCAAGCCCGTCGCAGCGACGCAGCGCCCGGAAGGGATGCTGGCGCTGCTCGCGTGGCTCGCGGGAAGCTAAATCGCACGAGGATCACCGCAGGTGCTTGCCAAGGGCGCCCGACCCGATTAATGGCGCGCCCCTGTCCGGGCCACAGGCCATGAGGACGGGCGCGTAGCTCAGCGGTAGAGCACACCCTTCACACGGGTGGGGTCACAGGTTCAATCCCTGTCGCGCCCACCATTTCTGCACAATCCGGTTTCTGCGGGAATGGCGCGGCACGCGCCGGGCGGTGATTTGCCGTCCCCCCTGATCCACCCTTGCATCCTTCGTCATTCGCCCCTCCCCGCTTGACCGCGTGCCGGTGTTCGCGGCAAGCCCGTCAACCTTGCTTCTTGCGGCCAAACGGGAACTGATGATGCGCGACACAATCCGGGGCTGGTGCCTCATGCTCCTCGTGATGTGTGGCTTCGCCGCGCCGGCCGCTGCGCAGTCCTATGCCGAGGGGCAGTTCGATCCCGCGATCCCGACGCTGATCGCGACCGTGGGCCATGCGCCGGGCGCGCGGATCACTTCGCCCGCCCAGGCCTATGCCTATCTGAAGGCCCTCGTCGCCGCCGCGCCCGACCGCACGCAGCTGGTGCAATATGCGACCAGCTGGGAGGGGCGGCCGCTCTACTACCTCGTGCTCTCGGCCCCCGCCAACATGGCGAAACTGGAGGCGATTCGCGCCGATATGGCGAACATCGCCGCCGGGCGCGCGGGCAACGGCACCGCGCTGCCGGTGACGTGGCTCGCCTATGGCGTCCACGGCAACGAGATCTCCTCGACCGACGCCGCGCTGATGACCGCCTATCACCTGCTCGCCGCCAAGGATGATCCGAAAGCGGCCAAGATCATGGGCAGCACCATCGTCGTCATCGACCCGATGCAGAACCCCGACGGGCGGGCGCGCTTCGTGAACAACTTCCTCGCCTCGACCGGTATTGCCCCCGATGCGGACCGGCAGGCCGCCGAGCACGACGAGCCTTGGCCCTCGGGCCGGGTGAACCACTACATGTTCGATCTGAACCGCGACTGGTTCACGCTCTCCCAGCCCGAGACGCGCGGCAAGGTCGCCGCGATCCGGGAATGGAACCCGGTGGTCGTGGTCGACCTCCACGAGATGGGCGGGGACGAGACCTACTTCTTCAGCCCCGCCGCCCAGCCCTTCAGCCCCAACCTCACCCCGGCGCAGATCCGCGCCTACGAGCTGATCGGCCGCTACAACGCCGCCGCCTTCGATGCGCGCGGCGAGCCGTACTTCACTAGAGAGGTATATGACCTGTTCTACCCCGGTTATGGCGACACTTGGAACGCGCATCAGGGGGCGATCGGCAGCACTTACGAACAGGGCTCGGCGCGCGGGCTCGTGTTCGCGCGGCGCGACGGGACCGAGCTGACCTATGCCGACGGCATCGCCAACCACTTCTCGGCAAGCCTCGCCACGGCGAGCGCGGTGGCGGACAATGCGCAGCGTTTCCTGTCCGATTTCGCCGCCTACCGCGCGGGCAATGCCAGCGGCGCGGCGGGCAGAGGCACCTATGTGATCGACCTCGGCAAGCGGCGCTGGAATGCGGAGCGGCTCGGGCGCCGCCTCGCCGCGCAGGGCATCACCGTGCTGCGCCGCGATGGCAGCGCGAGCGTTTGCGGCAAGTCCTATCCGGCCGGCTACCTCGCCGTGCCGCAGGCGCAGCCCGCCGCGCGGCTGATCCGCAGCCTGCTCGACCGCGACACGCCGCTCCCGCCAGATTTCCTCGCCGAGCAGGAACGCCGCCGCTCGGTCGATCTGCCGCACGAGCTCTATGATGTGACCGCATGGGCGGTGGGGCCGATGGCGGGCGTTGACGTGGCGCTGTGCAACGGCGTGGTCGGAGGCGACGCGCTGGCCCCTGACGCGCCGATTGCGCCCAAGGCCGAGGGCAGCGGCACCTTCGCCATCGCCGTGCCGTGGACCGACAGCGGGCAGGCGCGGCTTGTCACCCTTGCCTTGCGCGAAGGGATCGATGGACGCGTCACCGACAAGGCCTTCGCTGCGGGCGGCCGCCAGTTCCCGCGCGGCACCGTGGTCTTCCCCGCAGGCAGCAACACGCCTGAGATGATGGTGCGACTCACCGAGTTGGCGCAGGACATCGGGGCGCAGACCGTTTTCCTTGAAAGCGGGTGGGTCGACAGCGGCCCGAACCTCGGCAGCGAGCATTTCGTGCGCCTCACCCTGCCGCGCGTCGCGGTGGCGTGGGACGACGGGATCTCGCAGCTATCGGCAGGCGCGCTGCGCTACGTGCTCGAACAGCGGATCGGGCTGCCTGTCACCCCGATCCGCACCGCCCGCCTAGCGCGCGCCGACCTGTCCGATTACGACGTCGTGCTGGTGCCCGAGGGCGATCCTTCCGCCCAGCTCGGCGAGGGCGGGCAGCGCGCGCTGCGCAGCTTCGTGCAGCGCGGCGGGGTGCTGGTGGCGGTGGGCGACAGCCTCGAGACCTTCAGCAGCGGCGACAATCCGCTCCTTGCCGTGAAGCGCGAGGCCGCGCTGGGCCGCGATCCGGGCGAGGCCGGGGGCGACAAGGGCGACCTTGCCGAAGCGGTGGCGATCACCAGCGACGCCGAATACCGCGAGGCGATCAAGGACCCCGCCGCGCTCCCCGACACGCTGCCGGGCGCGCTGCTCAACGTGGTCGGCGAGCCCGACCACTTCCTCTCGGCCGGTTACGACGAGGGCGCGGTGGTGCTGGCGACGGGGACGCAGATCTTCACGCCCCTGGGGCGCGACAAGGGCGTCAATGCGGTGCGCTTCGCCGCGCCCGGCAACCTCATCGCCAGCGGCTATGTGTGGGACGAGAACCGTCGCCAGATGGCCTACAAGCCCTACCTGATGGCGCAGCCGACCGGGCGCGGGCTGGTGATCGGCTTCGCCCACGATCCCTCGACCCGCGGCTTCCTCGAAGGGCTCGACCTGATGATCGCCAACGCGGTGCTGGTCGCGCCCTCGCGGGTGCGCTGATCCGGGCGCGATAGTGTCCTAGCGGATTGACACGAGTTGTGTCATGCTGCCGGGCATGACGCTGTTCGATGCGCTCGTCGTGCTCCATGTCGCCACCGGCGCGGTGGGGCTGACGGCGTTCTGGGGGCCGATCGTCACGAGAAAGGGCGCGGCCAATCACCGCAAGTGGGGCCGCGCGGCGTGCTACGGCTTCCTCGGCGCGGGCGCGCTCGCCATCGCGATGGCCTTCCTGTCGCTTTACGGCCCCGAATACCGCCACCCCGAAATCACCGACCGCGTGCTGTTCGACGGGCTGTTCGGGTGGATGATGCTCTATCTCGGCGTGCTGACGATCGGCTTTGTCGATTACGGCCTCGCCGTTGTGAAGCATGCCCGCGACCGGAAGGCGCTGAGAAGCGCGCGCTATCAGGCAATGATCGCAGCGGTGGTGCTTACGGGGGCGTGGTGCGGCTTTTATGGCTTGCAGGTCGGCCATCCGCTGATGGTGCTGGTGGCCTTCATCGGGATCGTCGCGATGCTGATCCAGCAGCGCTACATCTGGCGCGGGACCGAGTTTCCGCGCGGCACCCATATCGGCGAGCACTTTCGCGCGCTGATCGGCATGGGCATCTCCGCCTACACCGCCTTCCTCTCGGTCGGCCTCATTCGCCTCGTTCCCGAGGAAGTTTTCAACCCCGCGATCTGGGCCGGGCCGAGCGTCATCGGGGTGAGCCTGATCCTCTGGTTCACCGTGAAGGGGAAGAAGGCCGCCGCCCGCAGGCCGGCCGCGCAGGCGTCAGGGACGAACCCACATCCGCAATAGGTTGGCGATGGTCTTGTCGAGCGTCAGCAGTTCGGCGGACTGGCTCGGCAGCTGCGCCCGCAGGGACGCGCGCAGGTTCTCCAGATCGAACAGCAGCTCGCGCTGGCTCGCATCGGCGATCAGGCTCTCGATCCACCCCACGCACACGATCCGCGTGCCGCGCGTCACGGGCCTGACCTCGTGAATCGAGCCCGAGGGGTAGAGCACCAGCTGCCCGGGCTCGCCCTTGACCGACTGGGTCATGCCCGCCGCATGGATCACCAGCTCGCCGCCATCATAGTCCCCGGGCGGGGTAAGGAAGAGCGTGAAGGACAGGTCGGTGCGCAGCCGCCGCTCGCCCGTTCCCATCAACGCATTGTCCACGTGCGCGCCGTAGCCCCCGCTCTCGCCGGTCCTGCTGATCAACAGGTGCGAGAAGCGCCGCGGCTGCGCTGCGGCGCGGATCACCGGATGCTCGGCGAGCAGCCGCGTGATCTCCTCGGTCAGCGAGCGTCCTGCGGTGGAGTCCATCGCCGCCTGCTCGTTGCGCTTGACCTCCCGCGCCACCGCACCCGCGGTCTCGCGCCCGTCGCGCCAGCTGAGCAGCGCGATCCGGTCATGAATGGCAGCGAGGCGGTCTGCCTCGGGGATGGCGTGGACAGCGAGGATCATCGCGGCACGTCTAGCGCCGCAGCAGGCCTTCCGCCAGCAAGCGATTGACCCCCGCGGCGACCTCGTCCGGCCCCAGACCCGGCGTGCTGCCCCACACCACGTAGCGCAGGCCGACGAAGACGTTCATTCCCATCAGCGCCCAGGCCTCGAGCTCGCCGAGGCCATCGCGGAATTCGCCCGAGGCCGTGCCGGCACGCAGGCGGTCGGCGATGCGCGCGGCGATGGTCTCGTAATGCTGGCGGTAGCTCGCCGGATCGACGAATTCGGCCTCGTCGATGATGCGGTAGATTTCCTTGTGCTCGGCGGCAAAGCGCAGGAACGCCGCCAGCGCCGCGCGTTCGATCTCGAGCGCGCCCATGCCTTCGCTCAGCGCCGAGCGCGCGCTGGTGCGCACCTTCTCGCTCATGTCGGCGACCAGCGCGCGGAACAGCGCGTCCTTGCTGTCGAAATAGGTGTAGAAGCTGCCGAGCGCCATCCCGGCCCGGCGCGTGATCGAGCTTACCGAAGCCTCGTGGAAGCCCTTCTCGCTGAATTTCTCGGCCGCCGCATCGAGCAGCTTGCGCAGCGTCCGCCGCCCGCGCTCGGTGCGCGGCGTCTTGGCGTCGACCGACGCTTCCTCGGCGAGCGTCGCCGCAGCTTCGCGAGTGTTGCCCATCTGCCTCTCCCTCGCCGCTTTCGGTAGGCCGCGCAAGGGGCCGCGACAAGTCTAAACATGAAAGGTGGTTTAACTTTCAATAATGATGGCGCCATAAGAGGGCCAGGAGAGGAAACAACCCGATGAACACCAAGCTTTGCACCCGCGCGCTGCTGCTTGCCGGCGCCGCCGGACTTGCCACCTATGCCGCGCCCGCCATGGCGCAGGACAGCGCCGACGACGTCGTGGCTGCGGCAGAGGAAGCTGCCGCCGATGCGGCTGCCGAAGAAGAGGGCGTGATCTACGTCACCGCCCGCCGCCGCGAGGAAAAGCTGCTCGACGTTCCGCTGTCGGTCACCGCGATCTCGGGCGACACGCTTGCCAAGCAGGGGGTGCAGGATATCGTCGCGGTCGCCCAGCAGGTGCCCAACATCACGCTCGAGGTCAGCCGCGGCACCAACACCACGCTCACAGCCTTCATCCGCGGCGTCGGCCAGCAGGACCCGGTCGCCGGTTTCGAGGCGGGCGTCGGCCTCTATGTCGACGACGTCTACCTCAACCGCCCTCAGGCCGCCGTGCTCGACGTCTATGACGTCGAGCGCATCGAAGTGCTGCGCGGGCCGCAGGGCACGCTCTACGGGCGCAACACCATCGGCGGCGCGATCAAGTATGTCACCGCCGACCTGCCCGACGACCTCAGCGTCAAGGTCCGCGGCACCTATGGCTCCTACAACCAGGCCGACCTGATCGTCACCGCCTCGACCCCGATCGGCGACAGCCTCAAGATCGGTGCGAGCGGCGCGCGGCTTTCGCGCGGGGGCTTCGGCGACAACCTGACGCTCGGCACCGAGAACTACAACAAGGACGTCTGGGCCGCGCGGGCTACGGTCGAATTCGAGAGCGGCATCGTCAAGGCGCGGCTTTCGGGCGATTACGTCAAGGACAACTCCGAAGCCCGCCAGGGTCACCGCTTCATCCCCGGCCTCGTCAGCGGCGCGCCGGTGCTCGACGACGTGTTCGACACCCGCGCGGGGCTCAACATCGTCGAGCAGGAGGTCGAGGCCTATGGCGGTGCATTGAACATCGCGATCGAACTCAGCGACACGCTGACCTTCAAGTCGATCACCGGCTACCGCGAGGACGCCTCGACCACCCCGATCGATTTCGACAGCCTTCCCGCGGTCGATCTCGACGTGCCGGCGATCCACGAGAACGATCAGTTCAGCCAGGAACTCCAGCTGCTCTACGAAGGCGACAAGCTGTCGGGCGTGCTGGGCTTCTACTATCTCGACGCCAATGCCTTCACCGCCTTCGACGTGGCGCTGTTCACCACGGTGGCTGGCCTCACCGCGCAGACGCTGGGCGATGTCGACACCGAGACCTGGTCGGTGTTCGGCGACTTCACCTACGACCTCACCGACACGCTCAGCGTCTCGGTCGGGGGGCGCTACACCAACGACAGGCGCACCAGCCTGGTGCTGCGGCGGACCTTCCTCGGCGGGTTCTCCAACCTGTTCGGCGGCACCGGCGCGGTGATCGCCACGACCAGCAACTTCACCGGCAGCGAGACCTTCGAGGACTTCAACCCGCGCGGCTCGATCAGCTGGCGGCCGACGCCCGATCACAACCTCTATTTCACCTATTCGCAAGGCTTCAAGGGCGGCGGCTTCGACCCGCGCGGCCAGACCACCGCGTGCCGCAACGCCACCGGCGGCGCGTGCAATGCGGACGAGGTATTCGACTTCCTCGCCTTCGATCCGGAAACGGTCGACAGCTACGAGGTGGGCTGGAAGGCCTCGCTGCTCGACAATCGCCTCAACATCAGCCTGGCGGGCTTCCTCGGCCAGTACAAGGACGTGCAGATCCCCGGCTCGGTCGGCTTCGACGCCAATGGCGACGGGGTGAACGAGAGCTTCATCGGGATCACCTCGAACGCTGCCGATGCGGACGTCAACGGGATCGAGTTCGAGGGCAATGCGCTGGTCGGCAAGGACTTCGCGGGCGAGGGCAGCCGCCTCACGGTCAACTGGTCGCTCGGCATCATCGACGCCAAGTTCAACACCTTCATCGATGCCTTCGGCAATGACGTCGCCGACCAGCGGGTGTTCCAGAACACCCCCGACATCACCGCGCACATGGGCTTCGACCTGGGCCTGCCGCTCGCCGGCGGGATCGTCGACTTCATCGGCCTCGCCTCGCTGCGCTCGGACGCGAGCCAGTTCGAGGTGCCCAACCCCTTCCTCGACCAGGACGGCTTCGTGCTGGTCGATGCGAGCATCGTCTACACCTCGGACGACGGGCGCTATTCGCTCGGTGTCCACGGCAAGAACCTGTTCGACAAGGAATATATCGTCGCAGGCTACAACTTCGTGGCCGGAGGCGTGGGCGGTGCGCCGTTCATCCCGACCCTCGGGCGCGAAGGCACGCTGACCGGCTTCTACGGCGACCCGCGCCGGGTGTTCGTCACCGCGCAGGTCAACTTCTGACGTCGATCTCCCCGAGGGGCGGCGGCCTCTGACCATCCACCGCCGCCCCTTCTCCGGGGACCGTCAGTCGGGGGTCTGCACCGTCGACGGGCTCGGCGTCGGGGCAGGCAGCGCGGGGGAGAGCGTGCCGCTCAAGCGGTCGGCGCTGCCCTGCTGCGGCTGCTTGTCGTACCAGCGCTTGGCGAAATAGCCGCCCACGCCGAGCATCACCATCGTCGGCAGGCTCATGCGCGCAAGCACGAAGGGCACCGCCGCGCCCAGCGCCGCGCCGGTCGCGCCGCCCATGGCGGGCGAGTTCTTGGCAAGCTTGGCGCCGATCGCGGCGCCGATGATCTTCCTGAGCATGATGTGTTTCTCCTTGCCGTGACTTACCGGCGCGCGGCCGCACGGGTTCCCCGGCAGATCGCAGCCACAGTGCAGCCTGCCGAGCCGCCCCAACCCCCCTTTCCTTGGGGAGCCCGAGCGGGCATAGGCGCGCTCCATGCACGACATTCGCCTGATCCGAGAGAATCCCGAAGCATTCGACGCAGGGCTCGCCCGCCGCGGATTGCCCGCGCAGGCCGCTGACCTGATCGCCCTCGACGAGGCGCGCCGCGCCGCGGTGACGGAGGTGCAGGTCGCACAGAGCCGCCGCAACGAGGCGAGCAAGCTGATCGGCGCGGCAATGGCCAAGGGCGACAAGGACGGGGCCGAAGCAATCAAGGCCGAAGTCGCCGCGCTCAAGGACGCGATGCCCGCGATGGAAGCGCGCGCCGAGGAGCTGGCGGGCCAGTTGAAGGTCGCGCTCGAGATCATCCCCAACCTCCCCGGCGCCGATGTGCCCGACGGCGAGAGCGAGGAAGACAACCGGGTCGAAAGCGAATGGGGCGAGAAGCGCGCCTTCGACTTCGAGCCCCGCGAACACGCCGACATCGCCCCCGCGCTCGGCATGGATTTCGAGACCGGCGCAAGGCTCTCGGGCGCGCGCTTCACCTTCCTGCGGGGCGGCATGGCACGGCTGCACAGGGCGCTCGGCCAGTTCATGCTCGACGTGCAGACCGGCGAGCACGGCTATGCCGAGTGCAACCCGCCGGTGCTGGTGGGCGACGATGCCATGTATGGCACCGACAAGCTGCCCAAGTTCGCCGAGGACAGCTTCAACACCACCAACGGGCGCTGGCTCATCCCCACCAGCGAAGTCTCCCTCACCGCCAGCGTCATGGGCGAGCTGCTCGACGAGGCCGCCCTCCCCTTGCGCCTCACCGCGCTCACCCTGTGCTTCCGCTCCGAGGCCGGGGCGGCGGGGCGTGACACCCGCGGGTTCATCCGCCAGCACCAGTTCGAGAAATGCGAGCTGGTGAGCATCGTGAAGCCGGAAGACTCCGAAGCAGAACACCAGCGCATGACCCGCGCGGCGGAGACCATCCTCGAACGCCTCGCCCTCCCCTACCGCAAGCTGCTGCTGTGCACCGGCGACATGGGTTTTGGCGCACGGAAAACCTACGATCTGGAGGTCTGGCTCCCCGGCCAGGGCGCCTATCGCGAGATCAGCTCGTGCTCGAACACTGGCGACTTCCAGGCCCGCCGCATGAACACCCGCTACCGTGTAGCAGGCGAGAAACGCACCGAGTTCGTCCACACCCTCAACGGCTCCGGCCTCGCGGTCGGTCGCACGCTGGTGGCTGTGATCGAGAACTACCAGAACGGAGACGGCAGCGTCACCGTGCCCGACGCATTGCTGCCCTACATGGGCGGCATTACCCGATTGGAACCTGCCCAATAATGCGCATTCTCCTCACCAATGACGACGGCATCCACGCCCCCGGCCTCAAGGTGCTGGAGGAAATCGCGCGCCAGTTCTCGGATGACATCTGGATCTGCGCCCCATCGGAGGAGCAATCGGGCGCGGGCCACTCGCTGACCCTCACCCGCCCGGTCAGGCTCCAGAAGCACGGCGAGCGGCGCTTTGCCGTCACCGGCACCCCGACCGACAGCGTGATGATGGCACTGCGCACGGTCATGCCCGATGCGCCCGACATCATCCTCTCGGGCGTCAACCGCGGCGCGAACCTCGCCGACGACATCACCTATTCGGGCACGGTCTCGGCCGCGATCGAGGGCGCGCTCGCGGGCATCCGTGCCATCGCCTTCAGCCAGGTCTACGCCCGCGAAGGCATGGGCGACGAGGTTCCCTTCGGCGCGGCGCGCGAATGGGGGCCGAAGGTGCTCGCGAAGCTGATCGACGCGCCGATGGCCGAGCGCACGCTGATCAACGTCAACTTCCCCGCGCTTCCTCCCGAGGCCGTGAAGGGCATCCGCGTCGCGCGGCAGGGCTTCCACGACTATTCGCGCGGCACCATCGTCGAAGGCCGCGATCCGCGCGGCTACCGCTATTTCTGGTTCGGGCTCGACCAGATCGAACACACGCTGGACCACGGCACCGACCTCGAGGCGATCGAGGAAGGCTATGTCGCCGTCACCCCGCTCCAGCTCGATCTCACCCACTATTCGACCATCGGCATCCTCGCCGAACGGTTCGCGGACTGATGGCCGCGCGGCCCGAACCCTCGGCGAGCCGCAACCCGTTCAAGCGCAAGGCCCTGCTCGCCGACCAGTTCCGCCCGCTGCGGCGACAGGTCAAGCTGCCCGTGTGGGGCGATCTCGGCCTGCGCATGGGCGCCGCCTTCGGCCTGATCGGTCTGGTTATCGCGATCCACTGGTGGGACCGCGACGGGCTGGTCGACAATGTCGACGGGAGCATCAGCTTTCTCGACGTCGTCTATTTCACCATGATCAGCATCACCACCACCGGCTTCGGCGACATCGCCCCGGTCTCGGACCGCGCGCGGCTGATCGAGGCGGTGATCGTCACGCCCGTCCGCATCGCCGTGCTGTTCATCTTCGTGGGCGCGGCCTACGATTTCGTCATCAAGCGCAGCTGGGAGAAGTTTCGCATGGCTCGCATCCAGGAACAGCTGACGGGCCATGTCGTGGTCCTGGGCTACGGCGTCTCCGGCTCGCAGAGCGTGGGCGAACTGATCGAGCGGGGGGTCGATCCGCGCTGCATCGTGGTGATCGACCCGTCCGAAGATCGCCTCGCCGAGGCCGAAAAGCTCGGGGTCAACGTGATGGCCGCCGATGCCACCCGCGACGAGAACCTCAAAGCGGTGCGCATCGCCGAGGCGCAGAGCGTGCTGGTGAGCGCCGGGCGCGACGACACCTCGATCCTGATCGTGCTCACGGTGCGCCACCTTGCCCCCAAGGTCCCCATCAGCGTGGTGGTGCGCGCCGACGACAACGAGCTGCTGGCGCGGCAGGCAGGCGCGAACAATGTCATCAACCCGGTGCGCTTCACCGGGCTGCTGCTGGCCGGCAGCGTCAAGGGCGCGCACATCGCTGACTACCTCGCCGACCTCGCCAGCGTCGGCGGCCGGGTGCAGCTGGTCGAACGGGTGGTGAGCGCCGAGGAATGCGGCAAGTCCATCTCCGAGCTCAAAAGCGGCGGCAAGGGCCTGCGCGTTTACCGGGGCGGCCGCCCGATCGGCTTCTGGGAGGAGGAGTGCCAGATGCTCCAGCCGGGGGATGTGGTGGTCGAGATCGTGCCGACTGCGGCGCACGAGGCGGGATAGGCCTGCAAGCGAAGCCGTCGGGAAGCGGACAAAGCGGACAAAGCGGACAAAGCGGACACCCTGTCCGCATTGCGATATTGGAATATCTGTAGCATTTACATTACCTTGCGACCAGTTGCGCCGAGCGGACGGACAGGGGAACGGGGCCTTGTTTCACGCCCGGCATAGCGAAACGGCCTCGCAGGCCGGACATAACAATGGGAAAGAGCCGATCGGATTGTAGCGGCTCCCGGAGGTGTAGGAAAATGTCGGCTATCGGTGGCATTCTGCCGAAACCTGCCGTTCGGCAATCGACCCCTTTGCGGTCGCGGAGCGCGGTCTAAGGGATGGTTAACCTTTCCTACGCATTTGCGCGTGCATGAACCTCCCGTGCCGCTGAGAGGGTGAAGCGCACCTTGAACGTGTCCAAGGCGCCAGCCCGTCGGTAGAAGGCGATGGCCCGCTCATTCCACGCTGGGGTCTGCCATTCCACCCGATCGATCCCGCTGGCGAGGGCGAAATCAACAGCTGCGCCCAGTAACATTGCACCTAGCCCTAGCCCGCGGCTTTCCTCGCGCACGAACAGGCAGTCAAGATGCGCCCAAGGCCTGGCACGCCACAGACCAAAGTCAAATGTGATTGCAGCGTAGCCAAGCACTTCCTCGTCTCGCGTGGCCACGAGGATCGCCACCGGCGGCACTTCGCTCGCGAGGATCGACAGGAGTTCAAGATGGGTGATCGTCGCCACGCCGCGCTCGAACCGGGCGTGCTCGGCGATCAGGGTGAGAAGAACGCTGCAGTCCTGCGGGACGGCAGGGCGGATGGCGACGTTCACCGCGCCTATCCTTCCACTGCCAGATCAAAGCCCTCGTCGATCCAGCCCGTGATGCCGCCGATCATGATCTTAACCGGTCGCCCTAGCTCTGCCAGCCGCAGCGCACCGCGCGCCGCGCCGTTACAGTGCGGACCGGCGCAATAGGTGACGAACAGGGTATCCGCAGGCCATTGGGCCATCTTCGAGCCGATGATCTTGCCGTGCGGTAGGCTTATCGCGCCGGGCACGTGGCCCTTGGCAAACATTGCGGGGCTGCGCACGTCGAGCAGCACGAAATCGGCACCTCTGCCGAGCGTCTCGTGAACGTCCCAACAATCGGTCTCAAAAGCGAATTGCGCGGCAAAATGTTGTCTGGCGGCCTCGCTGGAGGCGGGAGGAACGGCGGTAACTGCAGAATTCATGGCGGTTCTCCTTGGTTGTGCCGCCGCTGGATTGGCGGCACGCGAGCACGCTTGCAATTGGCGTAAACGGCAATATGCGTAAGGATCATGCCAATTGCTGCTGACTCATCATCGTCCTTGTCCGGTCCGCTCGTGGTTGCACTTGTTTATGACGGCCTCTGCACCTTCGAGTTCGGGATCGCCGCAGAAATTTTTGGCCTCGATCGCCCTGAGATGGGGCCGGGTTGGTATCGATTCGCCAGCGTCGCGATCGAGGCTGGGCCCATGCGCGCTCACGGAGGACTGCGGGTAGTGGCAGATGGCGGGAGCGAACTGCTGGAGCACGCTGATATCATCATCGTCCCCGGCTGGCGCGGAGCCGAGGCGCCGGTGCCGATTGCGCTCGCCGAGCAGCTGGTGGCGGCGCATCGTCGCGGGTGCCGACTGGTGTCGATCTGTTCGGGGGCCTTCGTGCTTGCCGCCACCGGTCTCCTCGATGGTCGCCGCGTGACGACCCATTGGCGCTATGCCGAGGAACTGCGCCGTCGCTTCCCCGCGCTGCTGGTGGACGAGGCGGCGCTCTATCACGGCGAAGACAGGATATTCACCTCAGCTGGCAGCGCGGCGGGAATCGATCTGATGATCGCACTCGTGCGACACGATTTCGGGGCCGAAGCGGCCAATTCGGTCGCACGCCGGATCGTTATGCCTGCCCACCGAAACGGCGGGCAGGCGCAATTCCTCGAACGCCCTGTTGCGTGGCGCCGCGAGAACGCGCTCGGCCCGCTGCTCGACGAGGTCCGCGCCAGCCTCGCGCGGCGCTGGACGATCGCGGCGATGGCGAAGATGGTGAACATGAGCCGCCGCACCTTCGAGCGGCGCTTTGTCGAGACGACCGGACTTGGCCCGGGCGAATGGCTCGCTGCCGAACGGGTCGAGGCGGCCAAAGACATGCTCACCAGCTCAACTGCGTCGATGGACGAGGTCGCCGCCGCGGTCGGCTTCGGCACAGCGCATGCAATGCGACATCATTTCCGTGCCCGGGTTCGACTTAGCCCGACCGCCTATAGGCAGGAGTTCCTGCCCGTCTAATCGACTAGGTTACGTGGGTTGAGACCGAACAGTGTGGCAGCATGAGCGCACAATCGGCGAGCGCGCTAACGTAGGCCTGCTTCGGCTGGAATCCACCCAATATCGGACATTCGGCTCCGCGACGTCCTTCTCCAAAAGCTGCCATGGTGCACGCCTGAAGCGTCCCGAAGGCGCCGGGCGATCGAGAAAGCGCTCGCCCTAAGACCGGAACCACACGAACACCGCCCCCATCGCCGCCATGCCGAACAGGAAATGCCCCGCGTCGATCAGGAACAGCGCCAGCGGCTTCCTGAGGTAAAGATAGTTGATCCCGATCGCCGGGATCATCACGCCCCCGGCAAAGCCCACCGCCATCATCATCACCACGAAGGGCTTGGGATCGGTGCGGGCGAGCAGGTGCCACAGCACCATCGCGATCAGCATCTCGAACAGGAAGGTCAGCGCGAAGATCAGCGCCATGTTTCCCTCGCGCAACTGGCTGTTTGTGAGCCCCGCCGCGCGCTGCCACGGCTTGCTGAGCAGAACGCCGTACCACAGCGCGCCCACCGCGAAAAATGCCGCAGCTCCCGCCAGCACCGGCCACAGGGCAAAGTCGGTCATGGGTGCGCTCTCCTTGTCTCGCGTGCCTCATGCTAGCCTAATGCGCCGGTCTCGTGTAGGGGCGCGCCGCAATGACCTCCGCTCCCCTCACAACACCCACCGTTCTGGCCGACCAGAAGCGCATCGGCATGGTCAGCCTCGGCTGCCCCAAGGCGCTCGTCGATTCCGAGCGCATCCTCACCCGGCTGCGGGCCGACGGCTATGCCTTCGCCGAGGACTACGCGGGGGCCGACGTGGTGCTGGTCAACACCTGCGGCTTCCTCGACAGCGCCAAGGAGGAGAGCCTTGCCGCGATCGGCGAGGCGATCGCCGAGAACGGCCGCGTCATCGTCACCGGCTGCATGGGCGAGGAGGCCGATGCGATCCGCGCGGTCCACCCGCAGGTGCTCGCGGTGACCGGGGCGCACCAGTACGAGCAGGTGGTGGAAGCCGTCCACCTTCACGCGCCGCCCTCGCAGGGCCCGTTCGTCGACCTCATCCCGCAGCCCGACATCAAGCTCACCCCGCGGCATTACTCTTACCTCAAGATTTCAGAGGGTTGCAACCATTCTTGCGCCTTCTGCATCATCCCTTCCCTGCGCGGCAAGCTCGCCAGCCGCCGCATCGACGCGGTGCTGCGCGAGGCCGAGATGCTGGTCGCGGCGGGCACCCGCGAGCTGCTCGTCATCAGCCAGGACACCAGCGCCTACGGGGTCGACATCCGCCACGAGAGCCGCGACTGGAAGGGCAGCCCCGTGCGCGCCCACATGACCGACATGGCCCGTGAGCTTGGCCAGCTGCGCACCCCCGAGGGCCAGACGCCGTGGGTCCGCCTCCACTACGTTTACCCCTATCCGCATGTCGACCAGGTCATCCCGCTGATGGCCGAGGGGCTGCTCACCCCCTATCTCGACATCCCGTTCCAGCACGCCTCGCCGAAGGTGCTGAAGCTCATGCGCCGCCCCGCCAACGAGGCCAAGGTGCTCGAGCGCCTCAAGTCGTGGCGCGCGATCTGCCCCGACATCGCGATCCGCAGCTCCTTCGTGGTCGGCTTCCCGGGCGAGACCGAGGACGACTTCCGCTACCTGCTCGACTGGCTCGAGGAAGCCCAGCTCGACCGGGTCGGCGCCTTCCGCTTCGAGCCCGTCGAGGGCGCGGCGGCCAATGCCCTGCCCGATCAGGTGCCGGAAGCGGTGAAGGAGGAACGCTACGCCCGGATCATGGAAGTGACCGAGCGCATCTCCGCCGCCAAGCTCGCGGGCAAGGTGGGCCGCACGCTCCCCGTCATCATCGACGAGGTCGGCGAGGCGGATGAGGACGGCGACATCGGCGCCACCGGCCGCTCGCAGGCCGACGCGCCCGAGATCGACGGCGCGGTCTACCTGCGCAACGTGCCCGCAACGCTCGCACCGGGCGATTTCGTCAGCGTGCGCATCGAGGACGCCGACGCCCACGACCTGTTCGGGGTGATCGCGTAGCCTTTGCGCAAAGCGGACAAAGCGGACACCCTGTCCGCTCTACGGACGCGCTTTATCCTGCCGATTCACAATAACTTGTCCGACCGTTACGCAAGCGGACGGACAGGGAAACAGGGCCTCTTTTTGCGCGCGCGGCGCACAGAAAAGGGGGGGTGAGGATCGACGATGGCAAAGAGCGACGCGCCACGATAGCGCGGCGTCGAACTGTAGGAAAATGGCGCGTGCCCCCGGCTACCTGACCGCGCCCTCCGTGCGCGCCACGCGCCGCAAGGCCGCCTGCGGGATGAAAGCCTCGGGCATGGGGCGCACATGCTTGGCGAGTTCGGCGGCGAGTTCGGGATAGTCGGCTAGCAGGTCGGGTGCCTCGGGCAGCAGCGTGGCGGTGTAGAACAGGTCGAGCTCGTCGGTCTGGAACGCGGCCAGCGCCTCGTTGCGCTCGTCCTCGTCGCGCAGCGCCCCGAGCAGCAGCGCTGCCGCCTCGTCGGCAAGCCCGTGGCACATCAGGCCCTGCACCGTCAGCCCCACCCCGTTCTTCCAGTTCTCGCGCAGGAAGGCCAGTTCGGGCGCGGCTTCCTTCGCGCGGCCCAGCCGCTCGAAGGCGCAGGCGCGGTCGCGGGCGATGATCAGCTTGGCATAGGTCGAACCCTGCATCTCGGCCACCCGCCGCGCCAGCTCGGTCGCCTTCAGCCCCTCGCGCCAGCGCCCCTGCCCGGTCAGCCGCGAGGCGCGGTTGATGACGAAGTTGACGACCCAGTCGTGCTCCGCGGGATCATACTTCGCCAGCTCGTCGAACACCGCATCGGCCTTCTTCGGCTGGCCGAGCGAATCATAGGCATAGGCCTCGATATTGAGCGCCCAGGCATCGCCCTCCTCGATCGCCGCACCTTTCGCCTTGCGCTCGCGCCAGCGCTGGGCGAGCGCGATCGCGTCTTCGAACTGGCCATTGTAGTGGAGTGCATGGGCCGCCGCCGAGAAGCGGTCGCGATCCTCGGGCGCATTGGTCAGCCGGGCGCGGGCGACGCGCACGTTCTCCTCGCCGACCAGCGACAGATTCTTCCCCGCGCGCGCCTCGATCTGCGGCCAGAAGGGCTCGTAGGTGCGGAAGGTCAGGAGGTCGATATAGCTTGCAGGGCCGGTGATCGAGACCAGCAGGCCCTCGACCACATCGGCCCGCCCGGCCTTCGCCGCCGCGCGCAGGGCAGCCATGGCAATCCCTTCATGCAGTTCGGTATCGAGGAAGGCGAACTTGCCGGTGGTCGCCCATTCGAGCGCGAGCGCGTCGAGATCGTCGAGACGCCCCGCATCGCGCGTGGCGCGGAACACGCTCCAATAGGTGTCGCGGTCAAGCTGCCCCAGCCCCACATCGGTGAGCCCGCGCAGCACTGCAATCATGCTGTCCGAATTCTCGAGCCGTTGCGCGAAGTAGATGGCAAGCCCCGTCGCCGGGTCGTCCGGGGTGAGCACGGCAATGTCGGCGGAGAGCTTCAGGCCATCTTCGAAGCGCTTCTGCTCGTCGGCGCAGAACGCCTCGGCGACCAGGCGCAGACGGCGCAGCGGCACGGGCGGCTCGGCGACGCGGCTCTCGAGCGCGGTGATCACCGGGACGCCGAATGTGCAGGGCTCGTCCGACCAGCGGTCATTATCCTTGCGGAACAGCGCCTGGAGCTCCGCGATGCTCATCGCGGAAAGATCGGGCAACGGCGCGGGCGCGGGTTCCTTCGCCGCAAGCGGCGCGGCAAGGACGGCTGCGGCGAGCGCGAGTGCGGCGCGCAAAGGCTGTGTCATGGTGCGATCCCCTTGTTCAGAGGGTCTTGTCCCGTGTTTCGCGGCGAAAGGGAAGAGGGGATGGGAGCGTTCTTCCAGCGCCGCGATGGCCACCCCCGTTAACCCCTCCCCCCCGCACGTCCCCGCGAGGGACGTTGCGTGGTTAATCGCTGGCAACTTACGCGGCCCAGCGGCATATTCGCTGACATGGTCCGGATTATCGCTTTCCTCATCGCGCTTGCCGCGCTGCAATTCGCCGCCCTGGCGCAATCGGCGGCAGACCGCACCGCCGAAGCCGCCGCCGAGGCC
>NZ_LSJS01000161.1 GCF_001557325.1 Erythrobacter donghaensis
GGTCGATCATGGCGCACGCACCTCCCTTCGCGGTCAATCGAAGCTGAGCCCCTGCGCCCCCATCCCGGCCATCGCCTCGGCGATCACTTCGGGGCCCGTCTTCATCGGGCTTTCCTGAACAATATCATACCAATCGGGCTTCTCGTCCACGAAAATCTGCTGCTCGATCCCGAAGCCCGGCGGCAGGTCGAACAGCCCTGCGAGGAACGAGCGGCCCTTGGTGGGGAGGAATTCGTACCACAGGTTGCTGCCGCAGGTGCCGCAGAAGGCGCGCTCGGCCCATTCGCTCGAGCGGTAGACGGTGATCGCCTCCTCGCCCGTCACCTCGGCGCCCTCGCCCTTGACCCCGGCGAAGAAGGCCCCGCCCCAGCGGCCGCACATGGCGCAGTGGCAGATATCGACCTCGGCCTGCATCGCGGTGACCGTGATCGTCACCGCCCCGCACAGGCAATGCCCGGTGACGGGCTCGGCAAGGCGCGGCGCCTCGCTCATAGCGGGACGCCCGGTTCCTGCTTGGCGGTGCGGATGGTGAGCGAGGTCTTGACGCTTTCGACATTGGGCGCAGGGGTAAGCTTGCCGGTCAGGAATTCCTGGAAGCTCTGCAGGTCCTTGCTGACGATCTTGAGGATGAAGTCGATCTCGCCGTTGAGCATGTGGCACTCGCGCACTTCGGGGAGCGCACGCATGTGCTCCTCGAACTCGCGCAAGGAGCTCTCGGCCTGGCTCTTGAGGCTGACCATCGCGAAGACGGTGATCGCGAAGCCGAGCTTGGAGGGGTCGAGATCGGCGTGATAGCCGCGGATTACCCCGTCCTCCTCAAGGCCCCGCACCCGGCGCAGGCACGGCGGTGCGGTCAGCCCCACGCGCTGGGCGAGTTCGACATTGGTGACGCGCCCTTCCGCCTGCAGTTCCGCCAGCAGGCGGCGGTCGATTTCGTCGAGATTGGCCACTCAGTTCCTCCAGCACGCCCCCCTTGCTTGGCTGCAAGGCCGTGCAACTTGTTCCCCAGGTAACAACCGGCCTGCCTGATGGCGTGCTCAGCTAATATTATTAGGACTGGCAGCAATTGTCCCGCTTTGCAACGCACCTTTCACGCCAGACTGTGACAATTTCCCCATCCTGATAAGACGCCGTGACGCAGTCCGCCTATCCACGGCCCGTGGCAGGTGCGAAGAGATGCGAATCGCCATGCGGCGATGGGCTTGAGGAGTTTCCGGGTGTTTTTCGATGATCGCCTTGCCACCGTGCTGCGCCAGCGCGCCACTGGCGAGGCGAGCCTGTGCACCCAGTACCGGCAATTGCTCGACCTGCTCGGCCGCGCGCGGACGCAGTCGCGCGGGAGCGATCGCAGCCTGCTGGCCGCCGCATGGCTGCGGCTCGATGCCCTCGCCGAAGCGATCCCCGCCGCCACCCGGGCGCGCATGATCCGCGAGCCCGGCTGGCGCTTCCAGAGCCCGGATCTGGTCGTCCACCTTGCCGATCAGGAGGCCGAGGTTGCCGCAGCCGCGCTGACCCGCGCAGATCTCGCAAGCGAGGACTGGGCTGCGCTGATCCCGCGCCTGCCGGTGCGCGCGCGCGGCTTCCTGCGCCTGCGCCGCGATCTGCCGGTCGATGTCGAGGCGCTGCTCGAACGGCTCGGGGTGCATGATCGCGGCCTGCCCGCTCCAGCGCCCGCTCCAGCGCCCGCCCCGGCCCCCGCTCCCGCTCCGGCGCAGGAGACAGCCGCCGACGGCAGCGCGGATCGCACCCCGCCCGCGCCCTTGCGTCCCGCTGGCGAACCCGTGGTTCTGCGGCCTGTCGGGAAGGCCCCGCGTGACGCCCTCCCGGCCACGCCC
>NZ_LSJS01000162.1 GCF_001557325.1 Erythrobacter donghaensis
ACGGCGAATACCCCGAGGTCGCAGTCGCCCAATGCAACATCGACCGGTGCGGTCGGATGCAGCATGGCCCGGGCAATGGCGTGCGTGATCGGCCGGCGGGGGCAGGCCCCGCCGAGGTTGAGATTTCTCATTGTTTGGTAGTTCCTTGTTAGTGTGACGCTCCCCCGCGCATGGGGGAACGAAGCCTTTTCCTTTCCCGGATCCAGCTCACCCACACCGCCCTCAGGCGGTAATCTTCGCCTTGCGTTCGACCGGCTTCCACGACCGATCATGGCGATACCTTTCGGTCGCCGGCAGCGGGATGACCGAGGGCTCATGGCCAATGACGCTCAGGTGCCAGTCCCATTCCGACTGATACTGATCAGCGCGGATATGCTTGTGCCAGACGCCGCTTCGGCCTTCCGCTCGCCAGCGATAGCGCCGGTCCCGCAGCAGATCCCGCTGGTGGTAACTCGCCCACGTAGCCTCGAACCGCCACGCCGGCGCATCGATCGCATCCAGAACCTTGGCCATGATGCTCGCCCCGTCGGCGCAGACATGATCCAGCAGGGCGATCAGCGAAAGCACATCGTCCTTGGCGCGGTGTGCCCCGGCGGCGAACCTGCCCGCTTGCATCAGCAGGTAGTTCTGGGGGCCTGGCTCGAAGGCAAGCTTGCGCCAAGGGATATCGGCCATGACGCAGCCCCAGCGCATGGCGGGCAGATCTGGCAGCAAGGCCTCGACGAAAGGCCGGTCGAACCCCGCATTGAAGGCCAGCACCGCCTCGCACGATGCGAGAAAGGCGCCGAGCTCATTGCGGTCGATTTCCCGGTTGGCGACCATGGCATCGGTCAAACCAGTCAGTTCCACGATCTCCGGCGGCAGAGGGTGACCGGGATCGTTCAGCCCCGAACCGAGGGAGGGGATGGCCGCGATCCGCCCCGCGTCATCGACGAGGACGGCGGCTGCCGCGACCTCGATGACGGAATGCCGGGCCCAGTCCAGACCCGTCGTTTCCGTGTCGATGATGGCGATCCGCCGTAGCGGTCGATCTTCGGCAGGCTGTTTTGGCCATTCGCTCCGGGTTCGGACCGGCAGCAGCACGCGTTGCTGCAACCCGTTCAGATGTGTGGCATTGTTTGGGGCGCCCGCGCTGCCGGACGCGCCCTTGTCGGAGTTGGTATTCATGCTTCACCTCGTCGTTACGAGGTCAGCCCGAAGGGCAACTTTTCCCCTCTACCTGCTGACCTCCAACAGAGGCTCAGCCGAGGGACTTTTCCCAAATGAGCGGCATGGGTGAGCCATAAGCTGAAGCTTGCCTGTGCGCCGATGAAATTGACGAGTTCAGCCGCCCATTCCTGGCCCGCCTCGATCCGGGAATGGCCATGGCGGTCTTGTGGGCGCCGCCCTCTGGGACTGCTCAGCTTTTTTGTCATGAGTGTCGGCCACCTCGTTCTGGTCAAAGATCAGGCTGAGCAGGCGAGCTTGCCGCTCTTCCAAGATCGAAGTGCTGGCCTTTGATGCGGGGGCCATCGATGCGAGCTCGCCGAAGGCCTTTTGAGCGCGCGGATCGGCGCGCCACATGTGCATTATCCGTCGGAGCCGTTCCGGCGCGCTGGTTGTAAGGCGCCAGCCATTCTCTGATTGTACAAGCCAGTCTTGTGGAGCCCCAGCGATGAAGGTGGCCACTTGCCGAAGCTCTTCGACTTGCTTGGCGTTCTCCTTCGCGAGAACACGTTGCATCCCGTCGCTGTCGATCTGTTCGAGCGTCAAACCCGCTTCCCGTAAAAGACCGGCTTCCAACGTCCAAAGCCCGCGCTTGTCTTTCCGGATCGACCAGCGACGTTCTTCGAGCATCGCGATCAAGAGCCACGGAGAGGTGGATGGCTTGAGGCTGACGCTGGCCCGGACGTCCTTGTTTGATTCCTGTCTGACGTCTGCAACATTATCCGCATCTTCGCTCATCAGCGCACGCGCTCTTGCCAATGTGAGTTCGAGTTCGGCCGCTGCGGCCCTGCCTGCCGCTGCGGCGGGAACCGAAAGATCCGCGGCGGGCACGACGAAATATGGCGGCGCATAGGGCGTTGCTGGCGGTGGCGTCTTGACATGGCGTGTACGCAGGACCTGAGGGACTGGAGCTATTGGCGGTACAGTGACGCCGGCCATCATGTTCCCGTAGCGTACGATCATAGCGGGCAACTTGGGAACATCACCGATGGCCTTGGCGGCGCGAAGGATAAACTTCGACATGGGTGGTGCCTTGAAGGGCTTGACCTCAAATAGCGGCAAGGATGGCGGTGGCGCCGGCTTTCGCCGCATCGCCAGCGTGTGTGGCAGCTTTCCGCCGACCGGTGGAGACCAAGCCAAGAACACCTCAAATCTGGTGGGTGGTCTGGGTATCACAGGTTGTTTTGCCGGTGCGGGCGGTGCGATGACCGGGTTCGGAATGGCAAACTTGCCAGCAATGAACGCCTTTGAGGGCACAATTGGCGCCAATGGCACATTCGCGCGCGCTGGGAGGGCCGCATGCGGCACCTGCGCGGCGAAGGGTTGCGTTGAATACAGCCGTGCGGTGGGCGGTGCCGGAACAACGCCAATTCGCAAATTTGCGAATTTCCTGTCTGAGATGATGGTGCGGACTGCATCGATACCCTTGCCGATGGTGACTGGGTTGACCGAGGGCCCCATTGCCGGCGGGGCCTGACAGGCCGGCTCGGCCAAGACAATTGACCGCCATTTATCGACTGCGGCAGTTGGGCTGGGCACCGAGAATTTGGACACTGCATAGGTGAAGGCAGGTCGAACCGGGAGCTTTACCAGCCTTGCAATGCCTGCTGCGACTTTACGTGCCAGTTCCAGTTCCACGGCAAGGCGCTCATCTTCACGTCGCAGATCATCATCAATCAGCGCTGCCTTGGAGCGCATCACGCGTTCATGGTTTTCCTCGTTATCCGCGACAAACTCGCCCGCTCGCGCCCGGCGAGTCTTGGCTTCGCCCAGTTTCTTTTGCGGTTCGACAGGGAGTCCGCGAGCAGCATGCGATAGAGCGGTGTAGACGTCGCAGTCGCCTCGTTCGAAGGACATCAGCGTCGAAATTCCGGCGAAGCGCTCCCGCAGGACCCACATGCCGCGAGCGCCGTCGAGATCACTGCGGAGGCCCTCGCCGACCAGCCATTCGTGGTCACCGACCCGTCTGAGCGGCCGCCAACTCCAGACGACATGCATGTGCCAGTTGCGATCATCCCCTTCAGGCGGTGGCGGGTGCAGCGAAATCGCGAAGGGCAAACCGTATTGTCCAAACCTTTCCCGCGCCCAGCGCTCGCCAACATCCAGCATTTGCTCCGGTGTCCAGCGATGATCCATGGCCAGAACGGCGTGATTGATCACCTTCGCGTTTTTCTGGCTGGACCGGTTGATCAGTTCGATGTGGTCGAACCCGCACACCGCCTCGTCGATCGTCTCTCCGACATTGGTCCGCCACATCACATTTCCATCGGCGTCCACATGTGCACCGTGGAAAATGTATTTGACCACCCGTGATGCAACACCGGGCTTTGCGGTCTTGCTGGAGTAGTAGCGGCTGTCGAAGAACACTCCGAGCCGTCCGCGCCGATCGCGCAGCGGGGCATCATATTTGGGTAGTGCGACCTTGGAGGCCGGTGGAATGTCGGACTTCGGTTTTGGTGGCTTGTGCTCGATCTTCCGAACTGGGCGGACTTTCGTGGACAGCCACCGGCTGTATATGCGCGCCAAGGCAATATCGGCCTCGCGCTCCTGTCGGCGCAGCTTTTGAATGGCACGAGCTGTTTCGCGGTCGGATTCGATGATCGCCTTTTCCATGGCCAGGTTCGCTCTGCGCTCCATGGCGCGGGAGGCAGCATCCAGCTTCTTCTTGCTGAACGACTTTGCCGCGTCGGAGGTCAGCGCGCGTTCGCGGCCGTAATCATCCCTGAAAACGGCGGGTACGAAGCTGTGCACCTTGGGTTGGGGGGTGTTCCGAACCGCAGTGCGGGAGGAAGTTGGTTTCGGCATCGCTGAAACATTTCTCGCGCCAATTAACCCCCCAACCCTACCCCTCCTTAAAGCCTGAAAATCCTCGCAGAATTTAGTCAGATATCCCTCTGCTGACGCTTCGATGGGGAGCGAACGTGCTGACACCTGCAGGTCGAACGACTTTTGCGAGGATTATTCCAATGCGCATCTCGGCATTGCTCCTGTGAAAGGAGAACCCCGATGAATTCGCAAATTTACGAACCCGACGATGAGCCCCGGAAAACCGAGCCGACAATTGCGGCTGCCGATCGCCGGATCGAGGAAATCAACGCGCAGCGAGATGCGATCGCCGAGCGTCGCCGGACGCTTATGGAACCTGTCGAGAAGTTGGTCGTCGCCAATCCAACCTCGATGCATCACAAAATCACCTTGGGTGGTGTAATGGTCAACGCAGGCTTCCAAGCTGCGGATGCTGACGCGCTGGCTGGACTTCTGGACTTAAAGGCTACTGCGCTGGCTGCGCGCATTCATGAGGCGGCAGCAGGACAGACGGCAAAAAATGCTGCTGGCGTGATCGCCGATCTTCTCGACACTGGCCATCGAGAGCTGGCTGCGCGGGGCCTTTTCCTGACGTGGCGGAAAAGGCGGGCCCTCTATCTTGAGGATCGCGCCGAGTGGCTCGCGCGCGACAAAGAATTCCGACTCCATGGCGAGTGGCGAAACGCCGAAATGACGCCTGACCAAAGATGGTTGATCCGGGTGACGTGTCGCATCCTGCGCATGGCTATGCCAGGCCATCTGCTGCGCGGTCAGGCTGCGGATTGGCTCGACGCGCATGGCGCGAATCTGTCCTTCGGAGACTTCCGATGACTATGTTCATTTGGACCGACCGCCGCGGAGCGGTTCACAATCTCGATACGCCGGAGGCAATCGACGATGAGGCCGAGCAGATCGCCGCCGAAATCGATGCGTGTCTGAAGAGAGCACGTGAGGGATCGCCGGACGAAGTCAGGCAAATGCGCGTCCGGATCAGGCTGTTGATGGCAAGGTATGCGCAAATCGCAGAAGATGCGAAGCGCTGGAATGAGTTCGCGCTCAATAAGGCGAGGGACGAGGCACGTCGGATCTCCATCGCTATTTCCGAGTTTATCGAGGCTGTGCCGCCGGTTGTTTGCCCCGCAGCGCTCCACGAAGAGACCGTGGAGGAAC
>NZ_LSJS01000163.1 GCF_001557325.1 Erythrobacter donghaensis
CCCCGCCTGCCCAGCCGGGCCAGCCGCCGATTGCTCAGCCGGGCACGGCGCCCGTGCCCGGCGCTGCCGTCGATCCGGCGAGCCTCCCGCCGCTCCCCGCGATCAGCCGCGAGGATCTTGCCCGGTTGCCGAGCCTCGAGCAGCTGGAAAACATGTCGACCGAGGAGCTCGACCAGCTGCTCGGCCTTGCGCCCAAGAGCGACATTCCGGCCGGCGCGCAGCGGGCGTTGACCCGCGTCGGCGTGCTGGCGGTGGACGAGGGGGGCCTGCCGCCGCTGGCGCTGGCGAACCAGTCGGACAAGCTGGTGCGCGCGGCGCTCAGCGGCACGGAGGGCCCGCTGGTGTCGCGCTGGGGGCATATCCTGCTGCGCCGCGCGCTCGCGAGCCGCCTCGCCGCGCCGCTGGGCATGGATCCGGTCGAATTCGCCGCGCTGCGCGTCGGCCTGCTCAATCGCATGGGCGAGTATGCCCTCGCGCGCGCGGTGGTGCAGGATATCGACACCGCCGACTGGTCGCCCGCGCTGACGCAGGAGGCGCTCTCCGCCTACCTCGCCGCCGGCGACATCACCGGGGCCTGCCCGGCGGTTCGCCTCCAGGGCTCGCAGCGGCAGGATGGCGAGTGGGTGATGTGGCAGGCGATCTGCAACGCCTATGCGGGCGAGAGCGCGCTGGCCGCAACCCAGCTCGACCGCGCGCTGTTCCGCGGTGCGGCGCCGCGGGTCGACGTGCTGCTGGCGCGGCGCTTCGCGGGCGCTGCGGGCCGCGCGCAGCGGGGCGTCAACATCGAGTGGCAGGGGGTGGACGATCTCAACCCCTGGCGCTTCGGCCTCGCCAATGCGGTGGGCGAGCCGCTGCCCGAGGGGCTGCTGGACAGCGCGCTCACTGCGCGCGGCGGGGCCTATTATGCGCGGAGCGGCGCGCTGCTGCCGATGCTCCCCGCGAGCGAGCGCGCGCAGTTCGCCGGACGCGCCGCGCGCGAGGGAATCCTGTCTGCCGATGCGATGGTCGATCTCTATTCCGAGATCCATGCCGATCCGGCCGCGGGCGAGGATCAGAAGGCCCACGCCGCGGCGTTGCGCGAGGCCTATGTCGCGAACGATCCGGCTGCGCGCATTGCCGCGATGCAGCGCCTGTGGGCGGACGGCGCCAAGCTCGGCGGCGGGGATGGCTACGGCGCGCGGGTGCTCACCGCCTATGCCGCCGCGCGCATCCCGGCGAGCGCCGAGCATGCGGACGCGGCGGGCGACCTGATCGCCGCGATGCTCGCCGCCGGGCTCGATCGCAATGCGGCGCGCTGGGCGGACGTCGCTGCGCAGGGCTCGCTGGGCTGGGCGCTGATTGCGCTCGGCGCGCCGAATATCGAGGCGGTCGGCCAGAGCCCGGTCGAGAGCTTCATCGGCAGCGACGCGAGCGACGGCCAGCGCCGATCCGCCTTTCTGGTCGCCGGCCTCGCCGGGATCGGGCGCCTGTCCGAGGGCGACGCCGGCGCGCTCGCGGGCGATCTCGGCTTCGATCTCGCGCGCCAGACCCGCTGGACCGCCGCCATCTCGCGCGCGGCCGAGGTCGGCAATCCGGCGCTGGTGGCGCTGCTCGCCGGGCTGGGGATGCAGGGGAACAGCTGGTCGCAGATGACCCCGCTCCACCTCTACCACATCACCGCCGCGCTGACCCGCGGGGGAATGGTCGCCGAGGCCCGGATGATCGCCGCCGAGGCGGTCGCGCGGGGCTGATGTCCGCCGCCACAGAGGCGTTTCTCGCGATGCTGGCCGCCGAACGGGGCGCCGCGCTCAACACGCTCGCCGCCTACCGCCGCGATCTCGATCAGGCCGAGGCAGCGATCGGCGATCTGGCCGAGACGAGCCGCGATGCTGTCGCCAGCCTCGCCGGCGAATGGGCAAGCCTTGCGCCTGCCAGTGTCGCGCGCAAGGCCTCGGCGCTCCGGCAATTCTTCGGCTTTGCCGTGGACGAGGGCTGGCGGGCCGACGATCCCTCGGGCGCGCTCCCCGCGCCGCGCCTCAGGCGCCCGCTGCCCAGGGTGATGGGCCACGATCAGATCGCCGCCCTGTTCGCCCGCGCCGAGGACGAGGCGGCGGGCGATGAGCCCAAGGCGGTGCGGCTGCTGACGCTGATCGAGCTGCTCTACGGCTCGGGCCTGCGCGCGACCGAACTGGTCGGCCTGCCGCTCAGCGCAGCGCCGCGCGATGCGCCGTTCCTGACGGTGACGGGCAAGGGCGGGGCGACGCGCCTCGTCCCGGTCGGCGGGCGGGCGCTCGAAGCGGTCGGGCGCTGGCTGAGCCTGCGCCCGCAGACACCGCCCTCGCGCTACCTGTTTCCCTCGGGCAAGACCGGGCACCTCAGCCGCGTCCGGCTGTTCCAGCTCCTGAAGGCGCTGGCGGCCCGCGCCGGGCTCGATCCTGCGAGCATCAGCCCCCACGTGCTGCGCCACGCCTTCGCCACCCACCTGCTGGAGGGCGGCGCGGACCTGCGCGTGTTGCAAACCCTGCTCGGCCATGCCGACATTTCGACGACGCAAATCTACACCCATGTCGATGCCGCGCGGCTGGTTGCCCTCGTCAATTCCCGTCACCCGCTTGCAACCCGCACAACATCCGACTAGCCCGCTGCGATGATTTCCTACCTCGATTTCGAGAAACCGGTCGCCGCGCTCGAAGAACGCATCGCGCAGCTGCGCAGCGTCAACGCCTTGCATGATGTCGATGTCGCGAGCGAGATCGCTCGGCTCGAAGCCAAGAGCGCCGAGCTGCTTGCCAGCACCTATGCCTCGCTCACCCCGTGGCAGAAGACCCAGGTCGCCCGGCACCCGCAGCGTCCGCATTTCCGCGACTATGTCGCGCACGCCTTCAGCGACTTCATGCCGCTGGGCGGCGACCGGCTCTATGCCGATGATCTCGCGATCATGGGCGGCTTCGCGCGGCTGGGCGAGCGCCGGGTGATGCTGATCGGGCACGAGAAGGGCCACGATACCAAGACGCGCATTGCGCACAACTTCGGGATGGGTAAGCCCGAGGGCTATCGCAAGGCGATCCGCCTGATGGAGCTGGCGAGCCGATTCGGCCTTCCCGTGGTGACGCTGGTCGACACCTCGGGCGCCTTTCCGGGGATCGAGGCCGAGGAACGCGGCCAGGCCGAAGCCATCGCGCGGGCGACGGAAGCCTGCCTCGCGATCGGCGTGCCGATGGTCGCCGCGATCGTCGGCGAGGGCGGCTCGGGCGGCGCGGTGGCGCTCGCCTCGGCCAACCGCGTGCTGATGCTGGAACACGCGGTCTATTCGGTGATCTCGCCCGAAGGCTGCGCCTCGATCCTGTGGCGCACCTCCGAGAAGGCTCCGGAGGCGGCGCAGGCGATGAAGGTCACGGCGCAGGATCTGAAGCGCATCAATGTGATCGACCGCATCGTCAAGGAGCCGATCGGCGGGGCGCATCGCGATCCGGCCGCAGCCGCCCGGATGCTCGGGCAAGCGCTCGCCGAGGAGGTCGCGACCCTCGCGTCCCATAGCGCCGAACAACTGGTCGCCGCACGCGAAGCCCGTTTCCTCGCCATCGGCGGCTGACAGGAAATCCCAAGTTAAGGTTCCGTTTGCCACGTCCCTGATGCATGAGGCTTGCCCGTGGAGCTGCGCGAAAGCAGCAGGGGGACAGGCGGAAAGGGACGAAAACGATGGCACGACTGGCAAGGAAGGCGCTGGCCTTCGGCGTGGCGACAGGGGCGCTCGCGGGGTGCATGGGGGCAGGCGCGCAGATCCCCTCCGCCTCCACCCCGATCACTCAGGCCGAGGCCAGGCAGGGCGCGGAGTATCACCCGCAGCTGCTCGCCGAATTCGGCGGCGCGATGAGCGGCCCCCATGCCCAATATGTCGAACAGGTCGGCAAGAACATCGCGGTGCAATCGGGCCTCGGCAATGCGCGCGAGAGCTTCACGGTGAGCTTGTTGAACTCGCCGGTGAACAATGCCTTCGCGATTCCCGGCGGCTATATCTACACCACCCGCCAGCTGGTCACGCTGATGAACAGCGAGGCCGAGCTCGCCGCGGTGCTCGGGCACGAGGTCGGCCATGTCGCCGCGCGCCATTCGCAGCGGCGCCAGGCGGCGGCGCAGAAGAACACGCTGCTCGGGCTGGGGGGCGCGATCCTCTCGGGGCTGCTGCTGGGGGATTCGGGACTGGGGCAGACGCTCTCGCGCACCTTCCTGCAGGGCTCGCAGCTGCTGACGCTCAAGTTCAGCCGCAAGCAGGAGCTCGAGGCGGACGGGCTCGGCATCGATTATCTCGGCCGCGCGGGCTATGACCGGCGGGCGATGGGGACGGTGCTGGCGAGCCTTGCCGCACAGAACGCGCTCGACGCGCGGCTTTCGGGGCAGGATGCAAACGTCCCCGAATGGGCCTCGACCCACCCCGATCCGGCCAGCCGGGTGCAGAGCGCGCTCACCCGGGCAGGCGCGCCGGGAACGAGCAGTGTCGTCAATCGCGACACCTTCCTTACCCGGATCGACGGGCTGCGCTATGGCGACGACCCGGCGCAGGGGGTGATCGAGGGCAGCACGTTCATTCACCCCGACCTGCGGCTCGCCTTCACGGCGCCCCAGGGCTTCTACATGGTCAACGGCACGCGCGCGGTGAGCATCCAGGGGCAGGCGGGCAAGGCGCAGATGACGACCGCTGCCTATAACGGCAATCTCGAAAGCTATGTGCGCAGCGCCTTTGCTGCGGCTGGCGGGCAGAACAGCACGCTCGTCCCGCAGACGATCGAGCGCACCACGGTCAACGGCCTTCCCGCGGTGTTCGGCACGGCGCGGGTCAACAGCGGCAATTCGCAAGTCGATCTGGTGGTCTTCGCCTATGAATTCGCGCGCGATCAGGCCTTCCACTTCGTCGCGATCGCGCCGGCCGGTCGGGCCGGGACGTTCAACCCGATGTTCCAGTCGATGCGCCGGATCAGTGCGGCCGAGGCGGGCGCGGTGGTGCCGCGGAAGCTCCAGGTGGTGACCGTGGCGCGCGGCGATACCGTGGCGAGCCTCGCGCGGCGCATGGCCTATGACAGCGCGCAGGAAGAGCGCTTCCGGGTGCTCAACGCGCTGGCCGGCACCGCGACGGTGACGCCGGGTCAGAAGGTCAAGCTGGTGGTGCGCGGCAGGTAAGCCAAACGAAAACGGCGGGGATCGCTCCCCGCC
>NZ_LSJS01000164.1 GCF_001557325.1 Erythrobacter donghaensis
AAAGCCGGCGCGATGCCGAACGGGTGCTGTGCTCGCCGCGGCCTGAGCTGGCGCTACATATGGCCTATTCGGGTCTGGCGCTCGCCAATCCCAAACCCTGCGACACGAGCGGCCTCGATGCCAACGAGGCCTTCGCCCGGGCACACGGCTTTGGCGGCACGCCGGTGATCGTGCGCCCCGCCGATGGCGCCGTTCTCGAAGGCTTCCGGCCTGCCGCTGTGCTCCGGGACTTCCTGCGCGCTGGCCCCTCCCGGGCTCCCACCCCAGCTCCGAAAGGATAACCCCATGCGGTTTCCATCACGTCTTCTTGTCTGCGCCTGCCTGGCCGGCTTCTCCAGTGGCTGCGCCACGTTCGGCACCAATGTCGAAGGCGACTTCACCTGCCGGGCGCCCAAGGGCGACTGCGCACCGGCCCACGTCATCGATGCCAAGGCAACGAACATTCTGTCGGCGGGCACGACGCCTCATGCCGAGACACGCTCCCGGTCGGGCGTGGTGGAGGCTGACACCACGCGTACGGCGGAGCGGACCCTGCGGGTCGTCTTCCCAGCGCATGTCGATGAAGCAGGAACGCTCCATGATGAAGCGGTCGCCTGGACAGTCGTCGACAACCCGCGCTGGGCAACCGAACTCCGCCGCAAGGCGGGCGAGGACAAGAGCGGGGCCGTCATGCGCCAGGTCCGCCGGCAGTTGAAGGCCGCTCAAGCTGCGTCGGCACACGAAGCCGCAGACGGACACTCGGATGCTACCGTCGATCTTGCATCGCCCTTTTCATCCGCGCCCACGAACGGGACCAGCACCCTGGAGACCCCGGGCACTGATGCCCCCAGTTCCGAAAATGCAGTTTCAGATGCCTCGCCGCTGGTCCTCCCCTCCACGGCGCGCGAGGCCGTTGCCGGT
>NZ_LSJS01000165.1 GCF_001557325.1 Erythrobacter donghaensis
GGTGAAGTCCTGCGTGTTGTCCGATTGCCAGATGAACCCGCCGATCTGGTAGTGGAACGGCTTGGTCTGGTCGGAGGCGAGGCGGACTTCGGCCGAGACCTGTTCGGTCTTGACCACCCCGTTGTCATGCAGCTGGCCCGCACCCACGATCGCGCGCGGCAGGAAGTCGCCCTCGCGGATTTCGGTGTTCTCCCAGTTGCGATAGCCGAGCACGACGCTCAGCGTGTGGGTGTCGGTGATGTCGAAATCGCCGGTGCCGGTGAGGCTCCACTGCTGGTCTTCGGTGCTGGTGACGAGGTCGTTGTTGATGAAGCGCTGGTTCTCGCCCAGCGCCACGCCGCCCGGCAGCGCGAGCAGCGCATCCTGCACCGCGCCGCGGCTGGCACCGGTCACGTCGACGCAGCAATCATCGTCGGCCTTGTAGTAGTCGGCGATCAGGCGGACCTTGTTGCCGCCGTCGTCGTAATCGACGATGCCGCGCACGCCGTAGCGCTCGTAGCCGTTGACGGTGTTGTTCTCGCCGCCGAAGATGTTGGTGATGTTGCCGTCGAAGCTGCCGTAGAAGCCGGTCAGGCGGGCGCTGAGGTTCTCGGCGATCGGGCCGGACACGGCGGCGCGCAGGCGGTATTCCTCGCCCTCGAACCAGTCGGCGTTGAACTCGGCCTCGAGCGTGTCGGTGCCGCCCTTGGAGACGATGTTGACGAGGCCGGCGCTCGCGTTGCGGCCGAACAGCGTGCCCTGCGGCCCGCGCAGCACTTCAAGCCGCTGGATGTCGACGAGATCCATGAAGGCCTGGCCCGAACGGCTCAGCACCACGCCGTCGACAACGGTGGACACGGACGGTTCGGCCGCGACCGAGAAGGTGATGGTGCCGACACCGCGCATCACGATCGCGCTGTTGGCGCTGGTGGTGCCCTTGCGGAAGGTTACCGAGGGGACGACGGTCGAGATGTTCTCGAGGCTGATGACGCCCGCCTGCTGCAGCCGGTCGCCCGAAACCGCGGCGATCGCGATCGGCACGTCCTGGACGTTTTCCTCGACTTTCTGGGCGGTGACGATGATTTCCTCGACCTGCGCGAGCGCCGGAGCGGCGGAAGCGAAGGCGAGCGAGCTGGCGGACAATGCCAGCGCCTTGATGGCAAAGCGGGTGGTGGCGGACATGATGGTGTTCTCCCCTCTGGTCACGATCGATTCTTTCGGACGGCTTCAAGCGATCTCAGCCCGTGCGGTCGATCTTTGGCCTGTCGGGTTGCGCTTTCCGCTGCATTCTGTCAAGCGGTGTCAGAGCGGGCCAAGGGACAGCCCGGGACGAGGATACAGGTCAGTGATGGTGCGGCTGGAGCCGGATGAGGGGGGCGTTGCGTTGCGGCTGGCAGGCCGGACGGTGCTCCGTCATGCGCCGGATTCTCTCGCGATTTCCGTCGCTTCGGGCGCGCCGCAGGTCACCATGGTGCGGGGCAATTTCCGCCTTTCGGATGCTGCTGTTGCCGCGAAGCCACTGTGCCAGGCAGAAGTGGACGGGGCGGGGCGCGTGGTGCTGGCGAGCGCCGATGGCAGCGCCAAGGTCGCCCTGGCGCTTGCGCCCGGCGCATCGCGGCTGACGCTCGCGGCGCTCACCGGCCATGACCGCATCACGATCGACCTCGCACTCACGCCCGAGGATGTGCTGTGGGGCGGGGGCGAGCAGATGAGCTACCTGGTCCTCAATGGCCGCAACTTCCCGCTCTGGACCAGCGAGCCCGGCGTCGGGCGCGATCCCGGCACGCCGCTCACCGATCAGGCGAGCGCCGACGGGAGCTTTGCGGGCGGGGATTACTGGACGACCAATTACCCCGAACCCACCGTGCTGTGCTCGGGCGGCTGGGCGATCAGCCTCGCAAACAGCGAATATGCCGAGTTCGACGCGCGCGAGGCGGGGCGGCTGCGGGTGCATGTCTGGTCGGGCGAGGTCGCGATCGACCTGTTCGAAGGCGCACCTGCCGATCTCACCCGCCAGCTGGGCGCGCGCTTCGGCCGCCGCCACGCGCTCCCCGACTGGGCCATCGGCGGGGCGGTGGTCGGCCTCAAGCAGGGCGAGGCGAGCTTCGACCGGCTCGAGGCGCTGATCGCGGCGGGCGCCTCCGTCTCCGGCCTGTGGTGCGAGGACTGGGTCGGCATCCGCGAGACCAGCTTCGGCCGCCGCCTGTTCTGGGACTGGCAGTGGAACCCGACCCGCTACCCCGATCTGCCCGCCCGCATCGCCGCATTGAAGGCTCGCGGCATCCGCTTCCTCGGCTATGTGAACCCCTATCTCGCCGTCGACGGCCCCCTGTTCCCCGAAGCGTCAGCGAGGGGCCTCCTCGCGCTCCGGCCGGACAGCGACGAGCCCTACCTTGTCGACTTCGGCGAGTTCGACGCGGGCGTGGTCGATTTCACCAACCCCGCCGCCGCCGACTGGTTCGCCGAGGAAGTGATCGGCAAGCGGATGCTCGATTTCGGGCTCGACGGGTGGATGGCCGATTTCGGCGAATACCTCCCCACCGACCTGCGCCTGTTCGATGGCGACCCGATGCGCGAGCACAACCGCTGGCCGGTGCGCTGGGCCGAGGTCAACGCGCGCGCGGTCGAGTCGCGGGGGCGGACAGGCGATGTGCTGTGGTTCATGCGCGCGGGGCACACGGGGGTGCAGGCGCACTGCCCCCTGCTGTGGGCGGGCGACCAGTCGGTCGATTTCAGCCGCCACGACGGGATCGGCACGGTCGTCACCGCCGCGCTGTCATCGGGCCTCGTCGGCAATGCCTTCAGCCATTCCGACGTCGGCGGCTACACCAGCCTGTTCGGCAATGTGCGCAGCGAGGAGCTGATCCTCAGGTGGTACGAGCTTGGCGCCTTCAGCCCCGTCTTCCGCACCCACGAGGGCAACCGCCCGGACGACAATCTCCAGATCGACTCGAGCCCCGCGCTGATCGCAGGCTTCATCCGCTGGAGCCGCGCCCACGCCGCGCTCGCGCCCTATGTGCAGCACCTCGCCGCGGAGGCCCGCGCCACCGGCCTGCCCACCCAGCGGGCGCTGTTCCTGCACCACCCGCAGGACCGGGAAACCTTCACGATCCAGGACCAGTTCCTCTATGGTGCGGACGTGCTGGTGGCACCGGTGATCGAAGCGGGAGCGATGATGCGGAACGTCTATCTGCCGCAAGGCGCGTGGCGGCACCTGTGGAGCGGGCGCGACCATGCGCCGGGATGGCACGAGGTCCCCGCGCCAATCGGCGAGCCGCCGGTGTTCTACCGCCCCGACAGCGCCTTCGCCCCGCTGTTCGAAGATCTGCGCCCATGAGCCGCGCCAACATCAAGGACGTCGCCGCGCGCGCCGGGGTGGCGGTGAAGACCGTCAGCCGCGTGCTCAACGGTCACCCCTATGTCAGCGCGGAATTGAAGGCGCGGGTGGAGCAGGCGATGGCCGAGCTCGACTACCGGCCTTCCGTGGCGGCGCGCATCCTGTCGGGCGCGAAGTCGAACCAGGTCGCGCTGATCTACGACAATCACAGCCCCTACTACATGTTCCAGATCCAGAAGGGCTGCTGGGACGTGTGTCACGATGCGGGCATCCGGCTGCTCGCCCAGCCGGTCGACGTTGCCGACCCGCGCGTCGGCGACCAGGTGCGCGGGCTCGTCAGCGAGACCCATGTCGACGGCATCATCCTCTCCTCCCCCGTCACCGATTGCGATCCGGTGCTGCGGGCGCTCGAGACGATGGACGTGCCCTTCGTGCGCATCTCGCCCGGCACCAACCACGCGCTCACATCCTCGGTGTTCATGGACGACGCCCAGGCCGCCGACGACATGACCACGCACCTCATCAATGCGGGCCACCGCCGGATCGGGTTCATCAAGGGCCATGCCAACCACATGGCCTCCGACGACCGCCTGTTCGGCTACCGCCGTGCCCTGGACCGGGTGGGCATTCCCTTCGAGCCGGGCCTGGTGGTCGACGGCGAGTTCGATTTCGACTCCGGGGTGGCGGGTGCGCGGGCGCTGCTCGATCAGCCCGCGCGCCCGACCGCGATCTTCGCCTCGAACGACGACATGGCTGCAGGCGTCCTCGCCGTGGCGCATGATCGGGGGATTGCCGTGCCCGCCGAGCTTTCGGTCGCGGGCTTCGACGACACCACGCTGGCGCGCACCGTCTGGCCGCCGCTCACCACCATCCGCCAGCCGATGGCGGACCTTGCCCGCACCGCGACGCAGATCCTGATCGCGGGCGGGGACATCACCCACAAGCGCCTGCCCCATGACCTTGTCGAGCGCGCCTCGGTCGCTCCGCCACAGAGGAATTCCTGACCCATGAGTGAACTGCCCCCGCCCCCCGCCACGCGACGCCTTGGCGCGAGCAATATCGAGGTCTCGTCCATCGCCTGGGGGATGTGGCGTCTCGCAGAGGATGGCCGCACCGCCGCCGATGCCGCGCGGCTGGTGCATGCGGCGCTGGATGCGGGGATCAATTTCCTCGACACCGCCGATATCTACGGCTTCGACGGCGCCGGAGGCTTCGGCGATGCCGAGGTGCTGCTGGGCGAGGTGCTGGCGGCGGAACCGGGCCTTCGCGACCGGATGGTGCTGGCGACCAAGGGCGGCATCCTCCCGCCGCTGCCCTACGATCAGAGCGCCGATTACCTGCGCAAGGCGATCGACGATTCGCTGCGCCGCTTGCGGGTGGACTCGGTCGACCTGTGGCAGATTCACCGCCCCGACATCCTCGCCCACCCGCAGGAGACCGCCCGCGTGCTCGACGACGCGGTGGCGAGCGGCAAGGTGAAGGCGCTCGGCGTCTCCAACTTCACGATGTACCAGATCGCCGCGCTGTCGAAGTTTCTGGAGAGCAAGCTGGTCTCGACCCAGCCCGAGATCAGCCCGCTGCGCATCACCTGCATCGAGAATGGCGAGCTGGACCAGGCGATGGCTTTCGGCCTGACCCCGCTGGCATGGTCGCCGCTCGGTGGCGGCAGGCTCGCCGCGCCCGAGACGCCCCGCGACAAGTCGGTCGCCGCCGCGCTCGATGCGGTTGCCGAAGCGCAAGGCGTCTCGCGCACGGTCGCCGCCTACAGCTGGCTGATGGCGCACCCCGCCGGGATCATCCCGATCATCGGCTCGCAGAACGCGGAGCGGATTGCCGAAGGTGCCGAGGCGCTCAAGGTCCGCTGGACGCGAACGGATTGGTACGCGGTGCTGGTCGCCGCGCGTGGAGAGAGGCTTCCCTAAATGACTGAGCAACAATGCGAAATCGCGTGGTTCTCCGCGCTGTGTGACGATGATTACGAGTTCCTCGGCGTCCCCGATCCCTACCTGCAATCGAGCTGGGAGCATTGCCGCAACCTCGTGCTGCGGGCCGAGGAGGGCGGGTTCGACAATATCCTGCTGCCCTCGGGCTACCAGCTCGGCCTCGACACCACGGTCTTCGCCGCCGCGGTGGCGACGCAGGTCCGGCGCATCAAGCTCCTCTGGGCGACCCGCATGGGCGAGGACTGGCCGCCGCAGCTCGCCCGCCGGATCGCCACGCTCGACCGCATCCTCGGGCCGAACGCGAGCGGCACCGGGGGGCGGCTCAACGTCAACATCATCTCCTCGGACATGCCGGGCGAGACGATCGAGAGCGGCCCCCGCTACCGCCGCGGCACCGAGATCATGAAGATCGTCAAGACGCTCCTCAACGGCGAGCATCTCGATTTCGACGGCGAATTCTACAAGCTGAAGCTCGATCCGCCGCGGATCACCACGCTTTCGGGCAAGTGCCCGCCGTTCTACTTCGGCGGCCTCAGCCACGAGGCGCGCGAATGTGCGGCCGAGGCGGCGGATGTCTACCTGATGTGGCCCGACACGATGGACAAGGTGCGCGAGAACATCGCCGACCTCAAGGAACGCGCCGCGAAGTATGGCCGCACCCTCAAGTTCGGCTACCGCGTCCACGTGATCGTGCGCGAGACCGAGGACGAGGCGCGCGCCTATGCCGACCGGCTCTTGTCCAAGCTCGACGACGAGGCGGGCCGGGCGATCCGCGAGAAATCGCTCGACGCGAAGAACTACGGCGTCCAGCGCCAGCAGGAGTTGCGCGGCGCGGCCGATGGCGACGGCTTCGTCGAGGAGAACCTGTGGACCGGCATCGGCCGCGCGCGTTCCGGCTGCGGGGCGGCGATCGTCGGCACGCCCGACCAGGTGCTCGCCAAGCTGCGCGCCTATCAGGCGGAAGGGATCGAGGCCTTCATCCTCTCGGGCTATCCGCACATGCAGGAAGCCGATCTGTTTGCGCGGCATGTCCTGCCGCACATCCAGCACGGCCCGCTGGAGATGTGACGAACGCGCAGGGGTGGCGGATCGAACAAGACCGATTCGCCCCCTTCGCAGCCCAGCCGCGCCCGACTTGCCGCTACGGCGGCGCACCCTTGCGCAATTGCCTCTTTTCCGCGTCCGCGCGCCGTGACAAAGCGTATTGCAAAGCGGCAAAACGCAAGTCGGAGAGAGACCCCATGAACCTCGAATTCACCCCCGAAGAGCAGGCCTTCCGCGAGGAGGTGCGCGCCTTCATCGCCGAGAACTATCCCAAGCACCTCGCCGATTTCGGCATGCGCGAGGACATGGCCCGCGAGGACTTCGTCGCGTGGCACAAGATCCTCGGCGCCAAGGGCTGGTCGGTCCCGGCTTGGCCGGTCGAATACGGCGGCACCGGCTGGAGCCCGACCCAGCGCTACATCTGGTCGGAAGAGAACGCCCGCGTGAATGCGCTGATGCCGCTGCCCTTCGGCGTCTCGATGGTCGGCCCCGTGATCTACACCTTCGGCAATGAAGAGCAGAAGGCCAGGCACCTGCCCGGTATCCGCAGCGGCGAGGTGTGGTGGTGCCAGGGCTATTCGGAGCCCGGCGCCGGTTCTGACCTTGCCAGCCTCAAGACCACCGCCGTGCGCGACGGCGACCACTACGTCATCAACGGCCAGAAGACCTGGACGACGCTCGCCCAGCACGCCGATTGGGGCTTCTTCCTGTGCCGCACCGATCCGACCGCCAAGCAGCAGGAAGGGATCAGCTTCATCCTCGTCGACATGAAGACCCCGGGCGTGGAAGTGAAGCCGATCAAGCTGCTCGACGGCGGCTACGAGGTCAACGAAACCTGGCTGACCGACGTGCGCGTCCCGGTCGAGAACCTCGTCGGTGTCGAGAACAAGGGCTGGACCTATGCCAAGTTCCTGCTCGCCCATGAACGCTCCGGCATCGCTGGTGTGGCGCGCAGCAAGCGCGGCGTCGAAAAGCTGCGCGAGATCGCGACGCATGAAACGCTCGACGGCCAGCCGCTGATCAAGGATTTCGACTTCGCCAAGAAGGTGAGCCAGCTCGAAATCGATCTCGCCGCGCTGGAAATCACCGAACTGCGCACCCTCGCGGGCGAGCAGGCGGGCAAGGGGCCGGGGCCGGAAAGCTCGATCCTCAAGATCAAGGGCACCGAGATTCAGCAGCGCCTGACCGAACTCACGCTGGAAGCGGTCGGCACCTACAGCGCGCCCTACATGGGCGGGGTGTCGAACGACAACGGCTCGAACGAGCACCCGGTCGGCCCCGACTACGCGGCCCACGCGGCGGCGACCTATTTCAACATGCGCAAGACCAGCATCTATGGCGGATCCAACGAGATCCAGCGCAACATCATCACCAAGATGATCCTCGGTCTGTAAGACACGAGACGGGAGAGACAGACGTGGATTTCAACTTCACCGAAGAACAGGGCATGGTGCGCGACGGTCTGTCGCGGCTGGTGCGTGAGCAATATGGCTTCGAGGAGCGCCGCAAGGCGATCGCCAGCGCCGAAGGCTGGCGGCCCGAGCTGTGGGCGCAGCTTGCCGAGCTCGGCATCCTCGGCATGCCGTTCAGCGAAGCCGACGGCGGCTTCGGCGGCGGCGCGGTCGATGCGATGATCATCATGGAGGAGTTCGGCAAGGGGCTGGTGATCGAGCCTTTCCTGCCGACCGTGGTCTGCGCCGGGGGCTTCCTCAAGCACGGCGGCACCGCGGCGCAGAAGGAAGAGCATATCGGCGGCATCGTGGCGGGCAGCAGCGTGTTCGCCTTCGCCCATGCCGAGCCGAAGGGCCGCTATGACTATGCCGACCTCGAGACCACCGCGAAGAAGGACGGCAGCGGCTATGTCCTGAACGGCCACAAGGCGGTCGTGATCGGCGCGCCCTGGGCGAGCCACCTCGTCGTCACCGCGCGCACCGGCGGCGAGCGGCGCGACCGTTCGGGCGTCTCGGTCTTCGTCCTCGCCAAGGACACCCCCGGCGTCACCACCCGTGATTACGTGACGGTCGACGGCCGCCGCGCCTCGGAGGTCTATTTCGAGAACGCCGCCGTGGGCGCCGAGGCGCTGATCGGGGGCGAGGGCGAGGGGCTGGCGCTGATCGAACTCGTCACCGACGAAGCCATCGCCGCGCTGTGCGCCGAGGCCTGCGGGGCGATGAAGGTCGCGCATGCGATGACCGTCGAATACAGCCGCCAGCGCAAGCAGTTCGGCGTGCCGATCGGCTCCTTCCAGGTGCTCCAGCACCGCATGGTCGACATGTACACCGCCTATGAAACCGCCGTCTCGCTGACCTATCTCGCGACGCTCCGGCTGGGCTCGGACGAGCGGACCCGCAAGCTGGCGGTCTCGGCCGCGAAGGTCGGCGTCGGGCAATCGGCGCGGCTGATCGGGCAGGAAGCGGTGCAGATCCACGGCGGCAACGGCGTGACCGACGAATATGCGATCGGCCACTACTTCAAGCGCCTGACGATCTTCGACAGCGAGTTCGGCAATGTCGACCACCACCTGAAGCGCCACGTCGCGCTGAGCTGACAGGCGGCACGGTAATGAAGCAGGCCCCGCGCTCGCAGCCCTGCGAGCGCGGGGCCGCTGCGTTCCGGCGCGCAGTCTTTCGCGAAAGACGCGGGAAATTTTTTGCCGCCCTATGTAACGGCGACCAACAGCCTTGCGAAAAGCCCGTGACACCACGGGCGCGGGCCAAGCACAGGGGGCGCGGCATGATCAGTGAAGACAAGCGCGCGGCGGCACGCCGATGAGAGCGGACGAGACCACCCTGGCGCGGCTGATGCGGCTCTCGCAAGCTGGCGACAAGCAGGCCTATGCGACCTTGCTCGAGAGCTGCCAGCGCTGGCTGCGCGCCTATTACAGCCGCCGGGTCGCGCCCTCGAGCCTCGATGATCTGGTGCAGGAGACGCTGATCGCGCTCCACACCAAGCGTGCCTCGTGGGACGCCTCGCGCCCCTTCCTCCCGTGGCTCGCGGCGATCGCCCGCTATCGCTGGGTCGATCACCTGCGCCGCATCTACCGCGCCGACGAGCACGAGCTCCACGAGGAACTGATCGGCAGCGACGATGAACCCGCGGTCTCGGCGCGCATCAGCCTCGACCGGCTGCTGGGCCTGCTGCCGCCGGCACAGGAGCGCGCGATCGCGCTCGTCAAGATCGAAGGCCTGAGCATCGCCGAGGCCTCCGCCGCCACCGGGCAGAGCGAGAGCCTCGTCAAGGTCAACATCCACCGCGGGCTCAAGAAGCTCGCGGCCATTATCGAGAAAGAATGACAATGCAGCAGAGTTCCGATGCCCTGATCGCCGAGCTGGTGGGCGGGCTTGAGCCGGTGAGGCCCTTGCGCTTCGGCGAGGGGGTTGCGCTCGCGCTCGCCGGGGCGGCGGTGACCGCGTGGGTGGTGATCGGCCTCTACGGGCTTCGCGCAGACTGGCTGGCGGGCAGCGTCAACCCGATGCAGCTGGTTGCGACCGGGCTCTATTTCGGCCTCGCCGTGGCGGCGAGCGTGACCGTGGTGATCATGAGCCGCCCCCAGGTCGGCAGCGACCACACGGGCTGGCGCTGGGCGGCGGCGATGGCGGGGCTGCTGCCGCTTGCGGGCCTGGTCGTCGCGGGGGTCAAGGGCCGCGCGGCGCTTTCGAGCCAGGCGATGATCCACGGGGCCGAGTGCTTCGCGGTGGGCAGCGCGTCCTCGCTGCTGGTGCTGGGCCTGCTCGTCCTGTGGCTGCGCCGCGGCGCGCCGACCTCGCCCGAGCGCGCCGGCCTCGTCGCCGGGGTCGCATCGGGCGCCTTCGGGATCTTCGCCTTCTCGCTGCACTGCCCGTTCAACGATATCGTCCACATCGGCCTGTGGCACACCGCGGTGGTGGTGGTGATGGGCGCGGTCGGGCGGGCGGTGGTGCCCCCGCTGATCCGCTGGTGAACTGAGCGGCTGGCAGGCGGCCTCAGCCGGTAACGCGCCCGCGGGGGATCGCGGGTGCGGACCGGTGGTTGCCCGTGCGGCTGCGCCAGAAGGTCACCACCGCAAGGCTCCCGAGCAGGGCAAGGCCGAGCCCCGCCAAGGTCATCACGACCCTTAAGGGCAGCGCCATGGCGCTCCCCGCCATCCGCGCCGAATGGAGCGGGTAGAGCGCATTGCCCGCGCGCAGCGCCAGCGGCGCGGCGGTCGCGTCGCGCGCGGCGAGCACGGTGCCGTCCGCGGCAAGGGTGAGCGTGGTGCGGCCGTTGGGGTGCCATTCGGCCGGGCGGCGCAGGCGCAAGGTGACGCCCTCGCCCGGGGCCCTCGGCCAGATGATCATGCGTGGATCGGCATCGGGAAAGCGCGCGCGGGCGGCGGCGAGGATCGCGGGCCAATCTTGGGCGGTTGCCGAGGAGGCTGCGGGCGGCTTCGCCTGCCACGCGGCCACTTCGGCGGCGGGCGAGAGCGGGGCGAGCACCGCCTGTCCCAAGGGCTTCAGCACCATCAGCGCGCCGGTGATGGCGGCGAGCAGGATCGGCAGCGCCAGCACCGCGCCGATATCGCGGTGGTGCAGGATCACCGCGGGGCGGGTGAAGCGCGGCGGCAGCGCGCGCAGGCGGAAGGTGCGGCGCGTCGGCCACCACAGCACGAGGCCGGTGATGCAGAACAGGATCGCGGCGATGCCGAGCCAGCCCGAGATCACCTCGCCGGTCTCGCCCAGCAGCAGGTGGTGGTGGAGATCGAACAGCAGGGTCTCGGGCCGCTCCCACACGCTCTGCCAGCGGGCGAGCAGGGTGCCGTCATGCGCGATGTAGGCGCCGCCGCCGCCCTTGCCGAACCCCGCCTGCGCCACGCCGAACTCGGCCGAGGGAAGCGTCACGTAATCCGCGCCGCGGGCCTCGGCGGCGGCGATGATCGCCAGCGTCTCGGTGTCCGAGGGCGCGCGCGGCACCTGCGCCACGCTCGCCCACCACGGCTTCCACAGCAGGGCCGCGCCGGTCAGCCCCAGCACCGCCAGCCCGAGGCCGACCAGCCCGCCGAGCCAGCGATGCAGCAGCGACAGCGCCTGGCGCATCAGAAATTCGCCAGCCAGCCCAGCGTCACGCTCCGCCCGCGTCCGGCGAAGAACCTGAGGTTGTCGGCCGGGCGCTGGGTGTCCGAATTGTAGTCGATATACTGGCGGTCGAGCAGGTTCTGCGCGGCAAGGGTGAAGCGGCCGAACCCGGTCGCCACGCTCATCGAGCCATCGAGCAGGTGATAGCCCTCGAAATCGTTGCGCGGATCGCCGCCGTCGAAGCGCCGGGCGAAGTGGGTGCGCGATTGCAGGCCGAGGCTGACCGGGCCAATGGCGTAATCGGCCCACAGGTTGAGGCGATCGGGGCCGATATTGGCCCCGTCGAGATCGGCGTTGACGATCCCGTCGCCGTCGGTGTCGACCCGGCCATCGAGATGGGCGTAGCCGAAGCCCAGTCGCAGGCCGGGGATCGGGGTGGCGGTGGAGAGGTTCAATTCGAGCCCCTGGATCTCGATGCGCTGGCGCTGCACCTCGAAAACGTCACCGACCAGCACGAGCAGCTGGCCCTCGTCGCTGTCCGACCAGAAATAGGTCGCGCTCGCCTCGATCGGGCCCCGGTTCACTTCGATGCCGACCTCGCGGTTGTCGGCGACGACGGGCGCGATGTCGAGGAAGCGGTCGAGATCGACATCGGGCGTGCGGATCGCGCGGGTGATGCGCCCGACATCGGGCACGGTGTAGCCCTGCGCGTAGCTGGCATAGGCGCGGATGCCGGGGGTCGGCTCGATCACGATCCCGCCATTGGGCAGCACCCGGTCGAAGCTGGGCGAGCCGCCGCCGACCTGTTGCGGGCCGTAGAAGAACAGGGTCTGGTAATCGTCGATCGAGATCTCGACATTCTCCCAGCGCACCCCCCCTGCGAGCCGCAGCTTGCCGTCCCACAGCGCGAGGTTGCCTTGCGCGAAGGGGGCGATGCTGCGGTAGTCGGTCGGCGGCACCCAGGCGCGGCCCGTCTGGGCGAGAACCTGCACGGTGTGGTCGTTGAGCAGGTCCACGCCCGCCACGAGGTTCAAGGGCCCGAAGCCGCGCTCCCAGCTGGCGTTGATGCCCCACTTGCGGCTGATGTTCTGCGACTGGTCGAACAGCGTGCCGAGCGGGGCGATCGCCGGGTCCTGGAAATCGGCGAAGATGCCGCCGCCGTAGATGTCGGCGGTGCGGTTCCAGAAGCCGCGCACCCTCAGCGCGCCCCCTGCAAGGTCGTCGGCGGTGAGGGTGAGCGAGAGGCTCTCGGCGAGGTTCTCGGGCGCCTCGCCCTGCACGACGCCGGGGGCGCCGGTCGCGGGCAGGCCGGTGGCGCGGCTTCCGGCGACCGCGACGAGATCGCCGTCGCCCTGAAGCTCGAAGCGCTGGCCCATAGCCTCGATCTGCACGGTCTCGCCGAGCTCCACGCCCGCCTTGGCGAAGAAGGAGAGGCTTTCGGAGTCCTGCAGGTCGCCCTGCGTGCCATCGGGCGCGATGCGGCGCTGCTCGCCGTCGCGGAACACGCCGCGGCGCTCGTAGGCCGCGCCGACCACGACATCGAAGGCGCCCGAGCGGTTGGCGATCAGCGCGCCGACCTTGCCGCCGAAGCCGTCATCGCGAAAACCGCTCTCGGCGGTGCCTTGCAGGATGGTGCGCGCGCTCCATCCGTCCTCGGCGGGCGCGGAGACGGTGACCTGGTTGATCACGCCGCCGGTGCCGCCGATGCCCTGGAGCGCGTTGGAGCCGAGGATCAGCTCGACCCGGTCGATGAAGAAGGGATCGATGGTGAAGCCGTCACGCGAGCCGTCACGCAAGGGCGCGGTCTGGGGAATGCCGTCGATCGCGAAGAGCGGCGAGCGGCCGCGCAGGGTTTCCCCTTGGCCGGTGAGCTTCTGGCGCGCGGGACTGAAGGAGGGGATGCGCGCGGCGACGGCGTCGACCACCGAGCCCGAAATCTGGAGCTGGCGCTCGAGCGTCTCGCGGTCGATCACCTCGGCGGTGAGCGGGAGGGCGGTGAGCGGCAGGGCGGTGCGCGCGGCGGTGACGATGATCGGTTCGGCGTCGGCGGCGGTGTTCTCGCCTGCCGGGGCGGCGGTCTCCTGCGCCTGCGCATTGGCGGCGAGGGGGAGGAGAGCGGCGGAGAGGAGGAGAGTGAATCGCATTGTTGAACCGTTCCTGATAATCATTCGCAAGAATGCCCTTAAGAACGTTTCGCAATAACGCAAGCCCGTTTCTGCAGGTTTTGCGGGATAGGCGAGATTTGGAAATAACCCACGCTTTGCCCGGCGCTAGGCTTGGCCCCCGCGCCGACGATGAGAAGGATCCGCCATGGCACGCCCGGCCTATTTCGATGCCTTCCCCGGTCTCGCGCTCGAGCGCGACGAGGCGGGGGTGCTGACCGCCACCTTCCACAGCGGCGGCGGCCCGCTGACCTTCACCGCCCGCGACCACACCGACTACACCGAGGCCTTCTACCGGATCGCGCAAGACCGCGAGAACAGCATCGTCATCCTCACCGGTGCAGGCGGGCAGTTCATTGCCGGGATCGACTTCCCGAGCTTCGGCAATGTCGCCGATCCCGATGTCTGGTCGCAGGTGCACGACGAGGGCGTGCAGATCCTCGAGAACCTCGCCAACATCCGCGTGCCGGTGATCGCCGCGGTCGAGGGTGCCGCCCACGTCCACAGCGAATATGCGCTGATGGCCAATATCATCGTCGCGGGCGAGAGTGCGACCTTCCACGATCTGCCGCACTTCGCAGGGGGGATCGTGCCGGGGGATGGCATCTTCACCACCTGGAGCTACCGCGCGGGCCCGGGGCGGGCCGAGGCGTGGCTGCTCGATCCGCAGCCGATCAGCGCAGACACCGCGAAGCAATGGGGCGTGGTTGCCGAGGTGGTACCCGATGGCACCGCGCTCACCCGCGCGCGGGCGCTCGCCGCGCTCTATCTGGCCAAGCCCACGGTCGCGCGCCGCAACACCCGCATCCACTTCATCCAGCCGCTGAAGGAGCGCTTGGTCCGCGAGGTTGGCTATGGCCTCACGCTGGAAGGTGCCTCGGCCGCAGCGCTGGTGAAAAGCATGAGCGGCTAGGCCGTCTCGCGCACCACCAGTTCGGGGGGCAGGACAAGGCTTTCGGTCGACTCGCCGCCCAGCCGCCGCAGCAGCAGATCCACCAAGCCGCGCGCGCCCGCGGCGATGTCCTGCCGCACGGTGGTGAGCGGGGGGATGGTCTGGCGCGCGATCGGCAGGTCGTCGAAGCCGACCAGTCTCACGGTGTCCGGAACGCTCAGACCCTGCGCGCGCAGCTCGGTGAGGCACAGCGCGGCGAGGGTGTCGGTGGCGGCGAAGATGCCGTCGAGCGCGCGGCCGTGGCGCGCCAGATGGCCCGCGATCTCCTCGCTCGCGCGGTCGGGGGAGAGGTGGGTGGCGAGCGGCTGCACCTCGGGCAGGCCCATCCGCGCGGCGACATCCTGCGCCCCGGCAAAGCGCGCGGCGAATTCCATCGGGCCGGTGTCGCCGAGGAATGCCAGCCGCCGCGCACCGCCCGCAATCAGGCGTTCGGCCGCGAGCCTGCCGCCCAGCCGGTTGTCGGTGCCGACCACGCAGTGCCGCTGGCCCTCCTGGTGGTTCCCCCACACGACCATCGCGCGGTAGCCGTCGGCGACCTCCTCGATCCGCTCGAACTGGTCGGACTGGCCGATCACCACCACCCCGTCGATCATCCCGGAACCGATGAAGCGGTCGAGCCAGTCGGGGTCGCTTGTCGGCACGACCCGGCGCAGCATCAGGTCGTAGCCGTGGGTGGTGAGCTCGTCGGCGAGGTGCCCGAGCAGGGTCATGAAGAAGCTGTCGGAGATCTGCTGGCGGGTGTCGTGGCCGAGCGGGATGACGACGCCGATCACGCCGGTCTTCTGGCGGCGCAATCCGCTCGCCATCTGGTTGGGGCGGAAGCCGTGCTCGCGCGCGAGCGCCTCGATCTTCTCGCGGGTCTGGGTGTTGACGAGGCTCTTGCCCGCCAGCGCGCGGCTGACCGTGCCGGGCGAGACCCCCGCGAGCCGGGCCAGATCGGTGATGGTGCGCACGGTGGTGCGCGCTGCCCTGTCCTGGCTGTCGGCCATGGTTCCCCTTCAGCCGGCGGCGAGCCCCTGTTCGCGGGGGCGGCGGTGGCCGGCGTCGACCAGCAGCGTAGCGATGGCGCCCGCCAGCATCAAGACGCCGCCCAGCATCAGCACGTTGCGCGGGTCGCTGCCGAGCAGGGGCGCGTAGATCAGCGGCATGGTGAGCGTCTGGATCAGCATGGGGATGACGATGAACAGGTTGAAGATCCCCATGTAGATGCCGTTCCGCTCCGGCGGAATGCAGTCGGCGAGCATCACGTAGGTGTTCCCCATCATCCCGGCCCAGCCGATGCCGATGCCGAGCATCAGCACGAACAGCCCCGCTGGCGTGGAGACCCCCGGGATCAGCAGCATTGCCGCGCCCGAGGCGGCAAGGCAGGCGGCATGGGTGGGCCGCGCGCCGAAGCGCTTGACGATCGGGATCAGCGCGAGCGCGCCGAGGAAGGCGATGAAGTTGTAGAGCGCGCCCGCCTGCTGGGTGGTGAGCGTCGCCTCGCGGAAGGCGCTGCTCGCGGGATCGCTGGTGCCGTAGAGGCTGCGGCCGACGGCGAAGGTGATGTACTGCCAATAGGCGAACATCGCATACCACTGGCACAGCATCGCGCCCGCCAGCTGGCGCATCGGGCGCGGCATCTGCCAACACGCGTCGCGGATCTCGGCCAGCGTGCCGCGCGCGGTGAGCGGCTTTTCGGCCAGCTCGGCCGCCTCGGCCGCATCCAGCGGCAGCTCGCGCACCCGCAGCACCGACCACAGGATCGTCGAGATCGAAAGGATCGCACCGATCACGAAGGCGATGCGCACGATCACCGGAATGCCGTTGTTGTCCAGCACGTCCTTCGCGACGAAGGCGGTGAGCAGCGAGGGCGCCAGGTAGGAGAGCGTCTGGGCAAGGCCGGTGAAGGCGCTCTGGGTGAGGAAACCCACCGATCGCTGCTCGGGCGCGAGCCGGTCAGCGACATAGGCGCGGTAGGGCTCCATGGTGATGTTGTTGCCCGCATCGAGGATCCACAGCAGCGATGCGGCCATCCACAGCGCCGAGGAATAGGGCATGGCGAACAGCGCCAGCGAGCAGATCACCGCGCCGACGAGGAAATAGGGGGTGCGGCGGCCGAGGCGGGTGCTGGTCCGGTCGCTCATCGCGCCGACGATCGGCTGGACGATGAGGCCCGTCATCGGCCCGGCGAGCCACAGCAGCGGCATCGAGGCCTCGTCCGCGCCGAGGAAGCCGTAGATCGGCCCCATGTTGGCCTGCTGCAACCCGAAGGAGAACTGCAGGCCGAAGAAGCCGATGTTCATCTCGACGATTCTGAGCAGCGAAAGCCGCGGCTTTTCCGACATGTGACGCCTCATCCCATTTGCTCGCCTCGCGCCTTATAACCGGCGCTGTGGCGGAGAGGTGACACGAATCCGAGTCATTTGCAAACGATTGCAAGATTCCTGTTGCAATCGTTTGCAGGGCGTTTAGGTCTCGCATCGCCAGCGCCCGAAGATGCGCGTGCCTTGAGAGGAGAAGACCCATGAAATTGCGTTACGCGCTTTGCGCCGGTGCCGCCGTGTCGGCCCTCATCTCCGCCCCCGCCTTCGCGCAGGACACCACCGACGAGACGGTCGAGGGCGAGGAAATCATCGTCACCGCGGTCGCGCGCGGCCAGAACCGCATCGAAAGCTCGGTCTCGGTCAGCGCCATCGGGGCCGACGAGATCACCAAATTGAACGCCCCCTCCTCGGCCGACCTCATCCGCCAGATCCCCGGCATCCGCTCGGAAGCCTCGGGCGGTGAGGGCAACGCCAACATCGCGGTGCGCGGCATTCCCGTCTCGACCGGCGGGGCGCGCTACATCCAGCTGCAGGAAGATGGCCTCCCGATCCTCGAATTCGGCGACATCATCTTCGGCAATGCCGACAACTTCCTGCGCGCCGACCGCTCGGTCGCGCGCGTCGAAGCGGTACGCGGCGGCTCGGCCTCGACCTTCGCCTCGAACGCGCCGGGTGCGGTGATCAACTTCATCTCCAAGACCGGGGAGCAGGAGGGCGGCGCGATCCAGGGCTCTGTCGGGCTCGACTTCGAGACCTATCGCCTCGATTTCGACTACGGCGCGCCGCTCGCCGAGGATCTCTACTTCCACGTCGGCGGCTTCTACCGCACCGGCGAGGGCCCGCGCGACATCGGCTACAACGGCTATGACGGCGGCCAGATCAAGGCCAACATCACCAAGGAATTCGACGGCGGCTATATCCGGTTCAGCGCCAAGTATCTCGACGACACGACGCCGACCATTCTGCCCCAGCCGGTGCGGGTGACGGGTTCGAACGGCTCGCCGAGCTATCAGGCGATCCCCGGTTTCGATCCGCGCACCGATTCGCTCTACAGCCCCTTCCTCGGCCAGGCGGCGACGCTCGACGGGAACAACAACCCGGCCACCTTCGACTTCCGCGACGGGCTTTCGGTGCAGTCCTTCGCCTTCGGGATCGAGAGCGAGATCGACGTGGGCGGCGGCTGGACGCTGACCAACCGCTTCCGCTTCGCCGACAATTCGGGCGGCTTCCTGTCGCCCTTCCCGGCCGGGGCCGACAGCGCGCAGAACGTGGCGAACGCCATCGGCGGCGCGGGTTCGACCATCCTCTTTGCGAGCGGCCCCAATGCCGGGCAGGTCGCCAACCCGGCGACCATCGGCGGCAACGGCCTGCTCACCAACGTGGTGGTGTTCAACACCCGGCTGAACAGCCTCGACAACATCACCAACGATTTCCGCGTGAACAAGGAATTCGACCTTGGCGGCGGCTCGCTCAATTTCACCAGCGGCTTCTACCTCTCGCGCCAGACCATCGACACCGACTGGCTGTGGACCAGCCACGTCCAGACCGTGCAGGGCGACGGGCAGGCGGTGCTGGTCGACATCCGCAATGCAGGCGGTGAGGTCGTCACCCAGAACGGGGCGGTCGGCTTCGGCGCTACCTTCTTCGGCAATTGCTGCCGCCGGTCCTATGATGTCGACTATTCGACCTACGCGCCCTTCGCCTCGCTCTCCTTCGAGACCGGGCGCCTGACGCTCGATGCCTCGATCCGCTACGATTTCGGCGATGCAAGCGGGACGATCACCGGATCGGATACCGGCTTCGGAACGGGCGTTGCCAGCTTCGATTTCGACCGCAACGGCACGATCAGCCCCGCCGAGGCGCAGACCAGCGTCCTGCCGCTCGGCAATGCGCGTCCGGTGAACTACGATTTCGACTACTTCAGCTACTCGCTGGGGGCGAACTACCTCCTCACCGACGATCTGGGCGCCTTCGTGCGCTACAGCCGCGGCGGGCGTCACACCGCCGACCGCTCGCTGTTCTCGCCCGCCGTCAGCACCACCGACGGCAGCCTGCCGGGGGGTGATGCGGGCGTGATCGCCACGGTCAGGCAGCTCGAAGTGGGCGCCAAGTACCAGTCGGGCGGGATCGGCTTCTACGCCACCGGCTTCTACGCCAAGACGCAGGAAACCAATGTCGAGCTCGCCCCGCTCGAACTGTTCGACAGCACCTACGAAGCCTACGGAATCGAGCTCGAGGGCTCGTGGCGCACCGGGCCCTTCTCGCTGACGGCAGGGGCGACCTGGACCGATTCCGAGATCCAGGACGCGCTCGACGCCTCGACCATCGGCAACACCCCGCGGCGTCAGGCCGATCTCGTGTACCAGGCCACCGCGCAGTACGAGAGCGACCTGTTCACGCTGGGCGCCAACGTGGTCGGCACCACCGACAGCTTCACGCAGGACAGCAACCAGCTGAAGCTGCCCGCCTTCGCGCAGGTCAACGCCTTCGTCGCCTTCCGCCCGATCGAGCGGATCGAGGTCGGCCTCAACGCGCAGAACCTGTTCAACGCCGAGGGCTTCACCGAGGCGGAGGAGGGTTCGATCCCCGCCAACGGGATCGTGCGCGCCCGCTCGATCGCCGGGCGCACCGTGCTTGCCTCGGTCCGGTTCGACTTCTGACGAGCGGATGCGAGCTATCGGGGCTGGCCGCCATTCTCCCCCGGCGGCCGGCCCTCCCTTGTATTGATGTGACGTGACGGGATGACAGCTCGGATGACCAGCAGGTGGACAGCCGAACAGGTGCGCCGGATCGAGGCTCCGCTCGGGGCCGACGTGCTGATCCCGCAGGTGGGCGATGCGGGCCACGGGGCGCTCGATCCGGCGCGGCTCTACTGGGACATGTGGCCGCTGCAGGACGCGAGCGGGCACCGCACGCGGCTCGCCGGGCGCGAGCTGTGGATGGCGCTCACCGCCCCAGACCGCGGCGATCCGGCCCTGCGCCACTTCGAGGCGAAGATCCACTGGATCGAACGGCGTGATGCGGCCTGGCACGATCTCGGCCCGGTTCTGCCTGCGATTGACGTGCCTTACGAACGCGAATGGGCAGGTTCTGCCCTGCTTCATGATGATGCGGTGACGCTGTTCTTCACTGCTGCCGGAACCGACGCCCGTGCGGGCGGCTACCAGCAGGAGCTGTGGTCGGCCACCGCCCTGATCGGCAGGGACGGCTTGCCGGGTGAATGGTCGTTCCCTGCGCCGCTCGTCACCGGCTACGGCCCGCATTACATGCCCGCCGATGCCCACGAGGGCGAGGCGGGCAAGATCAAGGCTTTCCGCGACCCGGCCTACTTCCGCGACCCCGCCGACGGCACCGAATACCTTGCCTTCACCGCCAGTCTCGCGGGCTCGGCCAGCGCCTTCAACGGCGCCTTCGGCCTTGCCCGCAGGGGCCCGGAAGGCTGGGCGCTGATCCCTCCCGCGCTCCATGCCGAGGGCGTCAACAACGAGCTCGAGCGCGCCCATCTGGTGTTCCACGACGGTTCCTACTACGCCTTCTGGTCGACCCAGACCGCGACCTTCGCCGAAGGCCTGCGGCATGCACCGGGAGGGCTCTACGGGATGGTGGCTGGCAGCATGGCGGGGCCGTGGCGGCCGCTCAACGGGACGGGGCTGGTGCTCGCCAATCCGGAGGGTGCCCCGCAGCAGACCTACAGCTGGTATGTGGACGCGGACCTCACCGTGTGCAGCTTCGTCGATGTCCTTCCCCATGATCGCTTCGGCGGGGTGCCTGCCCCGCTGCTGCGCCTGACGCTCGATGGCGAGACCGCCGGGCTGGCGCTCGAGCGCGCCGCCTGATGCTGGCTGCGGTCGAGGCGGGGGGCACCAAGTTCGTGCTCGCGGTCGGCCCTTCGCCTGACGCGATCACTGCCCGCCACACCATCCCGACCCGCGACCCCGCCACGACACTGGCCGAGGCTGCGGCATGGTTCGCAGGCCATGGGCGCGTCAGCGCGCTGGGCATCGGCAGCTTCGGCCCGGTGGAGCTTGACCGCGCCAGCCCCCGATGGGGCTTCATCACCACCACCCCCAAGCCCGGCTGGGCGGGCACCGATGTCGCCCGCCACCTCGCCGCTGCGCTCGGGGGCGTGCCGGTCGGCTTCGACACCGACGTCAACGCCGCCGCGCTCGCCGAGCACATGGCGCGCGGCGGCGGGGGCAGCGGGAGCCTTGCCTACCTTACCATTGGCACCGGCATCGGCGGCGGGCTGGTGCTGGACGGCAGGCCGGTTCACGGCATCGCCCATCCCGAAGTCGGCCACATCTACCCGCGCCGCCATCCCGACGACCGCGAGTTCCCCGGCACCTGCCCGCACCACGGCGACTGCCTCGAAGGCCTCGCCAGCGGCCCGGCGGTGATCGCGCGCTGGGGCGCCTCGCTCTCCGAGCTTCCTGCCGACCACGCGGCTCACGCGATCATCGCCGACTACGTGGCGCAGGCCTGCCACGTCCTCTTCGCCAGCGTCGCGGTCGAGGAGGTGGTGATCGGCGGCGGGGTCGCGCAGACCCCCGGGCTGGTCGAGCGCATCGCCGCGCGGGCCCGCGAACTCGATGCCGGCTACCTCCCCGGCGGCGCGCGGCACCGCATCATCGCCCCGCGCCTCGGCACCGACAGCGGGATCATCGGCGCGATGCTGCTCGCCGCACAGGCTGCCGCAGAGGCTTGATCCTTCCTCCTGCCGCCGCGATAAGGGCGCGAGGGAGAGACACAGATGTTCCGACTGCTTGCCGCGCTCGCCGCGCTGATCGGGTTTGCCATGCCGCTGGCCGCCGAGGCGAAGGGACGCTTGGTCGAGTACGAGCGCGTCGCCGCCGAGGGCCTGCCCGACCAGCGCCTCTCGATCTGGCTGCCGCCGGGCTACGACGCGGGCGAGCGCCGCTATCCGGTGCTCTACATGCATGACGGGCACAACCTGTTCGACGTCAAGAACAGCAACTTCAACAAGATCTGGGCGGCCGACAAGGCGATGCTGGCGGCGGTGCAAAGCGGCAAGGTCGAGCCGCACATCATCATCGGCATCTGGGCGCCGGGGCCGGACCGCTACCGCCAGTATCTCCCCCGCAGCGCCTATGACGCCGCGCCCCCGGCGCTCAAGGCACAGATGGATGCGACGGGAGGCGGGGAGATCATCTCCCAGAACTACCTCGCCTGGATCGCCGGGCCCCTGAAGGCGTGGGTCGATGCCTCCTTCCGCACCCGCCCGGGACGCGACGACACCGCGATCGTCGGCTCCTCGATGGGCGGGCTGATGAGCTGCTACGCCTTCCTGGAGAAGCCGGAGGTGTTCGGCCGGGCGGGCTGCGTCTCCTCGCACTGGCCCGCGGTCGATCCGCGCAGCGTTGCGGGGGAGGACAGCGGGGTGAAGCAGATGTGGGACGTCTGGTTCGCCGCGCGCCTCGGCAAGCCCGATGGTCGCCGCGTGTGGATGGACCACGGCACCGCGACGCTCGACCAGTTCTACGCGCCTTACCAGCAGGTCGTCGACGCGCGCTTCACCAGCGCGGGCTGGGAGAAAGGCCGCGACTGGGAGAGCCGCGTCTACGAGGGCGCCGAGCACGAGGAGAACGCCTGGGCTGCGCGCCTGCCCGAGGTGTTCGGCTGGCTGCTGCGAAGGGACTAACGCAGCCCGAAAGCCTCTTTCGCCAGCCGCTCCACCACCGCCTTGTCCGGCGCGCCCTTGGGCGAGACCCAGCTGCCGCCCACGCAGAGCACCGGATCGAAAGCGAGCCACTCGGGCGCGTTCTCGAGGCTGATCCCGCCCGTGGGGCAGAAACGGCATTGGCCGAAGGGCGCGGCCAGCGCCTTCAGCGCGGGCAGGCCCCCCGCCGCCATCGCCGGGAAGAACTTGAACCGCTCGAGCCCCAGATCGAGCCCGCGCATGATGTCGCCCGCATTGGCGATGCCGGGGAGGAAGGGCACGCCTGCCGCAATCGCCGCCTTGCCGAGATTGTCGGTGAGGCCGGGGGAGACGATGAACTCGCTCCCCGCCTCGAGCGCCGCGTCGAGCTCTCGCGGATTGGTGACCGTGCCCGCCCCGACGATCGCGCCCTCGACCTGCTTCATCGCCCGGATTGCGCCCAGCGCGGCGGGGGTGCGCAGCGTGACTTCGAGCACGCGCAAGCCCCCGGCGACCAGCGCCTCGGCAAGCGGGACGGCGTGAGCCTCGTCCTCGATGACGATCACCGGGATGACCGGCGCGGTGCGCATGATGGCGTCGATATTCATGGTCACAGGTCTCCGGTCGCCAGCATCGCGCTCGCACCGCGCTCGGCGCTGTCGGCGAAGCGGCGGAACATGCCGAACAGCTCGCGGCCCGTGCCGAGCTCGGCGCGACGGTCGGGGGCGGGCTCGCGCGCATCGAGGTCGGCGGTGGTGGAAAGCTCGCCGGTCGCAGCACTGACCCGGACGATGTCGCCGTCGCGCAGCCGCGCGAGCGGTCCGCCCCCCAGCGCCTCCGGGGTGCAGTGGATCGCCGCCGGGACCTTGCCGCTCGCGCCCGACATGCGCCCGTCGGTGACCAGCGCGACCTTGAACCCGCGGTCCTGGAGCACGCCGAGCACCGGGGTCAGCTTGTGGAGTTCGGGCATCCCGTTGGCGCGCGGGCCCTGGAAGCGGACCACCACCACCACGTCGCGGTCGAGCTCGCCCGCCCGGAAGGCGGCGGCGACGCTCGGCTGGTCCTCGAACACGCGGCACGGCGCCTCGACCGTCCAGCGCGTCTCCTCGACCGCCGAGGTCTTGAAGCAGGCGCGCCCGAGATTGCCCTGGAGCAGGCGCATCCCGCCGTCCGCCTTGAAGGGGTTGGCGACGGGGCGGAGCATGGTGTCGTCGCCCGAAGGGCCGACCTCGCGCCACACCAGTTCCTCGCCCTCGAGGCCGGGCTCCTTGGCGTATTCGGCAAAGCCGCCACGCGCCACGGTCAGGATGTCCGCATGCGCCAGCCCCGCTTCGAGCAGCTCGCCGATCACGAAGCCCATGCCGCCCGCGTTGTGGAAGTGGTTCACGTCGCCCGACCCGTTGGGGTAGATCTGCGCGATCAGCGGGACGGCACTCGACAGCTCGGAGAGATCGTCCCAGTCGAAGATCACCCCCGCCGCGCGGGCGATCGCGGGCAGGTGGATCGCGTGATTGGTCGAGCCTCCGGTGGCCAGCAGGCCCACGGCCGCGTTGACGATCGCCTTCTCGTCGACGCAGTGGCCGAGCGGGCGGTAATCCTCGCCCTTGCGCCCGATCTCGGCGACGCGGTGCACGGCGGCGCGATCGAGTTCCTGGCGCAGCTTGGTGCCGGGGTTGATAAACGCGGCGTTGGGGATGTGCAGCCCCATCATCTCCATCATCATCTGGTTGGAGTTTGCCGTGCCGAAGAAGGTGCAGGTGCCGGGCGAATGGTAGCTCGCCATCTCGCTCGCCAGCAATTCGTCGCGCGTCGCCTTGCCCTCGGCATAGAGCTGGCGAACGCGCTGCTTTTCCTTGTTGGGAATGCCGGTCGGCATCGGCCCGCCGGGGACGAGGATCGTCGGCAGGTGGCCGAACCTCAAGGCACCGATCAGCAGCCCGGGCACGATCTTGTCGCAGATGCCGAGCATCAGTACGCCGTCATACATCGCATGGCTGAGCGCGACCCCGGTGCCGAGCGCGATGACGTCGCGGCTGAACAGCGACAGCTCCATGCCGGTTTCGCCCTGCGTCACCCCGTCGCACATCGCGGGCACGCCGCCCGCGACCTGCGCTGTGGCGCCGATCTCGCGGGCGTAGATCTTCAGCCGCTCGGGGTAGCGGTAATAGGGCGCATGGGCCGAAAGCATGTCGTTATAGGCGGTGACGATGCCGATATTGGGCCCGCGCCCGGCAACCATCGCCGGCTTGTCGTCGCCCATCCCCGCGTAGACATGCGCGAGGTTGGAGCAGGAGACGGCCGAGCGATCGCCCATATTGTCGCCTTCGCGGCGGATGAGGTCGAGGTAGGCGGCGCGGGGGCCCCGCGAATTTTCGATCACCCGCTGGGTGACCCGGTGGAGGATGTCATTCATGCCACGTCACTCCGTCGCGTTCCGCGAGCGCGATCGCCGCGCTCGGGCCCCAGCTGCCTGCTGTGTAGGTCTTGGGGGTGAGGCCGTCCGCCGCCCAGCCGGCGCGGATCGCGTCTACCCAGTCCCACTGCGCCTCCACCTCGTCGCGTCGCACGAACAGGGTCTGGTCGCCCTCAACCAGATCAAGCAGCAGGCGTTCGTAGGCAATCCGCCGCACCGCGCCGCTGAAGGCGTCGGGCATGGCGATGTTGAGCGGCACCTGGCGCAGGCGAATCCCCTCGCGATCGAGCCCCGGCACCTTGGCCATCAGCGAGAGGGTGATGTTTTCTTCCGGCTGGATGCCGATCACCAGCCGGTTGGGCTGCATCGTCGCGCCCTTCCCGGCGAAGATCGAGTGCGGCACGCAGCGGAACTGGATCACGATCTCGGTCACGCGCTTGGGCATGCGCTTGCCCGTGCGCAGGTAGAACGGCACGCCCTTCCAGCGCCAGTTGTCGACATGCGCCTTGATCGCGACGAAGGTCTCGGTGTCGGACGGCTTGCCCAGCTCCTCGTCATAGCCCGGCACCGCCTGCCCGCCGATCGCGCCGGCGCGGTATTGGCCGGTGACGGTCTCGTTCGCGGCGACGCCCCGCAGCGCGCGCAGCACCTTGACCTTTTCGTCGCGCACCGCGGTGGCGTCGAAGTGCGCGGGCGGCTCCATCGCCACCAGCGCGAGCAGCTGGAGCATGTGGTTCTGCACCATGTCGCGGATCGCGCCGGCATCGTCGTAGAAGGCGACGCGGCCTTCGAGGCCCACGGTCTCGGCCACCGTGATCTGCACGTGTTCGATGTGCGCGGCGTTCCACAGCGGCTCGAACATGATGTTGGCAAAGCGCAGCGCCAGCAGGTTCTGCACCGTCTCCTTGCCGAGATAGTGGTCGATGCGGAAGATGCGGTGTTCGGGGAAGGCGGCGGCGACCGCGTCGTTGATCTCGCGGCTCGAGGCGAGGTCGGTGCCGAGCGGCTTTTCGAGGCACATGCGCACCGTCTCGCCGGTAAGCCCCGCCGATTGCAGCCCCTTGATCGTTGGCTCGAACAGGCTCGGCGCGGTGGAAAGGAAGATCGCAAGACCGCGCTCGGGCGTCCCGACCTTCTCGGCGAGCGCATCGTAGCCGTCGAGGGTGGTCGCATCGAGGGTCTGATAGGCGAGGCGGTTGAGGAACCACGCCATGCTCCCGCGGCGCTCGGCGGGGAGGTGCTTCTCGAGCGCGGCGCGGGCGAAATTGCGGTATTCGCTGTCGCTCATGGCGCTGCGCGCGGTGCCGACGATCCTGAGGTCGGCGGCGAGGAGGCCATCGGCGTCGAGCGCGAACAGGCTCGGCAGCAGCATGCGCTGGGCAAGGTCGCCGGTGGCTCCGAACAGCAGCAGGCGGTCAGCGGTGAAGCTCATGGCGGTCGGGGCCCCTTGTTGCGTCGCGCTCTACCTAGGCGCGTGGGGTTCTATCCGCCAGTGGGCGCATACTTATTCAAATACGTCGGCAACTCCCGAGGTATCGGGGCCGACCGCAGGTTTTCTGGCAAACACCCCGAAGCCCGCGATGATCGCGTAGCACGCCGCAGGCAGCACCAGCGCGAAGGCGAGGCTGGTCGCGTCCGCCAGCGCACCGTACATCGGCGGGATGATCGCACCGCCTGCGATGGCGACATTGATGATCCCCGATCCGTCCGCCGCGCGCGGGCCGAGCTTCTCGCAGGCGAGGCTGAAGATCGTCAGGAACATGATCGCGTTCATCAGGCCCACCGCGAGCAGCGCGTAGCCGGCAACCACGCCCGTGGAATTGGCCGAGACCGCGATCAGCGTGATTGCGCCCGCCGCGACCGCCGCCAGCGTCAGGCCGGGGCTGACGAAGCGCAGCACCGCCGAGCCGATGAACCGCCCCACCAGCGCCCCGCCCCAGTAGAGCGAGATCAGCTTGCCCGCGTCCTGTTCGCCCAGGCCCAGCACCTGCGGTTGCATCAGGTAGCTGACGATGAAGCTGCCGATCGCGACTTCCGCGCCGACATAGAGGAAGATGCAGGCCGCGCCGTAGCCGAAGCGCGGGCGCTTCAGCAGCGCGAGGCCGTCGGCAAAGCTGGTCTGCTCGTGCTTCTCGCCGCCGAGCCGGTCGCGGAACAGCCACACGGCGCCCGCTACCACCGCGAGCCCTCCGGCGAGGCCGAGATAGCCGCCCACGATCGCCTGGCTCTCGGCGGTGCGATAGGCGGCCAGTTCCTCGCCCGAGAGCTGCGCGGCGGTGACGCCCGCAAGGCTGCCGAGGATCAGGATCGCGCCGACATAGGGGAAGATCGTCGTCCCCAGCGAGTTGAACGCCTGCGCGAAGGTGAGGCGGCTGTGGGTCGTCCGCTCGGGCCCCAGCAGGCTGATCAGCGGGTTGGCAACGATCTGCACCAGCACCACGCCGGTCGCGAGGACGAAATAGGCGAACAGGAACATCGGGAAGAGCGCAGTCTGGCTTGCCGGGATGAACAGGAGGCAGCCCGCCATCATCGTCACCAGCCCTGCGACCGCTCCGCGCATGTAGCCCAGCCGCTTGACCAGCCGCGCGCCGGGGATGCCGACAACCGCATAGGCGATGAAGAACCAGAACTGCACCAGGCTCGCCTCGAAGAAGTTGAGCGTGAACAGCTCCTTGAGCTTGGGAATGATGACATCGTTGAGGCTGGTGATCCCGCCGAAGATGAAGAACAGCGCGAAGACGAAATAGTTGAGCCCCGGCGCATCGACCTGCGGTGCGTCGCTTGCGCCAATCCCAGCGGCCGATGCCGCACCCGGTGCCATTGCCATTGTTGCCGATCCCTCTCCCCGCGCGCGGTTGGCCCGCTCGCCTGCTTTGCGAACGTTCACAATTCGCGCATTCGTGTCAACCTGCAAGAAGCCGCCGCCAATTTCCAGTGCGTATACCAATGCAGGCCAGCCTTGCGCGGGGATAAGGTGAGGCCCTAGAAGCTTCCCCCATGAACGGGGGACCGAAGAGACGGCCGACATCCTTCGATGTGGCGGAGCGGGCGGGCGTCAGCCAGCCGACCGTCAGCCGTGCCCTGTCGGGCTCGCCCGCGATCGCCGAAGCGACCCGCCGCAAGGTGATCGAGGCGGCCGAGGCGCTGGGCTATTTCGTCGACGAGCGCGCGGCGCGGCTGCGGCGCGGATCGACCGGCACGCTCGCGGTGGTGGTGATCTGCCGCGAGGGCGACAGTGCCTCCTCCATCAACCCCTTCGCCTATGCCCTGCTCGGGAGCGTGTGCGTCGCGGCGTCCGAAAAGGGCTTCGAGACGCTGGTGAGCTTCCAGGCGCGTCCGGGCGATTTCTTCGGCCACTACCAGGAACAGGGCCGCGCCGATGGCCTCGTGGTGATCGGCACCACCACCAATGCCGCCGCGTGGGAGCATTTCCGCGGGATCGAGGGGGCGACCCGCCGCGTCGCCTATTGGGGCTCACCCTTCGACGAGCTCGATTGGGTGCGCTCGGACAACCGCGCCGCCGGGCGGTTGGCGGTCGAGCATCTGCTCGCGCAGGGCTACCGTCGCCCCTGCTTCCTCGGCGCGCTCAATACCCCGCAGGTGCAGTTCACCGAGCGCTATGAGGGCTATGCCGAAGCCATGCGCGCCGCCGGGCTCGAGCCGTGCCTTGCCCCCACCGTCAACGCCGCCACCCGCGAGGAAGAAGGCCGCCGCGCCGCGCGCCGCCTGATCGAGCGCGGGGAGGAGGTCGACGCGGTCTTTGCTGCCTGCGACGCGATGGCACTCGGCGCGCTCGAGGCCTTCGCCGCCGCCGACCTGTCGGTGCCGCAGGCGGTGGGCGTGATGGGCTTCGACGATCTGGTCGCGGGCCGCTTCAGCCGCCCGCCGCTCACCACC
>NZ_LSJS01000166.1 GCF_001557325.1 Erythrobacter donghaensis
TCGCCCAGATCGGCAGGAGAAGTCCGGTTGCAAGGTACACGGTCTCTGTGGTGAGTCGTTCGGCAAGCTCCGCAACCTCGCTTTGCCACAGCTTCTCGAAGGTCCGGCGGGGTGCTTCCTCCCAGGCCGATTCCGCAAGGTCATCGAAGTGGTGGTATTCGCGCCGGAGCGGACGGTGGAGGATAACCCGCCTGATGAGTTCGCCCTGTTCGGTCATGAAGTGCCGCGAAGGTTCGGCCAGGGCCGCTTTCCCGCTCTTGGTATTGTGGAGCAGAATGCAGCCGTCAGCGAAGTCGCGGC
>NZ_LSJS01000167.1 GCF_001557325.1 Erythrobacter donghaensis
CGCGGTGGTTTCGCCACCGCCGGGTATCGTCGGGTCGAATGCCGCCTTCTTAATTCGATCGGTGATGCCCACTGCGAGGGCGCCGAACAGATTGACGAGCCGGTCCGAGAGTACGTTCAAAGGGTTGCCTCATTCATTGACGGCGTATAGTGTATGCGCAGCGCATATATCACGCCTGTCTAAGCATGAAGGCAGGTCATGCGCCATGATGAAAGCGAGGCACCATGTTTTCGACATTACACATAGCTGAAAAGACGACCGGCTCTCGCGGGTCTCTCGCGTTGCTGCGCTGGGCGCTGGTGGTCATCTTTCTCTGGTTCGGTTGCATGAAATTCACGAGCTATGAAGCGATGGGCATCGCGCCATTGATGAAGAACAGTCCGATCATGAGCTGGATTCCGGCCGTTTTTGGGGTGCAGGGTGGAAGCTATTTTATAGGCACCGTCGAGCTCGCGACGGCCGCTGCGCTGATTATCGGTGCTTTCAACAAGACGGCCTCCGCTCTCGGCGCGGCGATGTCATGCCTGACTTATGCCGTGACACTGACGTTTTTCCTGAGCACGCCTGGCGTCGCCGAGCCGACCGCTGGCGGGTTCCCGGCGATTTCGGCCGGAACCGGACAGTTCCTGTTGAAGGACCTGGTGCTTCTTGCGGCATCAGCGTGCCTTCTACTTGCGTCCATACGGACAGCAGACGCGTGACGGCAAACAGGTGATAGGCGACGCTCCGGACCTGCGCTTTTGCCGAACCATACCCGCCTCAGCCCATAACGATCGACAAACCCTGTCGCTTTGATAGGGTGTTCGAAAACATGCTTTCGAGGGTTTGTCGTACATGCTGGTCGGATATATGCGGGTGTCAACGACCGATGACCGCCAAACGGTCGATCTCCAGCGGGACGCGCTCGTCGCAACCGGGGTCGATCATCGGCATCTCCATACCGACAAGGCATCCGGCGCGCGCGACGACCGACCAGGCCTGAAAGCCTGCCTCGACTATCTGAACGCGGGCGACACACTGATCGTGTGGAAGCTCGACCGGCTCGGACGCTCGCTGCCGCACCTGCTGACGATCGTCACCGATCTGAAGGCGCGCGGCATCGCGTTCCGGTCGCTGACCGAGCAGATGGATACGACCACGCCGCACGGCGAATTGCTGTTCTCGCTGTTCGGTGCATTGGCACAATATGAGCGTGCGCTCACGCGCGAACGGGTGATGGCGGGACTGGCTGCTGCCAAACGCCGGGGACGCCAAGGTGGCCGCCCGCCGATGATCGACGCCGAAACGCTCGAGCGGATCACCGCCGCGCTGGATGGCGGGGCCAGCAAGGCGTCCGTCTGCCGGACCTTCAAGGTGCCGCGTTCGACCCTTCTCGGCACGCTTGCCCGGATCGGCTGGACCGCACCGGCCAAGGTCTAAGCCGATGCCGCGTCGCGCCGTCCTGTCGGACGAGCAACGCGCGGCGTTGCTCGCGCTTCCCGACGACGAAACCCTGCTCGTCCAGCACTGGACATTGAGCCGGGACGACTTGGCCATCATCGTCCGCCGGAGGCGACCGCATAACCGGCTGGGTTTCGCGATCCAGCTTTGCGCGCTGCGCTATCCTGGCCGTTTCCTGCGACCCGGTGAACTGATCCCTGATACGCCGCTCGCGTTCGTCGCAGAGCAATTGCAGGTCGGACCCGAGGTGCTGGCCGACTACGCGACGCGCGGCCCGACCCGGTACGAACAGCTCGATGCACTGCGCGATGCATTCGGCTTCATGCCGCTCAGTCGGCCGCTGCGAACGACGTTGCAGGAATGGCTCCTGCCGATCGCGCTGACGACGACCAGCGGGGCTAGGCTGGCGCGCGTGATGCTGGATGAGTGCCGGCGACGGCGCATCATTGTGCCGGGCATCAGTTCGGTCGAGCGGATGGTCGCACAGGCGTTGCTCGATGCCGAACGCCATGTCGCCGAGCATCTGACCCGAGGACTCGATGCTCGACAGCGCCGGCTGCTCGATGCGCTTCTCCTGCCCCACACAGGCACGAACTTGAGCGATCTGGCCTGGGTGCGGCAGTCACCCGGCAAGCCCGGCCGAAAGACATTCGCCGCCATCATCGAGCGACTGACACTGCTTCGGGCCATCGGGATCGATCCGGATATCGCCGTAGGCGTCCATCCCGAGCGCCTCCGACGCCTGTGCCAGGAAGGCGTGCGGCTGACCGCGCAACATGTTCGGACGCTGTAAGCGACGCGGCGTCGCGCCACATTGGTGGCGACCATCCTCGAAACCATCGTTACCCTCACCGACGATGCGGTGCTGATGTTCGATCGCCTGCTTGGGCAGATGTTCCGGCGCGAACAGAACAGCGCGGACACGACACTCAAGCGCAACCGGCGCACCATCAACGGCAAAATCCGGCTGCTTGCCCAACTCGGCGCTGCCTTGCTCGCCGCCAAGATATCAGGTGGCGATATCGGCGCTGCGGTCGAGGCAGCGATCGGATGGAATGATCTCGGCCGCGAGGTCGATGAAGCCCGCAAGCTGATCCGCCCCGATTCGGTCGATCCCGTCGCGGTCGCCGCGACCAATTACCCCGTCCTCCGACAGGTCGGTCCCTCGTTCATCGCCTCGTTCACATTCGGGGCGGTGCCAGCCTGCCATGCGCTCGCGCGAGCGGTCGCGATCATGCGCGACCTTCATTTTGGTCATCTGCGCAAATTGCCTGCAGGCACGCCAGTCGGCTTCATCCGGCAAGCTTGGCGTCGGGCGATCGGCACCGGCATTCCCGATCGCAGGATCTATGAATTGTGCGTGCTGGTCGAGCTTCGCGACCGGCTTCGCGCCGGCGACATGTGGGTCGAGGGAAGCCGACGCTATCGTGCTGTCGAGCAGCAACTCATTCCTGCCCCCGTATTCGCCAACATGCGCGCGGCCGGCCCCTTGCCGATACCGGCACCGGATACGGCCGATATCTGGCTGGCCGAACGACGCGCCCGCCTCGCCCGTCGATTGGCCGAGGTCGAGCGAAAGGCGGAGACGGACGCGCTGGAAGACGTGCAGCTCAGCTTGGGCAGGCTGCGGATTTCGCCCTTGAAGGCGATTACTCCCGAGGAATCCGATACCGCCCTTGCGCCGCTCTATGCGCATCTGCCCGCGATCCGCATCACCGACCTTCTTGCCGAAGTCGATCGATGGACCGGGTTCAGCCAGTGCTTCACGCATCTGCAAAGTGGCCGTGCCGCGGATGAACCACGTGCGATCCTCACGGCGGTGCTCGCCGATGCCACCAATCTGGGCCATACGCGCATGGCGGAAGCCTGCAATCTCGTGACCCAGCGCCAACTCGGTTGGCTCGCCTCGTGGCATCTGCGCGAGGAAACCTACGGTCGCGCGCTCGCCCGGCTTGTCGACGCCCAACACACCGCGCCGCTGGCCGCGCTGTTCGGGTCCGGCACCTCGTCCAGCTCAGACGGTCAGAACTTTCCGCTCGACCGCCGCGCCCAGGCAACCGGCGCAGTCAATCCGCACAAGGGGACAGAGCCGGCTGTCTCCTTTTACAGCCACGTCTCGGATCGCTACGCGCCGTTCCATTCCACAGTTATCTCCGCTTCGGCGAGCGAGGCGGCACAGGTGCTCGACGGGCTGCTCCACCACGGCGCCGATCTGCACATCGAAGAGCATCACGTCGATGGCGGGGGCGTCTCCGACCATGTGTTCGCGCTATGTCATCTGCTTGGGTTCCGGTTCGCGCCGCGTATCCCGAATATCGCCGCACGCCGTTTGCACCTGTTTAACGGCATCGAACCCGGCCCCGATATTGCGCCGCTGGTCGCGGGCCGCATCGACGAAGGTCTGATCGAGGCACACTGGGACGACGTGCTGCGACTGGGAACCTCGATCCGCACAGGCGTCGTCAGCGCCTCGATCATGCTGGAACGGCTCGGCTCCTATCCACGCGCCAACGGCCTGGCACTGGCGTTGCGCGAGATCGGTCGCGTCGAGCGTACCCTGTTCACGCTCGACTGGATCGAGCAGCCCGAACAGCGTCGCCGCGCCACCCGCGAACTCAACAAGGGAGAAGCGGAAAATGCCCTGAAACGCGCCATCTTCTTCCATCGCATCGGCCGTATCCGCGATCATGCGCTGCAAGCCCAAAGCCATCGGGCGAGCGCGCTGAACCTCGTCGCCGGTGCCATCGTCCTGTGGAACACGACCTACCTGCAAGCCGCCCGGATGCATCTCGCCAACCTCGGCCGGCCGGTCCCGCCGGACCTGCTGCAACACCTATCACCGCTCGGTTGGCAGCATATCAATCTCACCGGCGATTACCTCTGGACCGATCCCGATGCGCCATCCACCGCGCTCAGACCGCTTCGCCAGATGCGCGCCGTCGAAGGCACGGCAAAACCTTAGCGTATATCTGGGTCCGTTCTGTGTACCGACCCC
>NZ_LSJS01000168.1 GCF_001557325.1 Erythrobacter donghaensis
GCGGCGGACCTCTCCGAAATTGTCCGCCCCGGCCGCGCCTCGGTTCTACCTTCAAGACTTCCCTTTTCACGCGGGCGGTTTCAACCCCCGCGCCGCGCGTGGCGTGCCTTGTGGACGATTGTCGTCCCGAGCGGCCCAGCGCGCGTCGCAGAATATTTGCGAGTTTCATACACATGACCACTTTTGCTGACCTCGGGCTGTCGCAGCCCGTGCTCCAGGCCCTCGACATGAAGGGCTACAACACGCCGACGCCGATTCAGGCGCAGGCGATCCCGCCGGTGCTCAAGGGCCGCGACCTGCTCGGCATCGCGCAGACCGGCACCGGCAAGACCGCCGCCTTCATGCTCCCCAGCATCGACCGGCTGCGCGAGGCCGACAAGCCGATCCCGTTCAAGTCCTGCCGCATGCTGGTGCTCGCGCCGACGCGCGAACTCGCGGTGCAGATCGCCGACAGCGCCAAGGACTACGGCGCGCTTGCCGGCCTCAAGGTGCAGTGCATCGTCGGCGGCACGAGCGTCGGCAAGGATCGCAACAAGCTTCACCGCGGCACCGACATTCTGGTCGCCACCCCCGGCCGCCTGCTCGACCTCGTCGACCAGAAGGCGTTCAACCTTGCCGGGATCGAGATCCTCGTGCTCGACGAGGCCGACCAGATGCTCGACCTTGGCTTCATCCACGCGCTGAGGAAGATCCGCGAACTCGCCCCCAAGGAGCGCCAGACGCTGTTCTTCAGCGCAACCATGCCCAAGGCGATCAAGGAGTTGGTGAGCGGCTATTGCCACAACCCGGTGCAGGTCTCGGTGACGCCCGAGAGCACCACGGCGGAGCGCATCGACCAGTACCTGTTCATGGTCCAGCAGGACGAGAAGCTGAGCCTCCTCCAGATGATCCTCCAGCGCCGTCACCAGGTGCCGGGCGAGTTCGAACGGATCCTGATCTTCACCCGCACCAAGCACGGCGCGGACCGGGTGGTGAAGAAGCTTTCGCAGGCCGGGATCGAGGCCAACGCGATCCACGGCAACAAGTCGCAGCCGCAGCGCCAGCGTGCGCTCGACGAGTTCAGGAAGGCGCGCGTGCCGATCCTGATCGCGACCGATGTCGCCGCGCGCGGGATCGACATTCCGGGCGTGAGCCACGTGATCAATTACGAGCTGCCCAACGTGCCCGAACAATACGTTCACCGCATCGGCCGCACCGCGCGCGCGGGGCGGGACGGGATCGCGATCGCCTTCTGCGCCGAGGACGAGCGCGCCTATCTGAAGGACATCCGCAAGGTCACCGGCGCCGAACTGGAGCGCCTGCCGCTCCCCGACAATTTCCGCGCGGTGGTGGAAGGCGAGGGGCCGGAAAAGCCCGCTCCCCGCCAGCCGATGAAGCGCGTCCAGCCGCGTCCGCTCGGGAAGCGCAAGCCGCAGGGCGAGCGCCGCGAGGGCGAACGCCGCCCGGAAGGCGAGCGTCGCCCGGGGCAGGGCAAGCCGCAGGGCCGCCCGCAGCATGACCGCTCCGGCGGAGAGCGTCGCCATGCCGATGCCCCGCGCGGCGAACGGCGTCCGCAGCCGCAGGGCGAGCAGCGCCCGCAGGGTGACCGCCGCCAGCCCTCGGCCAAGGCCGGGCCGGGCGGTCGTCCGGGCGGTGGCCGTCCGCAGGGACAGGGCCAGAACGCAGGCGGCAACAGCGGCGGCGGCAATCGTCGCGGCGGCCGCGGTCGGGGCGGCGGCGGTGGCCGTCCGCGTGCCGCACAGGGCTGATCCGCGCATTCCCGCTTTAGTCTGAAATACTGCATTTTGGGCCCCGACGGTTGCCGCCGTCGGGGCCTTCGCCCATATGCGCTCTCGAAAATTCGGGAGCGGCGAGAATGGCTGACGATTACGATTACGACCTCTTCACCATCGGCGCGGGCTCGGGCGGGGTGCGCGCCAGCCGCGTTGCCGCCGCCCACGGCGCGCGCGTCGCGGTCGCCGAGGAATACCGCGTCGGCGGCACCTGCGTGATCCGCGGCTGCGTCCCCAAGAAAATGCTCGTCTACGGTGCCCACTTCGCCGAGGACCTCGTCGACGCGCAGCATTTCGGCTGGAGCATCGGCGAAAAGAGCTTCGACTGGGCGGCCCTGCGCGATCACGTGCAGAACGATGTGACGCGTCTGGAGGGGCTCTACGGCCAGACCCTGGACAACCACAATGTCACCGTCTTCGCCGAACGCGCGACCATCACCGGGGCGCACGAAATCACGCTGGCGAGCGGCAGGCAAGTCACCGCCCGATACATCCTCGTCGCCACCGGAGCGCGGCCCTTGGTGCCGAGCTTCCCCGGCAGCGAGCATGTCATCACCTCGAACGAGGCGTTCCATCTCGAAGCCCTGCCGCGCCGCATCCTGATCGCGGGCGGGGGCTATATCGCCAACGAGTTTGCGGGCATCTTCAACGAGTTCGGCTGCAAGGTGACGATCGCCAACCGCTCGGACACGATCCTGCGCAGCTATGATGCGGCGCTGCGCGACCGGCTGCTCCAGATCTCGATGGTGAAGGGCATCGAGTTCTGCTTCAACGCCGAATTCGAATGGATCGAGAAGCAGGACGACGGCAGCCTCAAGGTCAAGCTCACCGGCCATGACGAACGGGACTTCGATGCGGTGATGGTCGCCACCGGGCGCGTGCCCAACACCGAGGGGCTCGGGCTCGAGACGGTCGGCGTCGAAGTCGGCAAGAAGGGCGAAATCGTGGTCGATGCCTTCAGCAAGACCTCGGTCGACCACATCTATGCCGTGGGCGACGTGACCGACCGCGTGCAGCTCACCCCCGTCGCGATCCGCGAGGGCCAGGCCTTTGCCGACAGCCTGTTCGGCCCGGGCGCGCCCTATGCGGTCGACCACTCCTGCGTGCCCTCCGCGGTGTTCAGCCACCCGCCGATCGCCGCCGTCGGCCTCACCGAGAGCGAGGCGCGCAACACGCTCGGCAACATCAAGGTCTACCAGTCGGACTTCCGCCCGATGAAGAACGTCGTCGCCGGGCGCAACGAGCGCAGCCTCTACAAGATGATCGTCGATGCTGCGAATGACCGGATCGTCGGCATCCACATGATCGGCCCCGAGGCCCCCGAGATCATGCAGGCCGCCGCCATCGCGGTGAAGGCGAAGCTCACCAAGGCCGATTTCGACGCGACGGTCGCGATCCACCCGACCATGGCCGAGGAGCTGGTGCTGTTCAAATAGGTTGCTTGGCGAAACCTGTCTGCTAGGCTCGCGATGACGCTACGGCAAGGGAGGGTTCGCATGGCAGGCACGGTTCTGGTCACGGGGGCGACCGGCTACATCGCCGGGGAGTTGATCCGCCAATTGCTGGGCAAGGGCTGGACTGTGCACGGCACGGTCCGCAACGTCGCCAGGAGCGAGGCTGGCTTGCGCGCGCGGCTGGGCAACCCCTCGCCCGAACAGTTCAGGCTGTTTGAGGCAGAGCTGATGTCCGATCGCGGCTGGGCCGAGGCCACCGCGGGCTGCACCCATGTCGCCCACGTCGCCTCGCCGATCCCCGCGCAGGCGCCCAAGCACGAGGACGAGCTGATCGTCCCCGCGCGCGAAGGCACGCTGCGCGCGCTGCGGTTCGCGCGCGAGGCAGGCGTCACGCGCTTCGTCCAGACCTCCTCGACCGCGGCGGTGGTCTACGGCGTCGATCGCGGCGAATACACCTTCGATGAAAGCCACTGGACCAAGATCGACCACCCCGACGCCTATCCATACGTCAAGTCCAAGACCATCGCCGAGCGCGCCGCGCGCGACTGGGTGGCGGCGGAAGGCGGCGCGCTGGAGTTCGTCTCGGTCAACCCCGGCATGGTGCTGGGGCCGGTCGACAGCGGGGACTTCTCGGCCTCGGTCGAACTGGTGCAGCAATTGCTGAGCGGCGCGATGCCGATGGCGCCCAATCTCGGCTTCCCGATCGTCGACGTGCGCGACATCGCTGCGCTGCATGTGCTGGCGCTGGATACCCCGGGGCTGGCGGGCGAGCGCTTCCTCGGGGCGGGCAAGTTCCTCACCGCCCTGGAAGTCGCTGGCGTGCTGCGCGCGCGGCTGGGTGAAAAGGCGCGCAAGGCGCCGACCCGGCCGATGCCCGACTGGCTCGTCAATATCCTCGCCCTGTTCAACCCCGAGGTGCGCGGCATCAAGACCGAGATCGGCAAGGTGCGCCATGTGGACGCCAGCCACACCACCGAGCGGCTTGGCTGGACAATGCGCCCCGTCGAGGACACCATCGCGGACTGCGGCGAGAGCCTGATTGCACACGGGGTGGTGAAGGTCTGAGATGGACGTGAACGGCAAGGCGGTGCTGCTGACCGGCGGCAGCGCGGGGATCGGGCGCGAGATTGCGCGGCAATTGCAGGCCAAGGGCGCGAAGGTGCTCCTGACCGGGCGCGATCCGGCGCGGCTGGCGGCGATGGCGGCGGAGGGCTTCGAGATCCTCGCTGCCGACCTGTCGAGCGCGGCGGGTGTCGATGCGCTGGTGGCGGCGCTGGGCGACCGCCCGGTCGATATCCTCATCAACAACGCCGGCCTCGGGGTGCCGCATGATGTGAGGAACGGCCTGCCCGATCCCGATGCGGCGGACGGTTGCCTCTATGCCAACCTCTCCGCACCGGTGCGGCTCATCACCGCGCTGCTCCCGCGCCTGCGCGCGGCGCCTCAAGCGGCGATCATCAACGTGACGAGCGGCCTTGCCATCGCGCCGAACACCGCGAGCTCGGTCTATTGCGCGAGCAAGGCGGGCCTGCGCTCCTACACCATGGCCCTGCGCGCCCAGCTGGCGGGCGAGCCGATCCACGTGATCGAGGCGCTGCCCCCGGTGGTCGACACCCAGATGACCGCCGACCGCGACATGTCGAAGATGCCCCCGCAGGAATGCGCGCGCCAGATCATCGCTGCCCTGGAGAAGGGCCGCGACGAGGCCAATGTCGGCATGGTGAAGCTGCTGCGCGCGGTCTATTCGCTCTCGCCCGCGCTGGCGCGCAGCGTGATGCGGCGGTTCTAGGCGCCGAGGCGCGCCGGAGAGAAGGTCTCGAAGGAGAGCCCCGCCGCCGCCGCATCCTCGGGGAAGGATTGGCCCAGCGCCGCCGCCGCCGCGATTGCCGAGAGGGCAGGGGCGGTCTGGAACCCTGCGCCGCCTTGCCCGGCTACCCAAACGAAGCCGGGCGCACCCGCCGCCTCGCCGATCACCGGCAGTTCGTCTGCTGCAAAGCTCCTGAGGCCCGCCCAGCTGTGGCTGATCCGGCGGATCGCGAGCGTGGTGGCCTGCTCCACCCGGTCCGCCGCGATCGCCTTGTCGAGTTCCTCGGCCGCCGCGTCGCACGGCTCGCAAGCGGTCTGGTCCATCGCCGAGGCGAGCAACTGACCCCGGCCTTCGGGCAGCAGGTAGAAGCCTTCGCCGACGGTCTTGGTGAAGGGCCAGCGGCTCACGTCCTCGCCTTGCGGAGCGGCAAAGCTGATGACGGTGCGGCGGCGCGGCTCGATCCCGATCGGAGCCACCCCGGCCATGCGCGCAACCTCGTCCGCCCATGCGCCCGCCGCGTTGACGAGAACCGGCGCGCCGTGCCGCCTGCCGTCGGCCCGCACCGCGACCCAGCGGTCGCCATCGTGGCCCATGAACATGACCCGCGCCTCCGGGATCACCGCTCCGCGATTGGCGCGGATCGTGGCCACATGGGCCTGCAGCATGGCGTGGGTATCGAGCTTGAGCGACCCGTGATCGACCAGCGCGGCGGCGCAGGCCTCGGGCTTGAGGCAGGGCATCAGCGCGCGCGCTTGCTCGGGGCCGATGCGCGTGAAATCGCAGCCGTACTGGCGGTGCACCGCCTCCAGCGCATCGAGCGCGGCGATCTCGCCCTCGGCCGCAATGTGGAGCGCGCGGTGCACGCTTCCATGCGCGGCAAGCTCGCCCATGCTGAGCGCGGTCAGGGTGCGCACCGGCTCGTTGCCCAGCCCGTAATGCGCAAAGGCCACCGAGCGGCCCGAAGCGTGGTATCCGCAAGCGCTCTCGCCCTCGAGCACGGTCACGATCGCCTGTGCCGACAGCCGCGCGGCGACCGAAAGCCCCGCGATCCCGCCGCCGATCACCAGCACGTCAGAGACATACATCGCGCGGCCTCCCTTCGCCCGTTCCGCCACTTTTGCCACGTTGACGCCTCGCCGCGCCTAAGGCAACGCATGTGCTCGAGAGACCTGACGAGAGAGGAAGATCCTTGTCCGCCAACATCGCCGAAATGGAACGCCGCCGGCAAGCCGCTCGTCTGGGCGGCGGGCAGAAGCGCATCGACGCCCAGCACGCCAAGGGCAAGCTGACCGCGCGCGAGCGGCTCGACGTGCTGCTCGACGAGGGCAGCTTCGAGGAAGTCGACGCCTATGTCGAACATGACTGCATCGATTTCGGGATGGAGACCCAGCGCATCCCCGGCGACGGGGTGGTGACCGGCTCGGGCACGATCAACGGTCGGCTGGTGTTCGTGTTCAGCCAGGACTTCACCGTCTTCGGCGGCTCGCTGTCGAAGCGCCATGCCGAGAAGATCTGCAAGATCATGGACACGGCGATGAAGGTCGGCGCGCCGGTCATCGGCCTCAACGATTCGGGCGGGGCGCGCATCCAGGAGGGCGTCGCGAGCCTCGGCGGCTATGCCGAGGTGTTCCAGCGCAATGTGCTGGCGTCCGGCGTGGTGCCGCAGATCAGCCTCATCATGGGGCCGTGTGCGGGCGGGGCGGTGTACTCGCCCGCGATGACCGACTTCATCTTCATGGTGAAGGATTCGAGCTACATGTTCGTCACCGGCCCCGAGGTGGTGAAGACCGTCACCAACGAGGTCGTCACGCAGGAGGAACTGGGCGGTGCGATCACCCACACGACCAAGACCAGCGTGGCGGACCTAGCCTACGAGAACGATGTCGAGGCGCTGCTCGCCACCCGCCGCTTCTTCGACTTTCTGCCGCTCTCCAACCGCGAGGAAGGGCCGACGCTCCCCACCAGCGATCCGTGGGACCGCTTGGAAAACAGCCTCGACACGCTGATCCCCGACAACGCCAACCAGCCCTATGACATGCACGAGGTGATCACCAAGGTGCTCGACGAGGGCGATTTCTTCGAGATCCAGCCGGCCCACGCAGGCAACATCATCTGCGGGTTCGGCCGGGTCGAGGGCCGCACCGTGGGCGTGGTGGCGAACCAGCCGATGGTGCTGGCGGGCGTGCTCGACATCAACTCCTCGAAGAAGGCGGCGCGCTTCGTGCGCTTCTGCGACGCCTTCGAAATCCCGATCATCACCTTCGTCGACGTCCCCGGCTTCCTCCCCGGCACCGCGCAGGAACTGGGCGGGATCATCAAGCACGGCGCGAAGCTGCTCTTCGCCTATGCCGAGGCGACTGTGCCCAAGATCACCGTCATCACCCGCAAGGCTTACGGCGGGGCCTATGACGTGATGGCCTCCAAGCACCTGAGGGGCGATTTGAACTACGCCTGGCCCACGGCGGAAATCGCGGTGATGGGCGCGAAGGGCGCGGTGGAGATCATCTTCCGTCAGGAAAAGGACGATCCCGCCAAGATCGCCGAGCGGACCAAGGAATACGAAGACCGCTTCGCCAACCCCTTCGTCGCGGCATCGCGCGGCTATATCGACGAGGTGATCCACCCGCACTCGACCCGGCGGCGGATCGCGCTGGGGCTAAGGAAGCTGCGGACGAAGAGCCTCGAGAACCCGTGGAAGAAGCATGATAATATTCCTCTTTAACTGGGGAGCGAACCGCCATGTCTGATTTTGCCGATGCTTACGAATACGCGTACAACGGCGCAGACTCCCTGTATGTAGACAGCTTCTGGACAGCCGTTACGCAAGCGGATGAAATCGAACTCGCGAAATGGGTAGCTGCGTTTCGGACGGTAGGCCTCGAACAGCAGGCGGTCTTACTCTCAACATATCTGGAGACGGATGCCAGGGCGTTGGCGAAGTGGATGGACCATGGCCCGCACAATATACCATTTGAACCGTCGCGAGAATGGGACGCTGAATTTGCCGCAGTATTGGGTCCCGACGGATATGCTGGCGTTCAGAAAATGATCGAACAATTCAGGATAAGCCACGGTTTGGATAAACTATGAAACTCGGCCGTTTGAACCACATCGGCATCGCCACGCCCTCCATCGCCGATAGCATCGCGTTCTACCGCGACGTCATGGGCGCGACGAAGATCCACACGCCCTTCGACCTCGAGGAGCAGGGCGTGAAGGTCTGCTTCGTCGACACGCCCGGCGTCGACGGGGCTATGAATGGCACCCAGATCGAGCTGATCGAGCCGCTGGGGGAGAACTCCACGCTCGCAGGCTTCCTCGCCAAGAACCCGCTCGGCGGGCAGCATCACCTGTGCTTCGAGGTGCCCGATATCGCCGAGGCGCGATCCGAGTTCGAGGCGATGGGCAAGCGCATCCTCGGCCCCACGCGCATCGGCGCGCACGGCACCCCTATCTTTTTCGTCCATCCCAAGGACATGGGCGGCATGCTTACCGAGATCATGGAGACGCCCAAAGAGGGCACGCACTGGTCGAACTAATTCAAACCGTCACCCCGGCCCCCGAGCCGGGGCCGCTTGCGGCAAGCGGTCCCGGATCAAGTCCGGGATGACGAAAGGGAGAAGAAAACGAATGTCCTACGAAACCATCCGCGTCGACCGTGACGGCCCGCTCGTCACCATCACCCTCAACCGTCCCGAGCGCCTCAACGCCATGCCCCCGCAGATGGCGGACGAGATCGGGCAGGCGTTCTACGACCTCGGCGATGCGCGTGCGGTGCTCATCACCGGCGAGGGCAAGGGCTTCTGCTCGGGCGCGGACCTTTCGGCGCGCGGTGACGGCTCTGCGCTCGGCGGGAAGGGCGGAAGCCACGAGGCGCTGATCAATCATTACAACCCCGCGATCAGCCAGCTGATCCGCGCGAGCGTGCCGGTGATCTGCGCGGTCAATGGCCCGGCGGCGGGCGTCGGATGCTCGCTCGCCTTGGCTGCTGATTTCACCATCGCCGCGAAGAGCGCCTACTTCCTCCAGGCCTTCGTCAATATCGGCCTTGTGCCCGATGGCGGCTCGACCTGGCTGCTCACCCGCGCCGTCGGCCGCGCGCGCGCGACGCGGATGATGATGCTGGGCGAGAAGATCTCGGGCGCGCAGGCCGAGGAATGGGGCCTGGTCTACAAGTGCGTCGAGGATGCCGACCTGATGACCGAAGCCCGCGCCCTCGCTGAAAAGCTCGCGAATGGCCCGACCATCGCCTACGCCACGATGAAGCGCAATATCGCGACCGCGCTCGACCAGAACCTCCAGATGGTGCTGCTCGCCGAGGCCGAGGGTCAGCGCATCGCGGGCGCGACCAAGGACGCGATGGAGGGCGGCATGGCCTTCCTCCAGAAGCGGAAAGCCGAGTTCAAGGGGGCGTAACCCTCTTCCCCTGTTCGTCACCCTGAACTTGTTTCAGGGTCCATTTTGCCCCACGAGCCTTGGCGGAATGCCGAGGCATGGATGCTGAAACAAGTTCAGCATGACGGGATTGTATAGGTATGACCCAGAAGCCCACCCTCTCCGACTGGAACGCCCTCGCCGCCAGGGAAGTGAAGGGCCGCGACCTGACCTGGCACACGCCCGAAGGTTTCGCGATCAAGCCGCTGTATACGGCCGAGGATCACGCCGGTTTCGACCCGGGCCTCCCGGGCTTCGCGCCCTTCACCCGGGGCGTGAAGGCGAGCATGTATGCGGGCCGTCCGTGGACGATCCGGCAATATGCGGGCTTCTCCACCGCCGAGGAATCGAACGCCTTCTACCGCCGCAATCTGGCGATGGGGCAGAAGGGGCTGTCGGTCGCCTTCGACCTTGCCACCCACCGCGGTTACGATTCCGATCACCCGCGCGTGGTCGGCGATGTCGGCAAGGCCGGGGTGGCGATCGACACGGTCGCGGACATGGAGATCCTGTTCGACCAGATCCCGCTCGATGCCATGAGCGTCTCGATGACGATGAACGGCGCGGTGATCCCGGTGCTGGCCTTCTTCATCGTCGCGGCGGAACGTCAGGGCGTGTCGCAGGACAAGCTTGAGGGCACGATCCAGAACGACATCCTCAAGGAGTTCATGGTCCGCAACACCTATATCTACCCGCCCGAGCCGAGCATGCGGATCATCTCGGACATCATCGCATACACCTCGGCCAACATGCCGAAATTCAACTCGATTTCGATTTCTGGCTACCACATGCACGAGGCCGGGGCGACGGCGGTGCAGGAGCTCGCCTTCACCATCGCCGACGGCAAGGAATATGCCCAGCGCGCCATGGCCGCCGGGCTGGACATCGACGCCTTCGCAGGCCGCCTCAGCTTCTTCTTCGGCATCGGCATGAACTTCTTCATGGAGATCGCCAAGCTGCGCGCCGCGCGCACGCTGTGGTACCGGGTGATGGACGATCTGGGCGCGAAGGACGAGCGCTCCAAGATGCTGCGCACCCACTGCCAGACCTCGGGCGTCAGCTTGCAAGAGCAGGACCCCTACAACAACGTCATCCGCACCACGGTGGAGGCGATGGCGGCGGTGCTGGGCGGGACGCAGTCGCTCCACACCAACGCGCTTGATGAAGCAATTGCGCTCCCGACCGATTTCTCCGCCCGCATTGCGCGCAACACCCAGCTGGTGCTGCAGGAGGAAAGCGGCATCTGCAACGTCGTCGATCCCCTCGGCGGCTCGCATTATATCGAGGCTTTGACCGCCACGCTGGTGGCCGAGGCCGAGGCGATGATGGCCGAGGTCGACGCGGCGGGCGGCATGACCGCCTATGTCGCCACCGGCGCGCCCAAGGCCGCGATCGAGCGTGCGGCGGCGGAAAAGCAGACCAAGGTTGACAAGGGCGAGACGGTGATCGTCGGCGTCAACAAGTACCGCAAGGAGACCGAGGACGCGCTGGAGACCCTTGAGGTCGATAACCAGAAGGTTCGCACCGGCCAGATCGCGCGGATCGAAAAGGTCCGCGCAAACCGCGACGAGGCAGCCTGCCGCGCGGCGCTCGCAGCGCTGACCGAAGGCTGCAAGTCGGGCGCGAACCTGCTGGCGCTTGCCGTGGAGGCCGCGCGCCACGATGCGACGCTCGGCGAAATCTCCGCCGCGATGGAGGAGGTGTTCGGCCGCCACGATGCCACGCCTGCGCCGGTCACCGGCGTCTACAAGAGCGCCTACGAATTCGACCGCCGCTGGGCGCAGGTGACCGACGGGGTCGAAGCCGTCGGCCGCCGGTTGGGCCGTGCGCCCCGCATCATGATCGCCAAGATGGGCCAGGACGGCCACGACCGCGGCGCGAATGTGATCGCCTCGGCGTTCAGCGACATGGGCTTCGACGTAATCAGCGGCCCGCTGTTCCAGACGCCCGAGGAAAGCGCCGCGATGGCATTGGCGAAAGACGTCGACGTGGTCGGCGCGTCGTCGCTGGCGGCGGGCCACAAGACCCTGATCCCCGAACTGATCCGGCTCCTTCGGGAAGCCGGGCGCGGCGACATCAAGGTCACCGCAGGCGGCGTCATCCCGCCGCAGGACTACGACTATCTGCGCGAGGCAGGGGTGCAGGGCATCTACGGCCCCGGCTCCAACGTGGTGGAGTGCGCGGCGGATATTCTCGTGCTGCTCGGCCACAACATGCCGCCGCTCGGTGAGGGGCTGGACGAGGCGGCTGAGTGACAGGCATCTGGACCATTGGTCGCGAGCGGGAAAAGGCCCACGCGATCAAGTTTATCCGGAATGTGAATGAGCATCCCCTTATCTTCGACGTGATAGACGCGGTCGAGGATATCAAAGCGGGGGACGGCGACCTCCAGCTGTTTATGAATGCCGCGATCCATGCGTTTGTGAATGGTGGGCGGGCCGTATGGGGGCAAGCCGCAAACTGGGTCAGGAAGATGGGCAAACACCATCCTCAGGTGCATGTCATTTGGGATGAGCTGGCCAAATGGCCCATTAGCGAAGTCCGGTGGCGCGTCGCCTGTGTCCTGTACCATGACATCCCGGAGCGGCAGTCGCATTACCTTTTCGATCGCCTCCGATCAGACAAAAGCAAACGGGTGCGACAGATTGCGATAAGCCGGTATGAATACACAACCGATGCGAAGGGGCTCGCTGAGCGAACGAGGAGTGCAGGCGAATTCGATCTCGCCAGAGCCATTGCTGAACTTGATGCGCGAGAGTAGCCAAGAACACTGATGGACGAACAGCCGTCAAGGTTTGATCGACTGCTCTCCAGAATTGACCCGATTTTTGAGGACCGAATGACCCACCCCCGCACCGACTGGACCCGCGCCGAAATCGCGGCCCTCTTCGACCTGCCCTTCACCGAGCTGCTGTACCAGGCGGCGAGCGTCCACCGCGAATATCACCCCGCAACCGAAGTCCAGCTGTGCACCCTGCTCAGCATCAAGACCGGCGGGTGTCCGGAGGATTGCGGCTATTGCTCGCAGTCGGTCCATGCGGACTCGGGCGTTGAGGCCACCAAGCTGATGGATGTGCAGGCCGTGCTCCAGCGCGCGGCGCAGGCAAAGGATGCAGGCTCGCAGCGGTTCTGCATGGGCGCGGCGTGGCGCAATCCCAAGGACCGCGACATGCCCGCGATCGTCGAGATCGTGAAGGGTGTCTCCGCGATGGGGCTGGAGACCTGCATGACGCTGGGGATGCTCGAACCGCATCAGGCAGAGATGCTCGCGGAAGCCGGCCTCGATTACTACAACCACAATATCGACAGCTCGCCCGAATATTACGAGCGCGTCATCTCCACCCGCGATTTCCAGTGCCGGCTCGATACGCTGGACCACGTGCGCAAGGCGGGGATCAACGTGTGCAGCGGCGGGATCGTCGGCATGGGCGAGACGCGCGAGGACCGGGTGGGCTTCATCCACACCCTTGCGACCCTGCCGCAGCACCCGGAGAGCGTGCCGGTCAACGCGCTGGTGCCGGTCAAGGGCACGGTGCTGGGCGACATGCTGGCCGATACCCCGCTCGCCAAGATCGACGATATCGAGTTCGTCCGCACCGTCGCGGTGGCGCGCATCACCATGCCGCGCTCGATGGTGAGGCTCTCGGCGGGGCGCGAGTCGATGAGTGAGGCAACACAGGCCCTGTGCTTCCTGGCGGGCGCCAATTCGATCTTCACCGGCGACAAGCTGCTGACCGCGCCCAACGCCGGCGACGACAAGGACGGCGCGCTGTTCTCCAAGCTCGGCCTCACGGCGCTCAAGGGCGAGGAACCCGCGCGCGCTTGCAAGGCGGCGGTGGCGGCGGAGTGATCGGTCTGCTGGCAGCGGCAGCGCTTGCTGCGGCCCCCGCGCCGCAGCCGCAGCCGCTGACCATCGGCGAGACCATCACCCTCCAAGCCCTCGGCGCCGAGCGGCAGGTCAACATCGTCCTGCCGCCCGACTACGCCAAGGACCCCGAGAAACGCTGGCCGGTGGTCTACCAGCTCGACGGGGCGGTTGCCCAAGACCTCATGATGGGCGCAGGCCTGATGCGGTGGGGAGCGCTGTGGGGCCGGAGCGCGGATGCGATCGTGGTCGGGATCGAGACCAGGGACCGCCAGCGCGAACTTCTTCCGCCTACCGGGGATGCCAAGGAGCGCGAGCGCTGGCCGACCGCAGGTGATAGCGCGGCGTTCCGCGCGTGGCTTGCGGACACCGTCAAGCCGCTGGTCGAGGCCCGCTACCGCACCGATGGCCGCGCCTTCCTCGTGGGCGAGAGCGCGGCGGGGCATTTCGTGGTCGAAACCTGGGCCAGCGCGCCCGGGCTCTTCACCGGCTACGCCGCGATCAGCCCGAGCCTGCAATGGGACTTCGAGGCGCTGAGCCGCAAGCCCTTGGGCAAGGGCCCGCGCCCCCCGCTCTACCTCAGCCTCGCCGACGAGGGCGGGGCGACCGAGGCTGGGATGGAGCGGCTGCTTGCGGCGCTGCCCGCCAGCCAGCCCTACTGCTTCTCCGACCGCCGCAAGGAGCTGCGCCACGCCACCGCGCTCCACGGCCTCTTGCCCGAGGCGTTGCAATATCTCATGCCCACCAAGGCCGATTGGCTGGAGGAATACGGCTTCATCCTGCGCTGCGAGCGGCGGGGAGGGGTGGGGTGAGCCCTTCGCGCATGTTCCAGTTCCTCACGCAGCTGATTGGACGGGCCGCCGCGCAGGTGGTGTGCTTCATCCTTGTCTGGAGCCTGATCGGAATTGCCGTTCGCCTCTATGTCTGGCTTGACGAGCGCGTTCCCGGCGGAATTGATCCGGTCCACGCTGGTATGTTTTGCATGATTGTGTTCGCGGTGTTCACTGGGTGGAGAATGATCGCGAGTGCGAGTCTGGACGAATGACCCTCGGCTTCACCGTTGACACCCTGCTCCCCAAGGCACGCGGCGGCGGGCAGCTCAGGATGGGGCTGGTCAGGCTGGAGGAGCGCGCGTGGCTCCAGCCCGCGCCCGATCTGGCGGCGCGGGCTGCGGGGTTTGCCGATTGGCCGGATGCTGTGCAGCTGACGCCCGAAGTGGACGCGCCGGGCCGCGAACTGGCCGCGATGCTCGGCGTGGATGGCGCGCTCCCCGAGGCGGCGCTGGCGGTGCACGAGGACCTGTGCCTCCTGACGCAAGCCGAGGGCGAGGCGGTCTACCGCCTGATCGGCGCGGCGGTGGCTTGGCCTTCGGACTGGCACCCTTCCGAGAAGATCGGCCTGCCGCTGCGCGCGCTCCATGCCCCGATACAGGGCTACGAGGAGCACCTCGCCACCGGGGTCGACCGCTTCATGGAGACCCTGCGTCCCGGTGCGATCTACGGGCGGTGCAATTGGTTCATCGCCGCTTGCGGAGAGCGCCGCTGGCTGCCCGACCGACCGCCGCACGAGGCCTTCGCCCATGTCACGCCCGAGAACGCAGGCGAGACCCTGTTCGTGCGCTCCGAACGCCAGACCCTCCGGCGGTTGCCGCAAACGGGCGCGATCCTGTTCACCATCGGTATCTATGTCGAGCCGCTGGGAAGGCTCTCCCCCGCCAACATCGCCATGCTGGGGAGGGCAGTGCAAACCCTCGTCAGCGGCGAGGGCGACCGGCGCGGTGCGCCTGCCTATGCCGACAGCCTGATCGCCTATGCCCTGCGCGCTGCATGCGACGAGGGCTTTACCGGATGAAACCCTTCTACTATATCTTCCCTGGTTGGTAGAGGAGCAAGCGACGCCATGGGCGCGCAAATGAACATCAAGAGTGATGAGGCTTATCGCCTTGCTTCCGAGCTAGCGGCAATCGAACGCACCTCGATTACTCAGGTTGTGTTGGAAGCCCTGCGCGCGCGCCGGCTGAAGCTGGATGTCGAGCGCGAAGCAAAGGTGGCTGAGATCATGAAGCTTTGCGAAGAAACGCGCGCACTGATGTCGCCCGAATTGCTGGCTCTGGATATGGACGCCTTTCTATACGACGAATACGGCCTGCCCAAGTGATCATCGATAGCTCGGCGATTGTCGCCATCGTCTGGGGTGAACCTGAGGCGAGGGCGTTCACGGAGGCGATCCTTGCAAATGGGCGGGCCGTGATGTCTGCGGGCAATTTTCTGGAAACCGGCATCGTTATCGACCGCGATCGCAACCCCGTGCTGAGCGCGAAAGTTGATGAGATCATCGCCAGGCTGGCCATTGAGATTGTGCCAGTCACTCCCTCCCAAGCGCGCATCGCCCGGCAGGCCTATCGCGATTTCGGCAAGGGCAGCGGCCATCCTGCGCAGCTCAATTTTGGCGATTGCTTTGCCTACGCGCTGGCGACAGAGCGGGCAGAGCCGCTGCTGTTCAAGGGCGAGGATTTCGTCCATGCGGGCCTGAAAAGGATCATTGACTAGACCATGTTCTCCAAAATCCTGATTGCCAACCGCGGCGAGATCGCCTGCCGGGTCATCACCACCGCGAGGCGGATGGGGATCAAGACGGTCGCGGTCTATTCCGACGCCGATGCCCGCGCGCCCTTCGTCGCGATGGCTGACGAGGCGGTGCATATCGGCCCTTCGCCCGCGGCGGAGAGCTATCTGGTCGCCGACAAGATCATTGCCGCCTGCAAGCAGACCGGGGCGGAAGCGGTGCACCCGGGCTACGGCTTCCTGTCGGAGCGCACCTCCTTTGCCGAGGCGCTCGCCAAGGAAGGCATTGCCTTCATCGGCCCCCCGGTCGGCGCGATTGCCGCCATGGGCGACAAGATCGAATCCAAGAAGCTCGCCAAGGAAGCGGGCGTCAATGTCGTCCCCGGCTTCGTCGGCGAGATCGAGGATACCGAGCACGCCGTCCGTATCTCCAACGAGATCGGCTATCCGGTGATGATGAAGGCCTCGGCCGGGGGCGGGGGCAAGGGGATGCGCCTTGCCTACAATGAAGCCGACGTGCGCGAGGGGTTCGAAAGCGTGAAGCGCGAGGGGCTCAACTCCTTCGGCGATGACCGCGTCTTCATCGAGAAATTCATCCTCAATCCGCGCCATATCGAGATCCAGATCCTCGGCGACCAGCACGGCAACATCCTCTATTTGAACGAGCGCGAATGCTCGATCCAGCGCCGCCACCAGAAGGTGGTCGAGGAAGCGCCGTCGCCTTTCGTGACGCCCAAGATGCGCAAGGCGATGGGCGAGCAATGCGTCGCTCTGGCGCGCGCGGTGGGGTATTACTCGGCGGGTACGGTCGAACTGATCGTATCCGGCGCGGACCCGACGGGGGAGAGCTTCTACTTCCTCGAGATGAACACCCGGCTTCAGGTCGAGCACCCCGTCACCGAGGCGATCACCGGCATCGATCTGGTCGAGCAGATGATCCGTGTGGCGGCGGGCGAACGCCTCGCGATGACGCAGGACGACATCGGGATCGACGGCTGGGCGATCGAGAACCGCGTCTATGCCGAGGACCCCTATCGCGGCTTCCTGCCCTCGACCGGGCGGCTGGTTCATTACCAGCCCCCGCTCCCCGGCTGGAGCGAGGACGAGACGGTCGCGGGCAAGGCACGCCGGGGCGTGGCGCGCGGGAACGGCAGCGTCCGGGTCGATGACGGGGTCTATGAAGGCGGCGAAGTCTCGCGCTTCTACGATCCGATGATCGCCAAGCTGATCACCTGGGCCCCGACCCGCGACGAAGCCGCCGATCTCCAGATCGAGGCGCTCGACAACTTCCGAATCAAGGGCCTCGGCCACAATGTCGATTTCCTCTCCGCGATCATGCAGCACCCGCGCTTCCGCTCGGGGGAACTGACCACCGGCTTCATCGCCGAGGAATATCCGGAGGGCTTCCACGGCGCGGCGACGGGCAACGCGCTCAAGCGCAAGCTGGCGGGGTTGGGCGCTACGCTGATGCACGCGATCGAAGGCCGTGCCCGCGACATCAGCGGGCAGCTTGCCGATACGCTTGACGCCCCGACGCACTGGTCGGTGACGGTTGGCGGCGAGACTTTCGGGGTCGACCTTTCCAGCCTCGAGGAAGCGATCAAGGTCGACGGCGAGCCGCTGACCGTTCGGCACGAATATGCGATCGGTGCGGTCGCCGTCACCGCCACCGTCGACGGCGAGCCGATCACCGTCCAGCTTGAACGCACCCTCACGGGCTTCGTCATGACCACACGCGGCGCGAAGCACGCGGTGCGGATCCTGCCGGCGCGGATCGCGCCCTATGCCGCACTGATGCTCGAGAAGGTCCCGCCCGATCTTTCGCGCCTCCTTATCTGCCCGATGCCGGGGATGCTGGTGAAGCTCCACGTGGGCGAGGGCGACAAGGTCCAGCCCGGCCAGCCGCTCGCGACGGTCGAGGCGATGAAGATGGAGAACATCCTGCGCGCCGAGAAGGAGGGCACGATCGCGAAGATCAACGCCGCCGAGGGCGAGAGCCTGGCGGTCGACGCGGTGATCCTCGAGCTGGAGTGACAGCGGGGGCGGGGTTACTTGCAGAAGATCCTGTCTTTTTGCGCCAGATTACTGATGTGCGACAAAAAATTCGCACCGGTTTTGTTCTACAGTTCGTCCTGTGAGACACTCGTTTTGCCGAATCGCGGATCCTCCGCGGGGCGGATCGAAGCTCAGGCGGGAGCATTTGATCATGGCACATACCGGAACCGGCTATTTTGACCGTAAGGGCAATTTCTACAAGAATGCGCGCGATGCGACGGTGAGCGATCTGGCTGCGATGCTCGGCAAGATCGGCGACGGCGAGAGCCTTGCGCCCGGCATTGCCAACATGCTGCTGGAACGGCGTGCCGATATCGAGCAGCTGTTTGGCGAACATGACCGGATGCTGGAGGAAGAGGCAGCCCTGAAGGCTGCGCGCATCACGCAGACAGGTGACAATATCGCCCAGCTCCCGAGCCGCCCGGCGCATTGATTTTGCGCGATCAATCCAGTGCCAGATGGAGGCACTGGTTGAAGTCGGTGAGGATGTAATCGGCGAAGGCCGTGCCATTCACGAACCCGCGTCGGCGGTAGAGCGTCAGCGCAGGCTCGAAGGCGGGGCCGCTGCCGGTCTCTAGGCTGAGCGTCCGCAAACCCTCGGCGCGGGCGTGGGCGATGATTGTCTCGAGCAGCGCCGCGGCGATCCCCCGTCGCAGGAAATCGGGGTGGGTGCGCATCGACTTCACTTCCGCCGACACCGCATCGAGCCGCTTCATCGCACCAACCGCGGCGATCCGCTCGTCCACCTCGGCAGCCCACACCGTCACGCCCTCGGCTTGCAGGCCCGACAGATCGAGCGCGAAGCTGAGGCCCGGCGGCGAGCCTTCAAGCATGGCGCGCTGGTGGAAGGCGATGAGGTCCTGGACGCGCGGGTCGGCAAGGTCGGCGAGCGCGATGTGCAAGGTTTCAGTCCTCGATCATCGCCACTGCCCGGATCCAGCCGGCGCTGGCGCGCGCGATCTTGACCGGGAAGCAGCTGACGGTGAAGCCGAAAGGCGGCAGCGCGGCGAGGTTCGCCAGCTTCTCGATCTGGTAATAGGGGCGGATGCGTCCGGCCTTGTGGCCTTCCCAGATGATCGACGGGTCGCGCGTCTCGGCCCAGGCCTTCGCGGTGTGGCTGAAGGGCGCGTCCCAGCTCCAGGCGTCGGTGCCGACCACTTCGATCCCCTGCGCCGTGAGCCACAAGGTCGCCTCCGCGCCGAGGCCGACGCCCTGATCGGTGAAGCCCTCGCTGCCGTAGACCGCGCCCGATTGCACCAGCACGATGTCGAGCGGCTGCAAGGTGTAGCCGATGCGCGCCAGCTCCGCCTGCACCTCGGCGGCGCTGACGACATGGCCGTGCGGGAGGTGCGAGAAGTCGAGCTTCACGCCGGGACGCAGGAAGCGGTCGAGCGGGGCCTCGTCGATGCTGGGCGCGGGAGTCGCGCCGCAATCGGTGGTCGAATGGAAGTGCCACGGCGCGTCCATGTGGGTGCCATTGTGGGTGGAAAGCTCGACGAACTCCACCGCCCAGCCTTCGCCATCGGGCAGGTCTTCGCGCTTGAGGCCGGGGAAGAACATCGCGATCTGTTCCCACGTGGTCTCGTGGGTCATGTAGGTCACCTTGGGCCGCATCACCTCGGGATCGGAGACCACGTCGTTGGTGATCGGGATCGAGAGGTCGATGAAGCGGGTCATCCGCGCAGTTCCTCATCCATGAAGGCGGCGATGTCGGCGAGGTCGACATCGCGCGCCACGTAAGCCTCGCCCAGCGCGCGCAGGAGAAGGAAGGGAAGGGTGGTGCCTTCGGCCTTCTTGTCGTGGCGCATATGGTCGACCAGCGCGGCCCCGTTGCAGGCAAGGCCGAGCGAGGGGAGCGAGGCGGGGAGCCCCGCCGCCGCAATTGCTGCCGCCGCCCGCGCGGCGTCCCCGTCGGAAATCTCGCCCCGCCGCGCCGAATACCTTGCCGCCAGCACCATGCCCAATGCGACCGCCTCGCCATGCAGCAGCCGGTCGGAAAAGCCGGTCTCGGCCTCCAGCGCATGGCCGAAGGTGTGCCCGAGGTTGAGCAGCGCGCGCTGGTCGAGCGTCTCGCGCTCGTCGGCCGCCACGATCCGCGCCTTCATCGCGATGCTGGTGGCGATGGCGTTTTCGAGCGCGTGCGGCTCGCGCGCGAGCACCTTGTCGCCGTTCGCCTCGAGCCAGGAGAAGAAGGCCGCATCGCCGAGCAGGCCGTATTTGAGCACCTCGGCGAAGCCAGCGCGCATCTCCCGATCGGGCAGGGTGTCGAGCACCAGCGGGTCGATCAGCACCTGCGAAGGCTGATGAAAGGCGCCGATCAGGTTCTTGCCCGCGCGCGTGTTGATCGCGGTCTTGCCGCCCACCGAGCTGTCGACCTGTGCCAGCAGCGTCGTCGGCAGTTGCACGAAGCCCACGCCGCGTTTGGTGATCGCACAGGCGAAGCCGACGAGATCGCCGACCACGCCGCCGCCGAGCGCGAAGACATGGTCCGAACGCGTGACGCCGAGGGCCAGCAGCCAGTCGCACAGGCGCTCGAGCACGGCCCAGCTCTTGGCATCCTCGCCCGGTTCGACGACGAACCATTCGGCCTTGAGGCCCACCCACGCCAGGCGGTCGTTCACATCGCCCGCAAAGATGTCGCGGGTGTTGGTGTCGGCCACGAAAGGCACGGCACGATCCGTGCGGCTGTAGCGCGTCAGATAGGGCTCGGCGTGTTCGACGATCCGGTCGAGCAGGCCCCTCTCGATCACCACCTCATAAGCGCGCCCGGCCAGCGCGACGGGAATTACAGCCATTGACCAATCGCCTCGATGATCGCGCGCGCGGTGTCGGCGTGGGGGCCGGTCTCGCTGACGATACGGATATGCGCCTGCCCGTAGAACGGCGCCCGCTCGCGCGCCAGCCGGGTGAGGATCTCGTGCGGGTCGCCCTGCTTCAGCAGCGGACGGTTGCCGCGCCGCGCGGTGCGTTCGACCAGCGTGTCGACGTCGCAATCGATCCACACCGCGATGCCTTGTTCGAGCACCGCCGCGCGCGTCTGGGGATCGACGAAGGCGCCGCCGCCGGTCGCGATCACGCCGTGACCCTCGGCCAGCAGGCGGGCGATCACGCGCCGTTCGCCGTCACGGAAATAGGCCTCGCCGAAGGCCTCGAAGATCTCCGGGATCGAGCGCCGGGCGGCCTCGGCGATGGCATCGTCGGCATCGACGAAATCGCGCCCGAGCATGGCGGCGAGCTTGCGCCCCACGGTCGACTTGCCCACGCCCATCAGCCCCACCAGCACCACCGGCCGCGTGATGCGCGCGGCGATGGCGGCGATATCGCGATCATGGGGGGAGGGGCACGCGGCGGACATTGCCGCAAGGCCTATAGATGGGCTAGGGCACGCGCAATATGGCAAACTTGCGGCAAGAGCGTCTGACCCCTGGCGGTTTCGAGCAGGCTCCCCCTCGGCGGCGCGGGCGGCGCTGGCCGTGGCTCGCTGGGGTGGCGGCGCTCGGCCTCCTTGCGCTGGCGTGGTTCGAGGGGGGCGAGGAACCGCTGCGCCCGATCGCCGAGGACGTGAGCCTGCCGGAGCAGGGGCAATGAGCGGAAGGCAACGGAGCTTCTCGGCGAGCGTGCTCGCCATCGCCGCGGCAGGCACGCTCGGCGCGGCGGGGCTGACGGGGTTCGCCCTGGCGCAGGGCAAGCCCGAATCGCTGCTGCCTCCGGGCTTCGACGATCCCGCCCCCGCGCCGAGCCCGCGCCAGAGCCCGGCCC
>NZ_LSJS01000169.1 GCF_001557325.1 Erythrobacter donghaensis
CCCCCCCACGGACGATCCCGGCGGGCCGGTACCTGATCCCCGGCACCGGCCCGCCACCACACCACCGCCACCACCACCACGCAGAAGGTAGACCCATGACGTCCCATCCTTTCATGTCCCGGCGGTCGCTGATCGCGGCAGGCGCGATCGGCGCAATCGGCCTCGGCAGCGGGCTTGCGGCGCTGGCGCAGGGCCAGCCCGCCGCCAAGGCCGCGCGCGGGCTTCCCCCGATCGACCCGGGCCGCCTTGCGCCGATGAGCGAGATCGTCGGCTTCGGGGGGCGCAAGGAGGCGAACAGCCTCACCGCCGACAGCGACGATGTGCGCATGTACCGCGAGGCCGTGGGCTGGATGAAGGCGCGTTCCGAGGCCAATCCGCTCGACCCGATGGGCTGGGCGCAGCACTGGGCGCACCATTCGATGTTCTGCGCCACCAACACCTTCGGCTACCAGGTGCATTACGGCTGGTTCTTCCTGCCGTGGCACCGCGCCTATCTGGTCAATCTCGAGCAGAAGATCCGCCGCTTGCTGAACGAGCCGGCTTTCGCGCTTCCCTATTGGGACTGGACCCGCAATCCCCGTCTTCCGGACTGGCTGTGGGGCGCGGACAATCCGCTGTGGGACACCACCCGCGCGCAGGAGCAGGGCGACATGGTGCCGGCCGATTTCCTCGAGCTCGGCCCGGCGCTGCGGGCGCTGACATTCGACCATTTCGGCGGGCGCAAGCGCGTGCCTGGCGAGAACCAGGTCGAGGGCACGCTCGAACAGGGGGCGCACAACAACGTCCACAACTGGACCGGAGGAGAGATGGCCTCGTTCGACGGGGCGGGCAATGATCCGCTGTTCCAGTGCCACCACGGCAATATCGACCGCGTGTGGGAGATCTGGCTGGCGCAGGGCGAGGGCCGCGCCAATCCGGCCGATCCCGACTGGCTCGACCACCGCTTCTGGTTTTTCGGCCCGGGAGGCGACCGCGAGGCGGTGCGCGTGGGGGATCTTCTGGACACGCGCTCGCTCGGCTACGCCTTCGCGGATCTGGAATGGCGCTCGACCCTGACGAGCAAGGCTATCCCGACCTTCGACGGCAAGGGCACGACCTTCGGGACGATCGACCTCGGCAAGACCGACCTCGCCAGGATCCGCGATCTGACCGAGGGCAGGGCGCGCGGACGCGTGTCGCTCAACTACGAGCGCATGAGCCTGCCGATCCAGCCCTTCCAGCACCGGCTGTTCCTGATCGACGATGCCTCGGGCGCGGCGACTTACGTGGGCACCTTCACGATCCTGCCGATCCCCGACCTGCGCTCCGGGCTGGAGCGCAGCGTCACCACCCAGGTCGAGGTTCCTCCCGCAGGGCTCGCCGCGCTTCTCGAAGCCGGGCGGGTGCGCGTGGTCGGAGTGCCGGTGCCGCTCAAGGGGCGCAAGATCCCCGAACAGCCGGTACCATTCGCCGGTGTCTCGCTCACCGTCGAAGCCTGAAGCCCCGGCGATCCTCTCCGCTTTCCCTTTAACCCCCAGCAAACGGAAGACATTATGCGTGATCTGATCCTTGCCGGCGCCCTCCTGACGCTCGCGGCCTGCAATGTCGCCGAAGCCCAGACCGGCCCCGACCAGTCGAAGCCGGTCGAGGCACCGAGCGGCGCCTATGCCAACGACCCGGCCCACACCTCGCTGACCTGGAAGATCGGCCACATGGGCCTGTCGAACTACACCGCCCGCATGAGCGACGTTGCGATCGCGCTCCAGTTCGACAAGGACAATGTCGAGAAATCGTCGGTCTCGGCAACCATCGGCGCGACCTCATTCGACACCGGCTATCCCGGCAAGGACAAGGATTTCGACGCCGAGATCGCCAGCGACCTGATCATGAAGGCCGCCCAGTTCCCGACCATCACCTTCCGGTCCACCGCGGTCAGGCGGACCAGCCCGACCACCGCCGACATCACCGGCAACCTCACCATGATGGGCGTGACCCGGCCGGTCACGCTCTCGGCGACCTACAACGGCTCGATGGCCTCGCACCCCTTCGTGAAGGTGCCGGCAATCGGCTTCAGCGCGAGGGGCGTGATCGATCGGACCGCGTTCGGGAACACCTTCCTGTCGGGCTCTGCGCTCGGCGACAAGGTCGAGATCGCGATCGAAGCCGAACTTCTGAAGAAGTGAAGCGGGGATGCGGGCGCTCGTGACATCGGCGGCGGCGGTGCTGCTGCTCCTGCCGGAAGGCCCGCTTTCCGCAGACACCGGGGCGGAGGCCGAAACGCAAGGCGCCGCCCCGGAGCGCGCCATTGTCCTTACCGGCCAGCTGCGCGAGCGCGCCACCTACCAGTCGGCGCTCGAATATGACGCCGAGGCCGAGACGGCGGGCTGGTTCTGGACGCAGCGCGCCCAGATCGCGGCCGACGCGAGGATCACCGGCAATCTGCGCGCTCGCGTCAGCGTTGTGAGCGCGCTGATCGAGGGCGGGGAGGAGGACAGCCCGATCGAGCGCAACGTGCTCGATCTGCAGGAGGCGTTCGTCGAGATCGGACCCGAGGACGCCTTCGTCCGGCTCGGGCGACAGGAAATCCGGCTCGGCTCGCAGCGCTTGCTCGCGGTGCGCGACGGGACGACCGTGCGCCGCAACTGGGACGGGGCGCGGGTCAAGGCGCGGCTCGGCGCGGTCGATCTCGACGCCTTCGCCCTGCGCCTCGTCGCCACCGACCCGAACGGCGTCTTCAACGACGGGCGCAACGAGGGGCGCGACATCGCCGGCGTGCAGGCGACCTTCCCCGCGCCGCTCGGCAGGGTCGATGCCTACTACATCTTCTCCGAAGTCGCCGATCGGCGCACCATCGAGGGCGTGGGCGACGAGCGGCGCCACTCCCTGGGCCTGCGCGCCTTCGGATCACGTGGCGGATGGTTCTGGGACTGGGAGGCCGTCTATCAGACTGGCCGCTTCGGGCGCGGCGACATCTCGGCATGGACGCTCGCCACCAACACCGGCTACCGCTGGGAGGATCGCCCCTGGAAGCCCGAGATCATGCTCTCGGCCAACATCGCCTCCGGCGACGGCGATCCTGGCGACGGGGTGCTCGGCACCTTCAGCGCGCTTTACCCCAATGCCAGCTACTTCTCCGAGAATGCGGTGCTGGGGCCTGCCAACTTCTTCAACCTGCATCCCTACCTCCGGTTGCGTCCGCGCGAGAACCTGTTCCTCGCGCTCGACCTCAATCTCTATTGGCGGCTCGAGCGCGAAGACGGCGTCTATGCGCCGCCGGGCAACCTGTTCCGCCAGCCGCAGGGCGCGCGCCAGCGTTTCGTCGACACCTCGCTGTCGGGGGTGATCGAATGGGAACCGCGCGAGAACCTGCTGCTCGGCATCGTGTTCACCCACTCCGCGCCGCAGGACTTCATCAGGGCCACCGGCCCGGCCGACCCCATCGATTTCGTCGAAGCCACCTTGCAGTTCGATTTCTGACCCGAGGAGTTCCCGTCATGACCCGGCTTTCCGTCCTCCCGCCCCCAGCGCTCTCGCGCCGCCGCATGCTCGCTCTCGGCGGCATGGCCGGTGCAGCCCTTGCCGCGCAGCCCGGCCGCGTGCTGGCGCAGGAGCTGTTTGCATCGCCGCCCGACACGATCATCACCGATGCGCTGATCATCACCCAGGACACCGCCCGCCCGCGCGCCGAGGCGGTCGCGATCCGCGGCGGCTTGATCCAGGCGGTCGGCAGCAGCTCGGACATCCTCGCGCGCAGGGGCCCCGCCACCAGGGTCATCTCGGCGGGCGGCCGGACACTCATCCCGGGCCTCAACGACAGCCACCAGCACCCCACCCGTGCGGGCCGCTTCTACGCGACCGAGCTGCGCTGGGATGGCGTCCCCTCGCTGGCGCAAGGCCTGAAAATGATCCGCGAGGCCGCGCGCAAGACCCCCAAAGGGCAATGGATGCGGGTGGTGGGCGGGTGGTCGCCTTACCAGTTCGCCGAGCGCCGCCTGCCGACGCCTGCCGAGCTGACCGCGGCGGCCCCCGACACACCGGTCTACGTTCTGTTCCTCTATTCGCAGGGCTACCTCAACCGCAAGGCGGTCGAGGTGCGCGGGCTCACCCCGGCCACCAAGCCGCCCTATGGCACGCGCTACGAATTCACGCCCGACGGCGGCTGCATCCTCCATGCCACGCCCAATCCCGACCTGCTCTACGGCGCCGTCGCGGCGTTGCCCTCGCTGTCTCCGGAGGAGCAGGCGCTCTCGACCCGGCACTACTACCGCGAGCTCAACCGCTTCGGGCTGACCTCGGTGATCGACGCCGGTGGCGGGGGTCACAGCTTCCCCGAGGACTATGCGGGCACCGATGCGCTGGCGGCCAGCGGCGCGCTAACGATGCGCATCTCGACCTACCTTTTCCCGCAGAGGAAAGGCGCCGAACTCGCCGAGTTCGAGGCCTGGACCCGCGACTGGCAGGCCGGGGTCAATCGCGCCGAGGAGCTGCTCCACGGCTACGAGGTCGAAGGCGGGGGCGAGACGCTGACCTGGTCGGCGGTCGATTACGAGAACTTCATGGCCGATCGCCCCGCGCTCGAGGATCGCGCCGGATGGGACGCGGCCCTGCTCGAGGTGACACGGCACCTGCTGAAGAACCGCTGGCCGCTGCGCATCCATGCGACCTATGACGAATCCATCGCGAACATCCTCAACGTCTTCGAGAAAGCCCACGCGCTCGAAGTCGCCGAGGGCCGCGACGGGTTCGGCGGGGTGCGCTGGGCCTTCGACCACGGCGAGACGCTCAAGCGCCCGACGATCGAGCGGATCAAGGCGCTGGGCGGCGGGCTCGCGATGCAGGCGCGCATGGCCTATGCGGGCGAATATTTCCTCGAACGCTACGGCGAGGAGGCGACCCGCAACGCCCCGCCGCTGCGCGACGTGATCGAGGCGGGCGTGCCGCTCGGGCTCGGCACCGATGCGACGCGGGTGGCGAGCTACAACCCCTGGCCCGCGCTTTACTGGGCGACAACCGGCAAATCGTTGGGCGGCACGCAACTGCACGGCGAGCGGCACCGGTTGAGCCGCGAGGAGGCGCTGTTCCACTACACCGTCGGATCGGCCTGGTTCAGCCAGGAGGAGCGCCTCAAGGGCCGGATCAAGCCGGGCCAATATGCCGATTTCGCGCTGCTCAATGGGCCCTATCTCGATGTCGCAGACGACGACCTGAAGGACATCGAAGCCGATCTCACCGTGCTGGCGGGCAAGCCCGTCCACGCGGTCGGCGACTTCAAGGGGCTGGCGACGGATCTACCCGCGATCGAGCCCGAATGGAGCCCCGTCCGCGCCTATGGCGGCTATCACGCGGCACAGCGGTAGGTCGGCGGCGAAAGGCAAGGCAAGGCAAGGCACGGGGGGAACGGGGGGACATTGCCTTCGCCTCGGCTTCAGCCTTCCGGCCGCCCCGGCGCGGCGACCGGCCTCGTGTCCGTGAGAATGGCGCAGCGCCGGGCGACGTCCGGCGCCTCCGCGAGCTCGCCGATCGGAGCGGCGAGGCGGCGGCGCCAGTTGGGGTGGGTCTCGACTGTGCCGGGCAGGTTGGGCTGCTCTTCAAGGCCGAGCATGTCCTCAAGCGAGACCAGCACTAGGGCCGAGGGGGTGCGGGCGATGTGGGCGATCGCGGCGTCGACCACCGGCGCGGGGTCGTCGGGCGCGGGGCGCGGTGCGGTGTGGTCGAGCGTCGACCACAGCAGCCCCCGGTCCCAGTCGCGGATCGCTTCCGCCTCGGCGCGGGGCATGCCTTCGGGCAGGCGGCCGAGCTCGTCCGCCCAGTCGAGATCGCGCCCGCGCCACCAGCCTGCGACGGTAACGGTGTCATGCGTCCCGCTCATCGCCGCGCTGAGCGGCGCGTAGTCGCCCGCGCCGATGAAGCCGTGGTCGGCGGCGCGCTCGAACCACAGCACCCGCATGCCCAGCATCGCCTTCGCGGTGACCGCGCCGGTGAAGCCATGCGGCGCGGTGCCGAGGTCCTCGGCGATGATGAAGCCGCCCGCGCGGTGCGCCTCCAGTGTGGCAAGGCGGATCAGGTCTTCGAAGGGGTAGGAAAGGTAGGCCCCGTCCGCCGTGGCCCCGCCCTCGGGGATCACCCAGAGCCGGGCGAGGCCGAAGGCGTGGTCGATCCTCAGGCCCCCGCCGCTTGCGAGACCTGCGCGGATCATCGCGATCCACGGCGCGTAGCCGCTTGCGCCGAGGCCATCGGGGGAGAAGCCGGTGATCGACCAGTTCTGCCCCAGCGGCCCCAGCGGATCGGGCGGGGCGCCGATGGTGAGGCCGTCCAGCATCGCGTGCCTGAGCGACCAGGCATCGCTCCCCGAAGGATCGACCCCGACGGCGAGATCGCCGATCAGGCCGATGCTCATGCCCGCCTCCTTCGCGGCGGCCTGCGCGGCCTCGAGACCGGCCTGCGCGAGGCTCTGGACGAAGAGGTGAAAGGCGACTTCGTCGGCGTGCGCGGCGGCAAAGCGCGCCGCCGCCTCGCCTGCGGGATCGTGATAGGCGGCGGGCCAGTCGCGCCAGCCATGCGCGCCCGTCGCTGCGCGGAAGTGGCAGTCGAGCGCGTCGAACAACGCGTGGCGGCGCAACATCGGATCGTCGGTGGCGATGAAGGCGGCGCGACGCTCAGGGGCAAGGGCAGCGAACATGTCGCGCAGCTGTGCAAGGCGGCGTGGCAGGGCTTCGGCCCAGTCGATCAGCGGCGTTGCTTCTTCGGCGGGCAGCGGCGGCAGTCCCGCCAGCGCCGGATCGGCGAGCGCGCCGTTCAGGAACAAACGGGTCGAGGGCGAATAGGGGCTGTAGCCCTTGCCGTGCCCCGGGAACAGCGCGTGGACGGGATTGATCGCCAGCGCGTCCGCTCCCGCCGCGCCGAAAGTGCGCGCGGTCTCGGCCAGTTCGCCGAAGGTGCCGAAGGGGGAGGGGCGCGCCGCCCGCAGCGCGGGGATCTGCACCGACACGCCCCAAGGGCGGCGCGCGCCCTGCGGCGGCAGCGGGCAGCGCGGCGGGGCGACCGCGAGCCGGGTCGCATGCCCGCCCAGCACGAGGTCGTAATAGCCCGGCACCTCGGGCACCGTCAGGCGCTCGCCCGCAACCGCCAGCGCCAGGGTGACGCCGTCCTCCCCGGTCGCTTCGGCACGGGGCGGGGCGAAGGGCAGGGCGATCGTTCCCCCGCAGTCGGCGACCAGCATGGCGGGGAGCGCGCGGCGCCGTTCCTCCAACGCGACAAGACTGCGCGCGATCTGGCGTTCGCTCGCGGCCTCGTGCCCGAGCGCGGCGAGCACCGCCGCCAGCGCCGCATCGCCGACGACCTGCTGCCGGCCTTCGACATCGGTCCATGCACGGGCCACCCCGGCCGCCTGCGCCAGCGTGTGCAACTGCTCCATCGCCGTCTCCCTCGCCGCTTCCCGCCGTGTCGCATCGGGTGCTTTGCCCGCTCATGCAAGCGTCCGCGCCCGCACCTTTGCCAATTCGCCGCATGAATACGATTGTCAGGGCACTTCTGCGATTGCTGCCGGGCGGCGCACCTGATTAGTGTGGAGGCCGTTGCCGGGGGGGCGAGGGTGGCGGCGATGGATCCGCCGGGCCCGCGTCTTGCGCCGGTCCAACCAAGGAGAGTGTCCCGCGTGACCAACCGCCCCGAAGGCAAGTCCGGCGATCTCGAAGCGCGCATCATGGGCGCCCTGCGCCACCGCGTCGGCAAGACCGAGCGTGCCGCCAAGCCGCATGACTGGTACGAGGCTTCGGTGCTCGCACTGCGCGACGACATCATCGACCGCTGGTTTGCTTCCACTTCGGCCGCGCACGAGACCGGGGCCAAGCGGGTCTACTACCTCAGCCTCGAGTTCCTGATCGGCCGGCTGCTGCGCGACGCGCTCTCGAACCTCGGGGTGACGCGCGAGATGGAGCAGGCGCTGCGCGAACACGGCCTCGATCTTGCCCGGCTGGAGGAGCTGGAGCCCGACGCCGCGCTCGGCAATGGCGGGCTCGGGCGGCTCGCGGCGTGCTTCATGGAGAGCCTCGCCAGCCTCGACATCCCCGCCTTCGGCTACGGCATCCGCTACATCAACGGCATGTTCCGCCAGCGCATCGATGATGGCTGGCAGGTCGAGCTGCCCGAAACCTGGCTCGCCCACGGCAACCCGTGGGAGTTCGAGCGGCGCGAGAGCGCCTATCTGGTCGGCTTCGGCGGCGAGGTGACCAGCGAGAACGGCGTGATCCAATGGTCACCGGCCGAGAAGATCGAGGCGACCGCGGTCGATACGCCGGTGGTCGGCTGGCAGGGCAAGCGGGTGAACACGCTGCGGCTGTGGACCGCCAATGCGCTCGATCCGATCCAGCTTGCCGCCTTCAACGCGGGCGACCACGCGGGCGCGCTCGCGGCGCAGGTGCGCGCCGATACGCTGGTGCGGGTGCTCTATCCGGCCGATTCCACCCCTGCGGGCCAAGAGCTGCGGCTGCGGCAGGAGTTCTTCTTCTCCAGCGCCTCCATACAGGACATCGTGCGCCGCCACGTGCAGTATTATGGCGACGTGCGCACGCTGCCCGAGAAGGCGGCGATCCAATTGAACGACACCCACCCCTCGGTCGCCGTCGCCGAGCTGATGCGCCTGCTGATGGACGAGCATCACCTGATGTTCGACGAGGCCTGGGACATCACCCGCGCCACCATCGCCTACACCAATCACACCCTGCTGCCCGAGGCGCTCGAAAGCTGGCCGCTGCCGCTGTTCGAGCGGCTGCTGCCGCGCCACATGCAGATCGTCTATGCGATCAACGCCAAGGTGCTGCGCGAGGCGAGGAAGGCGGGGCTCGGCGATGCCGCGATCGCCGCGATCTCGCTGATCGACGAGCATGGCGAACGCCGCGTGCGCATGGCGAACCTCGCCTTCGTGGGCGCGCATTCGATCAACGGGGTGGCCGCGCTCCACACCGGGCTGATGAAGGAGACGGTGTTCGCCGATCTCCATCGGCTCTATCCCGAGCGGATCAACAACAAGACCAACGGCGTCACCCCGCGCCGCTGGCTGCACCAGTCCAACCCGCGCCTTACCAGTCTGGTGCGCGAGGCGATCGGTGACGGGTTCATCGCCGATGCCGAGAAGCTCGCCGATCTTGCCGCGCTGGCCGGCGATGCGGCGCTGGGCGAGCGGGTCGACGAGGTGAAGCGCGCCAACAAGGTCGATCTTGCGAACCACCTGCGCGAGCTGACCGGCCTGAGGCTCGATCCCGATGCGCTGTTCGACGTGCAGATCAAGCGCATCCACGAATACAAGCGCCAGCTGCTCAACCTGATCGAGACGGTCGCGCTCTACGATCAGATCCGCAGCCATCCCGAGCGCGATTGGGTGCCGCGGGTGAAGATCTTCGGCGGCAAGGCGGCGCCGACCTATCACAATGCCAAGCTCATCATCAAACTCGCCAACGACATCGCCCGGCGGATCAATTCCGATCCCTCGGTCGGCGAGGTGCTGAAGGTGCTGTTCGTCCCCAATTACAACGTCAGCCTCGCCGAGCGGATCATTCCGGCCGCCGACCTTTCCGAACAGATCTCGACCGCCGGAATGGAAGCCTCGGGCACGGGCAACATGAAGTTCGCCTTCAACGGCGCGCTCACCATCGGCACGCTCGATGGCGCGAATATCGAGATCATGGAGCGGGTCGGGCGCGACAACATCGTGATCTTCGGCCTCACCGCCGAGGAAGTCGCCGCCAAGCGCGCCGATGGCTACAACCCCCGCGCGGTGATCGAGGGCAGCCGCGAGCTGTGCCAGGCGGTGCGCTCGATCGCGAGCGGGGTGTTCAGTCCCGACGAGCCGGCGCGCTACCAGGGGCTGATGGACGCGCTCTACACCTCCGACTGGTTCATGGTCGCGGCCGATTTCGACGCCTATGCCGCCGCCCAGCGCGATGTCGACGCGCGCTGGCAGGCCCGTGCAGGCTGGCGCAAGTCGGCGATCATGAACATCGCCAATGTCGGCTGGTTCTCGTCCGATCGCACCATCGGCGAATATGCGCGCGAGATCTGGGGCGTTTGAGCACTTTCCGGCCATTCAGACCCACCCTGACGGAGCCGATTTTGGCCCAGCGCAAGAAGCGAGGAGAGAGCCATGCCGAAGCATAGTGAGCGACGAGCGACGCGGCGCTGGGCCAAAAGCGGCCCGCCCCTGCGGGGTCGTGTCAGGAAGTCCGCTGGCTTCGTCACAGCACTTGCAGGGGCAACCAGCCCCTGCCGCGCACTGTTCCTGTCCAGCGGACTTCCTGACACGATCAGGGTGGGTCTGAATGGCCGGAAAGTGCTCTAAGTGAAGCCGCCGCCAGAGGCCATAGCCGCGCTGCTGGACGGCACCCACGCCGATCCCTTCTCGCTGCTCGGGCCGCATGACGGGCCGGAAGGCACCTTCGCCCGTGCGATCCTGCACGGGGCCGAGGAGGCCGAGGCCTTCTCGCTCAAGAGGGGGCGTCTCGGCAGGATGACCCGGGTCGATGGCCCGCTGTTCGAAGGCAAGCTGCGGGGCAAGCCCAAGCCCGTCAGATATCGCTGCCGGGGGGCGGGCGCCGAATGGTGGGTGACCGACCCCTATTCCTTCGGCCCGGTGCTTGGGCCCATGGACGATTTCCTGATCGCCGAGGGCACGCATTTCCGCCTGTTCGACAAGCTGGGCGCGCACGTGATCCATCACGAGGGCGCGGACGGTGTCCACTTCGCGGTCTGGGCGCCCAATGCACGCGGCGTCAATCTGGTGGGCGATTTCAACGGCTGGAACCCGGCCGCGCACATGATGCGCCGCCGCGTGGACATCGGCGTGTGGGAGATCTTCATCCCCGACATCGGCGAGGGCGCGGCCTACAAGTATCGCATCACCGGCCCGGATGGCACAGTGCAGCCCCTCAAGGCCGATCCCTTCGCCTTCGCCAGCGAGCTGCGCCCCAGGACCGCGAGCGTCGTTGCCCGCCCCGGCAAGCGCGAATGGGGCGACGAGGCCCACCGCGCGCACTGGGCCAGCGTCGATCCCCGGCGCGAGGCGATATCGATCTACGAGGTCCACCCCGGCTCATGGCAGCGTGACGACAATGGCTGGTTCCTGACCTGGGACGAAATGGCCGCGCGCCTGATCCCTTACGTTACCGAAATGGGCTTCACCCATATCGAGTTCCTGCCGGTGTCCGAGCATCCCTACGACCCGAGCTGGGGTTACCAGACCACCGGGCTCTATGCGCCCTCGGCCCGGTTCGGCGATGTCGAGGGGTTCGCGCGCTTCGTCGACGGAGCGCACCGCGCCGGGATCGGCGTGCTGATCGACTGGGTGCCCGCGCACTTCCCGGTCGACGAGCACGGCCTCGCCCGTTTCGACGGCACCGCGCTCTACGAGCACGAAGACCCGCGCCTCGGCTTCCACCCCGACTGGAACACCGCGATCTACAATTTTGGGCGCAAGGAAGTGCGCTCGTTCCTCGTCAACAACGCGCTGTTCTGGGCCGAGCAATATCATGTCGACGGGCTGCGCGTCGATGCGGTCGCCTCGATGCTCAACCGCGATTACTCGCGCAAGGACGGCGAGTGGATCCCCAATGCCGAGGGCGGGCGCGAGAACTGGGAGGCGGTGGAGTTCATGCGCGCCACCAACCGCGCGCTCTACGGCACCCACGGCGGGGTGATGACGATTGCCGAGGAATCGACCTCATGGCCCGGCGTCTCGCAGCCCGCCTTCGACGAAGGGCCGCGCACGGCCCTGGGCTTCGGGTTCAAGTGGAACATGGGCTTCATGCACGACACGCTGCAATACATGGCGCGTGACCCGATCCACCGGAAATATCACCACAACGAGATCACCTTCGGCCTCGTCTATGCCTTCTCGGAGAACTTCGTCCTGCCCTTGAGCCATGACGAGGTGGTGCACGGCAAGGGCACGATCCTCGGCAAGATGAGCGGCGACGACTGGCAGCAATTCGCAAACTTGCGCGCCTACTATGCGATGATGTGGGGTTACCCGGGCAAGAAGCTGCTCTTCATGGGCCAGGAATTCGCCCAGCGCCGGGAATGGAGCGAGGAGCGCGCCCTCGACTGGCACCTGATGGATGCCCGCGCGCATCGCGGCGTTGCCGATCTCGTCCGCGACTTGAACCGCCTCTACCGCCAGACCCCCGCGCTCCATGCCCGCGATTGCGAAGGCGAGGGCTTCGAATGGCTGATCGCCGACGACGCCGACAACTCGGTCTTCGCTTGGGCACGCAAGGCTCCGGGCGAGGCTCCGGTGGCGGTGATCGCCAACATGACGCCCGCCTTTCACGAGGCCTACCGCCTGCCCTTGCCGCATGACGGGGTGTGGGCCGAGGTGCTCAACAGCGACGCGCTCGAATATGGCGGCAGCGGCAAGGGCAACATGGGAAGCGTCACCGCAGCGGGCGGCGCGGCGCATGTCGTGCTGCCGCCGCTTGCCACGATAATGCTGCAATTCACGGGATAAGAACACAACACCACTCTGGGGAGAGAATGGGATGCATGAAAGAACATCGGGACGCCCCCTGGCGCGTGAGGCGATGGCCTATGTGCTCGCCGGCGGGCGCGGCAGCCGGCTGATGGAGCTGACCGACCGGCGCGCGAAACCCGCGGTCTATTTCGGCGGCAAGACCCGGATCATCGACTTCGCGCTGTCGAACGCGATCAATTCCGGCATCCGCCGCATCGGGGTGGCGACGCAGTACAAGGCGCATTCGCTGATCCGTCACATGCAGCGCGCCTGGAACTTCATGCGCCCCGAACGCAACGAGAGCTTCGACATCCTGCCCGCCAGCCAGCGCGTCTCGGAAAACCAGTGGTACGAAGGCACGGCCGACGCGGTGTTCCAGAACATGGACATCATCGCGTCCCACGCGCCCAAGTACATGGTGATCCTTGCGGGCGACCACATCTACAAGATGGACTACGAATTGATGCTCCAGCAGCACGTCAATTCGGGCGCGGACGTCACCGTCGGCTGCCTTGTCGTGCCGCGCATGGAGGCGACCGGCTTCGGCGTCATGCAGGTCGATGCCGCCGACACCATCACCGCCTTCGTCGAAAAGCCCGCCGATCCGCCGGGCATTCCGGGCAACGAGGGCATGGCGCTCGCCTCGATGGGGATCTACGTCTTCAACACCGATTTCCTGTTCGAACAGCTGCGCCGCGATGCGGACGACCCGAATTCGAAGCGCGATTTCGGCGGGGACATCATCCCCTATATCGTCAAGCACGGCAAAGCGGTCGCGCACCGCTTCACCAGCAGCTGCATCCGGGCGGCTGAAGAAATCGAGGAATACTGGCGCGATGTCGGCACATTGGACGCCTATTTCGAGGCCAATCTCGACCTTACCGACACCGTGCCCAAGCTCAATCTCTATGACCGCGACTGGCCGATCTGGACCGACGCGGTGGTCGCCGCGCCCGCCAAGTTCGTCCATGACGAGGACGGGCGGCGCGGCTTTGCCGTCTCCTCGTTGGTGTCGGGGGATTGCATCATCTCCGGCTCCGAGGTGCGCCGCAGCCTGCTGTTCACCGGGGTGAAGATCGGCAGCTATTCCAACGTGCGCGAGGCGGTGATCCTGCCCTATTGCAACATCGGGCGGGGGGCGCGGCTCAATCGGGTGATCATCGATAGCGGGGTGCGCATCCCCGAGGGGCTGGTGATCGGCGAGGATCCCGAGCTCGACGCGCGCCGCTTCCGGATCTCGGACAAGGGGGTGGTGCTGGTCACCCGCGACATGATGGCGCGCCTCACGGGATGAAGGTGAAGGTTCTCTCGGTCGCCTCCGAGGCCGCGCCGCTGGTCAAGACCGGGGGGCTCGCCGATGTCGCGGGGGCGCTGCCTGCCGCGCTCGCGGCACAAGGCGTGGAGGTGACGAGCTTCCTCCCGGGCTACCCCGCGGTGCTGGCGAAGCTCGGCAAGACGCGGGCGGTGCACAAGTGGGACGCGCTGCTCGGCACCCCGGCGCGGCTGCTGGCGGGCAAGCTCGGCGAGCACCCGCTGCTGGTGCTCGATGCGCCCGCGCTGTTCGCCCGCGAGGGCGGGCCCTACGCCGACGGAGCGGGCCGCGACTGGGACGACAACTGGCGGCGTTTCGCCGCCTTCGCGCGGGCGGCTGCGGATATCGGCGCAGGCGCGGTCAAGGGGCGCAGCTTCGATCTCGTCCATGCGCATGACTGGCAGGCCGGCATGGTGCCCGCCTATTTGCGCCTCGCGCCGCTGGCGGGCGGGCGGCCAATGCCGAGGGTCGTGCCGAGCGTCATCACCATCCACAACATGGCCTTCCAGGGCTATTTCCCGGGCGACATCTTCCCGCGGCTCGGCCTGCCCGCCTCGGCATGGACGGTCGACGGGGTGGAGAGCTACGGCGGCGTCGGCTTCCTCAAGGCCGGGATGCAGCTCGCCGATGCGATCACCACGGTGAGCCCGACTTATGCGGGCGAGATCCGCTCGGTCGAATTCGGCATGGGGCTGGAGGGGCTGATCCTCGCTCGTTCGAACCGGGTGCATGGCATTCTCAACGGCATCGACACCAAGGAGTGGAACCCGGCGACCGACCCGCATCTCGCCGCGCGCTTCGCCGCCGGAAAGCTCGCCGCGCGGACGAAGAACAAGCGCGCGGTGGAGCAGGAATTCGGGCTCGACAGGGACGATGGCCCGCTGTTTATCGTCGTCTCCCGCCTCACCTGGCAGAAGGGCATGGACGTGCTCGCCGAGGTGCTCGATCACCTTGTCGGGATCGGCGGGCGGCTGGCGCTGCTGGGCTCGGGCGACGCGGAGATCGAGGCGCGCTTCCACGCCGCCGCCGCGCGCCATCCGGGGCGGATCGGCGTGCGGATCGGCTATGACGAGGCGCTCTCGCACCGCTTGCAGGGCGGGGGCGACGCGATCCTCATTCCGAGCCGCTTCGAGCCCTGCGGCCTGACCCAGCTCTATGGCCTCGCTTACGGCTGCGTCCCCGTGGTCTCGCGCACCGGCGGGCTCGCCGACACGGTGATTGACGCCAACCCCGCCGCGCTCGCCGCCGGAGTGGCCACGGGTTTCCAGATGAACGCCGTCACCCCCGGCGCGCTGGCGATGGGGATCAGCCGCGCCGTCGCGCTTTACCACCGCCCTGCCGCATGGAAACGCCTCCAGACAAACGGGATGAAGGCGGATTTCTCCTGGGGCGCGAGCGGCGCGGCCTATGCTGCGCTCTACCGCCAACTGATCGAGGAACAGGGATGATCCAGACGTTTCCCACCACGCCCTTCGAAGGACAGAAGCCCGGCACCTCGGGCCTGCGCAAGAAGGTGCGGGTGTTCCAGCAGCCCAATTATGCCGAGAACTTCATCCAGGCGGTGTTCGACGTTGCCGAGAGGCCCGCGGGTTCGACGCTGGTGATCGGCGGCGACGGGCGGTTCCACAACCGCACCGTCATCGCCGAGGCGATCCGCATGGCGGCGGCGAACGGCTATGCCCGCGTGCTGGTCGGGCAGGGCGGCATCCTCTCGACCCCCGCGGCGAGCCACGTGATCCGCAAGTATGGCGCTTCCGGCGGGCTGATCCTCTCGGCCAGCCACAACCCCGGCGGGCCGGACGAGGATTTCGGCATCAAGTACAACATCGCCAATGGCGGCCCCGCGCCCGAGGCGGTAACCGCGGCGATCCACGCGCGCACGCAGACCATCGACCGCTGGATGATGGTCGATGGCGGGCCCGAGGTCGATCTCGACCGCATCGGCACGAGCCAAGTGGGCGACATGATGGTCGAGGTGATCGATTCCGTGGCCGACTATGCCGACCTGATGGAGGAGCTGTTCGATTTCCCCGCGATCCGGGCGGCGGCGGGGCAGGGCCTGTCGATGGCCTTCGACGCGATGCACGCGGTGACCGGGCCCTATGCGCACGAGATCCTCGAACGCCGCCTCGGCTTTCCGGCAGGGACGGTCCACAACGGCACCCCGCTCGAGGATTTCGGCGGGCACCATCCCGACCCCAATCTCGTCCATGCCCGCGTGCTCCACGATCTGATGATGTCGCCCGATGCGCCTGCGCTGGGCGCAGCGTCGGACGGGGACGGCGACCGCAACCTCATCATCGGCAAGGGCGTCTTCATCACGCCCTCGGATTCGCTGGCGATGCTGGCGGCCAATGCGCATTGTGCCCCGGCCTATGCGGGCGGCCTCAAGGGCATTGCCCGCTCGATGCCGACCAGCACGGCGGCGGACAAGGTCGCGGACGCGCTCGGCATCCCCCTGTGGGAGACGCCGACGGGATGGAAGTTCTTCGGGACGCTGCTCGATGCGGGGAAGGCCACGATCTGCGGGGAGGAAAGCGCCGGCACCGGCAGCGATCACGTGCGCGAGAAGGACGGGCTGTGGGCGGTGCTGCTGTGGCTCAACATCCTCGCGGTGACGGGCAAGCCGGTGATGCAGATCGCGACCGAGCACTGGGCGCGCTTCGGGCGCAACTACTACGCCCGCCACGATTACGAGGCGATTGAGACAGCCAAGGCCAGCGCGCTGATGGCGGCGCTCGATGCTTCGCTGGCGGGCCTGCCGGGAAAGACCTTCGGGCCGCTCACGGTCGCTGCTGCCGACCAGTTCGCCTACACCGACCCGGTCGATGGCTCGGAGAGCCGCAACCAGGGCGCGCGGGTGATGTTCGCCTGCGGCTCGCGGATCGTGTTCCGCCTGTCGGGAACGGGCACCGAGGGCGCGACCTTGCGGGTCTATCTGGAGCGCTACGAGGGGCCGGAAGGGCGGCTGGCGGAGGAGACCCCGGCGATGCTCGCCGACCTCATCGCCGCCGCCGAAGCGATCGCCGGGATCGCGGCGCACACCGGCCGCACCGCGCCCGACGTGGTGACGTGACGCCAGGGCTCGGCGCGCATGTCGAGCGCGGCGTAACCCGCTTCGCCGTCCGCGCGCCGCGCGCCGAGGCGCTCGACCTTTGCCTGTTCGACGGCGAGGCCGAGACCCGCCACGCCATGGCGCGCGAGGGCGAGGTGTGGGCGCTCGACATCGCCGGCGACCTCGCCGGCACCTGCTACGGTTACCGCGCCCACGGCACCTACGCGCCGGAGCAGAACCTGTGGTTCGATCCCGCCAAGCTGCTGGTTGACCCTTACGCCCTCGAACTCGACCGCCGCTTCGTCCAGCACCCGCGCCTCGGGCACTATGGCGAGGACACCGCCGACCTCGTCCCGCGCGCGGTGGTGACAGGGCCCCTCGCAGAGGTGCCGCACCAGCCGCCGCTCTTCGAGCGCGGCGGGCTGATCTACGAGATCAACGTGCGCAGCTTCACCCTGCTGCACACCGATGTGCCCGAGGCCGAGCGCGGCACCATCGCCGCACTCGCGCATCCGGCGGTGATCGCGCACCTGCAAAAGCTGCACGTCAGCGCCGTCGAACTCATGCCGATCGTCGCCTGGATCGACGAGCGCCACCTGCCGCCGCTCGGCCTTGCGAACCACTGGGGCTACAACCCCGTGGCGATGATGGCGCTCGATCCCGGCCTGTGCCCGGGCGGGGTGGCCGAGCTTCGCGCAGCCGTGGCGGCGCTGCACGCGGGCGGCATCGGGGTGATCCTCGATCTCGTGTTCAACCATTCGGGCGAGAGCGACGTCCATGGCGGCACGCTGTCGCTGCGGGGCCTCGACCCGGCCGCCTATGCCCGCGCGCCCGGTGGCGGCCTCATCAACGACACCGGCTGCGGCAACACGCTCGATTTCGCCAATCCGGCGGTGCGCCAGCTGATGATCGACAGCCTCGCGCATTTCGTGCGCCACTGCGGGGTCGATGGCTTCCGCTTCGACCTCGCCCCCGTGATCGCGCGCGGGCCGGGCTTCGATCCCAACGCGCCGATCTTCGCCGAGCTCGCCGCCGAGCCTGTGCTGGCCGATCGCATCATGATCGCCGAGCCGTGGGACATCGGCCCGGGCGGCTACCAGCTCGGGCACTTCCCGCCGCACTGGCTCGAATGGAACGACCGCTACCGCGACGACGTGCGCCGCTTCTGGAAGGGCGAGGCGACCATCGGAACGCTCGCCACCCGCATCGCCGGATCGTCCGACCTGTTCGGGGCGGATTGCCCCAAGGGAAGCAAGAGCGTGAATTTCCTCGCGGCGCATGACGGCTTCACCCTCGCCGACACGGTGAGCTACGCACACCGCCACAACCACGCCAACGGCGAGGACAACCGCGACGGGCACGGCGAGAACCACTCGTGGAACGGCGGGGTGGAGGGCCCGAGCGATGATCCCGCCATCCTCGCCCGCCGCGCCGCCGACAGCCGCGCGCTGCTCGGCACGCTGTTCGCCTCGACCGGCACGATCATGCTCACCGCAGGGGACGAATTCGGCCGCAGCCAGCACGGCAACAACAATGCCTATTGTCAGGACATGCCCGTCGACTGGAGCGCGCGCGACACGGCGCTCGAGGCCGAAGTGGCGTCGCTCGCACGCGAACGCGCCGGACGGCTCGCCCATTTCGTGCGCTTTCCCGAGCGCGGCCGCTGGCTCTCGCTTGAGGGCGAGCCGCTGGCCGATTGGCAATGGCAGGACATGGCGAGCGACGGCTTCATCCATGAGTATCCGCCCGAAGCGGGCGGCGGGGCCCTGCGCGTCAGCCGCGCCGAGCGGTCGGTGTCATGGCGGCGAGCATGAAGGCGCGCGCGGATCACGAGCCTGTCGATCCGCACGGAAATAAAGATTGACAATCATTCGCAATAGCAAGAAATGTGGGCCTCCCTTTCCGACCTGATCCGGAGCCCCCATGTCCCTGCGCCTGCCCACCGCCCCGTCGCTCGCCGCGCTTCTGCTTGCCACCACCGCCGCCCCCGCGTGGGCAAATGGCGAGGCTCCCGAGAGCGGCTCCGAAGCGGGTGGTCCCGGCCCGGCAACCTCGATCATCGTCACCGCCGAGCGCGACGGCGACCGCCTGCCCGACCAGTCGGGCACGCTGATCTTCGCGGGCAAGCTCGGCGATATCGCGGTGCTGGACGACATCCCCCCGGTGCCCACCCGCAACCTGCGCGTCGCGCTCGCCGACATCCCCGGGCTGCTGGTCTCGGAAGTCTCGAACGGGTCATGGGCCTCGCTCTCCTATCGCGGCCTCGGCGAGCCGCACGAGAGCTGGAACATCCTGACGCTTCAGGACGCGGTGCCGGCCGTGCCCGACATGTATTCCTATCCCGCGGGCTACTTCACCCCGCCCTTGGAAGCGGTCGAGCGGATCGAGTTCATCCGCGGCGCATCGGGCCTGCTCTACGGCCCGCAGCCGGGCGGGGCGATCAACTATGTGCTCAGGGGCCCGCGCCGCGAGGCGGGTGTCGGCGCCGAGGCGCGGCTCACCGCAGGCAGCTGGGACGCGCGGCAGGGCTATGCCAGCCTCGCCGCTTCGAACGGCACGCTCGCCGCGGACGGCTTCATCCATTACGCCGAAGGCGACGGCCCGCGCCGCGTCAATTCCGACCACGAGCAGACCACCGCGCGCCTGCGCGGCCATTACCTCGGGGAGGATGTCACCGCGACGCTGAGCCTCGACTATTACACCGGCCGCTTCGGAGAGCCCGGCGGCCTGACCCGCGCGCGGCTCGAGGCCGACCGCCGCGACGGCTCGCTCACCCGCGACCGCGTCCGGATCGAGCGTTTCGCGCCGAGCCTTGCGGTCGAATGGCAGGCCGATGACGCCACCCTCGTCACCGCGCGCGCCTTCTACAGCCGCTTCGAGCGCGAGAGCTGGCGCCAGGCAGGCGGCAGCTTCGGCCAGGTGACGCCCGATGCCAATGTGCTGATCCGCCAGCTCCAGGTGTTCGACACCGCCGGCATCGACCTGCGCGCTCGCCGCGACTTCGGCGGCAATGGCCAGCACAGCGTCACCATCGGCGTGCTCGGCCACACCTCCGACGCGCCGGTCTTCGTCGACAAGGGTGCGACCAACGCCGACTTCGTCGGCACCGCAGGCGCGCTCGCGCGGGCGCAGCGCAGCGGCGACACGGCGGCGGTGTTCGGCGAGGTCAAGCTCGGCTTCGGCGACGTGCAGATCGTCCCCGGCTTCCGGCTCGAACGCCTGCGCCAGCGGGTGGTCGAGACACTCGACCTCGGCGTGGGCAGCGCCACCGGCGGCGGGCCGGGGGCGGCCAACGGCACGCTCGGCAACCGCGAGGAAGTGAGCACTGTCCCGCTCTACGGCATCGGGGTGACGTGGGACGCCGCGCCCACCTTGCGCTTCGTCGCCAATGCCAGCCGCGCCTTCAAGCCACTGCTCTACAATGACGGCGTGACCTTCCAGGCCGGGATCGACGCGGCCGGCACCTTCGAGGCCTCCTACGCCTTCACCATCGAGGGCGGGGTGCAGGCCGAGCCGATCCCGGCGGTGCGGATCGATGCGGGGCTGTTCCGCGTGGAGTTCGAGGACCAGGTCGGCTTCCTCGCCGGGCCGCTGCCCGCTTCGCCGCCCTTCGGCGCGGTCGGCACGGGCGGCGCGCGGCGGCAGAATGTCGGCAATATGCGCAACCAGGGGATCGATCTGGCGGTGCGGCTCGATCTCGTCGGGCCCGAGGGGCTGGCGAAGAGCGACAACACCCTGCGCCTCTCGACCAATCTGCAACTGCTCGATGCCGAGTTCACCGATGGCGTCGCGGCGGGCTTCACCCCGCAATATGCGCCGGGGCACCTGCTGCGTTCGGTGCTGGCGTGGATCGGCAAGGATGGCGCGCGCGCGGCGCTGACCTTCACCTCGGTCGGCAATCAGGAGGGCGCGGACAACAATGTCGCGGACTTCTTCCTGCCCGGCTACGAGGTGCTCGATGCCTCGGTCGAATGGCCCGTCGCGGGCGGTTTCACGATCGGGGCGGGGGTCAACAACCTGCTCGACGAGACTTACGCGAGCCGGGTCCGTCCCGGCGGCGGCGGCGGGTTCGATCCCGGCGCGCCGCGCAATTTCTATGTCTCGATCGGGTGGAAGGGCTGAGCGCCTCCCCCTCCGATCAGGCCATCAGCGTCGGGCTCGCGGGGATGATCGCATAGGCGAAGAAGGCGGCCGAGAGCACCACCGAGAAGGCGGCGGCGAAGAGGCGATGGCTGGTTTCGTTGGCGTACATGGCGGGTCTCCTTGACGTGTCTTGCGGTGTGTCCCGGGCCTGTCCCGGGGATGCCGCAGACTTTGCAGGAGCCGTGCCAAACGCGAAAAACGCCGGATTTGCGCGATTTTGCTCGCTACAGGCTGCACGAGCGCCGGCCCGCCGGGCAAAACCTTGGGAAAAATCGCCAAGGGTTGGCAAAGGCGAGCGGCTTCACTTGGCGGCGGGCGGGCTCCACCATGACAGCGTCTGATTGTCATGTGCCGAGGTCCACACGCCTTTGGGTGTCCAGCGCAGCGCGCCGCTGCCCACACTCGGCCCCATGCGCGCGCGGATCTTGAGGCTCTGGGCGTCGATCACCACCATCGTCTGGTCCTCGGTGGTGCGCAGCCACACCGCGCCGTCGCCGGTATCGATATCGCCCCACTTGAGCTTGGGCCCGATCTTCGTGCGCCCCTGCACGGTGAGCGCCGCCGGATCGACCTTGGCGACCGTGCCGTCGCCCTGTTCCTGCACCCACACCGCGCCCTCTCCGGCCGCGAGGAAGCCGGGGGTGTCGCCCATCGAGACCTTGCCGGTGACCGCGTTGGTGGCGGGGTCGATCCGCTCCAATGACCTGCCCTCGCTCGACACCGCCCACACCGCATCGAAGCCGAAGGCGAGATACCACGTCTCGGGCGTTACCGGGATCGTCGCGATCACCGTGTTGGTCGCCGGATCGATCCGCGCGACTTTGCCCGCCGGGTCGCTCGGCACCCATACCGATCCCGCGCCGGAGACCACGTTGGTCTCGCCCTTGGGATTGCCGAGGCCGGTCGCGATTTTGGCCTCGATCTGAGCCGTCGCAAGGTTGATCCGGTATACATCGCCGTCCTTGCAATTGGCGACCCACAACGACCCTGCCGCAGTGGTCATCGCGCCGCAGGGGCGCGGGACGGGGGTGCTCGCAGCGAGGCCCGCGGGCGTCCACTTCTCGACCCGCCCGTCATTGGTGACCCACACCGCATCGCCGTCGATCGCCATGAAATCGGCAAAGCCGGGCACCTTCATCGCGTTCTCGGCGAGATCGGGCGCGGGGCCGACCGCATCGTTCGGCGGCGGGCCGTCCTCGGCGCAGGCCGAGGTCGCGAGTGCAGCGGCGGCGGCAAGCGTGGCAAGCGGGCGGGCAGCGTTCTTGGTCATGGTTCTTTGCCTCCATGCGGCGGCAGGCGGGGAGAGGAAGCGCCCCGCAAGGGCGCAGCGCCTGCCACGGTGGAACCAATCTCTCCCATATTACGTTTGCAATCAATCGTAATAAATCATGGTGGACAAACGCAGCCAAGGCGCGGATGTTCGCGGGCGCAACATAGGGGACGAATCATGCTCCACCACCTCTCCCGGGCAGCCCGCTTCCTCCTCCTCGGCCTCGCCGCGCTGCTGGTGACAGCATGCTCCGGCGGGGAGGAAGAGGCAGCCGCGCCCAAGACCGAGTTCAACATCGGCTGGTCGATATACGCCGGGTGGATGCCCTGGCCCTATGCCGAACAGGCCGGGATCGTGAAGAAGTGGGGCGACAAGTACGGGATCACGATCAGGTTCGTGCAGGTGAACGATTATATCGAGAGCGTGAACCAGTACACCGCGGGCAAATTGGACGGGGTGACGGTCGCCAACATGGACGCGCTGACCATCCCCGCCGCAGGCGGCAAGGACACCAGCGCGATCATCCTCGGCGACTATTCCAACGGCAATGACGCGGTGCTGCTGAAGGGCGCGGAAACGCTCGCGGGGATCAAGGGGCGGCAGGTCTACCTCGCCGAGCTGTCGGTCTCGCACTACCTCCTCGCCCGCGCGCTCGAGAAGAGCGGCCTCAAGCTCGCCGACGTGAAAACGGTCAACACCTCGGACGCCGACATCGCCGCCGCCTTCGCCGCGCCGGAGGTCACCGCAGCCGTGGCGTGGAACCCGCAGGTCACCACCATGAAGGGCGTGGCGGGCACCAAGGCGGTGTTCACCTCGGCCGATATCCCGGGCGAGATCCTCGACCTTCTGGTGGTCGATACCGCCACGCTCAAGGCCAATCCCAACCTCGGCAAGGCGCTGGCGGGCATCTGGTACGAAACCATGGCGCTGATGGCCCGGAAGGACGCCGAAGGTGCCGCCGCGCGCGCCGCGATGGCGAAGCTCGCGGGCACCACACCCGAAGCCTTCGAGGGCCAGCTGGCGACCACCTTCCTCTACACCGATCCCAGGGCAGCGGCGGCGGCCATGTTATCGGACGACCTGGTCACCACCATGAACCGGGTGCGCGATTTCTCCTTCGCCCAAGGTCTGTTCGGGCAAGGTGCGCGATCGGCTGACGCGGTGGGGATGAGCTTCCCAGGGAGCAAGGCGCTGGGCGATGTCAACGCGATAACCCTGCGTTTCGACAACACCTACATGGTGATGGCCGCGGACGGGAAGCTGTAAGCCGGTGCGCTGGGTGACCGCCAATCCCGAGCGGCGCGGCAGTCTGCTGCTCGGCGCGGCGCCGCTGCTGGTGCTGGCGCTCGGCTACGTCATCGCCGCCGCCGCGCGCCATGCCGACAACCCCGCCGAAAAGATCCTGCCGCTTCCGGGAGCGATGGCGGCGGCGATGGCGGGGCTGTTGTTCGAGCCCGATCCGCTCTCGGGGCAATATCTGTTCTGGGCCGACACCGCCGCGAGCCTGTGGCGGCTCGGCGCGGGGCTGGGGATCGCGACGCTCTCGGCGCTGCTGGTCGGCCTGATGCTGGGCGCCCTGCCGCCGGTTCGCAGCACTCTCGGGCCGCTCGTCACCGGGATCGCGGTGATCCCGCCGATCGCGCTGCTGCCGATCCTGTTCATCACCTTCGGCCTCGGCGAGGCTGCCAAGGTGGCGCTGATCGTGATCGGCGTCGCGCCCTTCATGATCCGCGATGTCGCCGGCCACATCGGTGCCCTGCCGCGCGAGCAGGTGGTCAAGGCGCTCACGCTCGGCGCCAATTCCTGGGGCGTGATCCTGCGCGTCGCCTTGCCGCAGGCGCTGCCTCGCCTGTTCGAGGCCCTGCGCCTCTCGCTCGGCCCCGCATGGGTGTTCCTGATCTCGGCCGAGGCGATCGCCGCCGACGTCGGCCTCGGCTACCGCATCTTCCTCGTGCGGCGCTATCTCGCGATGGACGTGATCATCCCTTACGTGGCGTGGATCGCGCTGCTGGCGGTTCTGATGGACTTGGCCCTCACCTTCGCCAGCCGCCGCCTGTTCGGCTGGGCCCATCTGGGGACGCGCTGAGCCATGCTGTCCCTGCGCAACCTCTGGGTCGAATATGGCGAGAAGGTGGTGCTCGAACGCATCACGATCGATATTGCCGAGAGGAGCTTCGTCTCGATCATCGGCCCCTCGGGGGCGGGCAAGAGCAGCCTGCTGCGCGTGATCCTCGGGCAGGAGCAGCCGAGCCGGGGGCGTATCACCCTCGACGGGGCGCCGCTCCCCGCCGAATGCGGGCCGGACCGCGGCGTGGTGTTCCAGCGCTATTCGGTGTTCCCGCATCTGACCGTGCTCGGCAATGTGCTGCTGGGTCTCGAATTTGCCGCCTCGCCCTTCACCGCGCGGCTGTTCGGCAGCGCGCGGCAGGCGGGCGTCGCCGAGGCCGAGGCAATGCTTGACGAGGTCGGCCTCGCCGACAGCCGCCATCTCTACCCGGCGCAGATGTCGGGCGGGATGCAGCAGCGCTTGGCAATCGCGCAGGCGCTGATCAAGCGCCCGCGCATCCTGCTGCTCGATGAGCCCTTCGGCGCGCTCGATCCGGGCATCAGGGGCGACATGCACGCGCTCATCACCCGCCTGTGGCGCGAGCACGGGCTGACGATCATCATGGTCACCCACGACATCAAGGAGGCCTTCGGGCTCGGCACGCGGGTGCTCACGCTCGACAAGCGCCGCCACGATCCGCACGCGCCGCACCGCTACGGGGCAGGGGTGGTCTACGACCTCGAACTGACCCGCAAGCAGCCTCCCGACGTCCCGCCGGAGCTGGAGCGGGAAGAGGTCGGTATTACGATTGACACGATAGGTAATAATTGAGATGCCCGGCAGCATGAGCCCCCCCGAAAACTCGCGGCCCGAACCGGCCAGGCTGGCGCGCCTCTCGATGAGCCTGCCGGCCGAGCTGTTCCGCCAGCTCGACCTGATGGTGGAGGAGCGAGGGCTGCCGTCGCGCTCGCAGCTGATCGCCGAACTGATCCGCCACGCGCTCGCCGAGCACGAGGCGCTGACGCGGCCGGACGAGACGCTCGCGGGGACGGTGACGATCGTCTACCAGGGCGGGGG
>NZ_LSJS01000017.1 GCF_001557325.1 Erythrobacter donghaensis
TGCTGGAGGGGATCGACTGGCGCAACCCGCAGTATACGTGGCGGCCGCAGAGCGCAGGATAACCGGCAGATGCGGGCATTTTGGCCTTGCAGCAGAGGGTGGATGATGATTCACTCTCCTCCATGGAAGCCGTCATTTCGCCCCTTCCGGACGATGTCGAAGCGCTCAAGGCGCTGCTGGTTTCCGCGCTCCAGAAGGCTGACGAAGCAGAGGCCAAGCTCGCCAACGCCCATGCCCGCGAGAGCGCCATCGAGGCGCTGATCGCGCACCTCAAGCTGCAGATCGCCAAGTTGAAGCGCGAGCAGTATGGCCCCAGCGCCGAGCGTAGCCGCCGCCT
>NZ_LSJS01000170.1 GCF_001557325.1 Erythrobacter donghaensis
GGCAAGTTCGTCAATCCGATCACGGACATCTGCTGGTCGTGCCTGTTTCCGATCTCGATCGGTGGCCTGAAGATCTGGCCGTCGAGCCGTCCCGATACGAGCAACCCGGCTCTCCCCGTTTGCCTCTGCGGTTTGCGGCCTGGCATCGCCATGGGGTTCTGGGAGCCGGTCCGGCTTGCCGACGTCAGCATGAAGCCATGGTGCTTCGTCAATCTGGGCGGGATGAAGCTCGATCCGGGGTTCGACATCGGCTTCAAGTCGATGGCGGGGCCATCTGCAGTTGGCGGCAACACCCAGTACAACTCGCAGTGGCATGTCCACTGGTATGCCTATCCGCTGATCTACTGGATGGAGATCGTCGCCGATTTCCTGTGCCTCGAGTCCGGCTCGATCGACATCCTCTACATCACCGAGAT
>NZ_LSJS01000171.1 GCF_001557325.1 Erythrobacter donghaensis
GCGCCTCGGGGCCGGGGAGCAGGTGGCAGAAATTCAATGCGTGGAGAAAGTCCTCCTCGCCCACCCAGAGCCGGTCCTCGACCAGCTCGCGGTGCATCAGCGCGATCTGCCCGGCGGGGCCGCCGAACGAGAGGAAGCCGATGCGGGTGAAGACGGAGAGCAGCTCGGGGAAGGTGGGAGCGGGTGCGGCAACATCCGCGTCCGGCGCAGCAATCGAAACGTCCAACTCGGCCATGCCTACCTCGAAAATAGCCCCGCCACGCGCAGCTGCACGACAGGGTGATGACGAGGCAACGCTTGGGCCTTTCTCGGCCTGGACGGGAGGTTGCTCGGCCCCGTGTTGCGGGAGTTAAGACGTGCCGGCACAACGTGCAAGCCGCAAGCCCATCGCGCGTTGTTGCAACGCCGCAGCGCTGCCTTTCTCCTACTATGAGAAGAGCAAGAAAAGGCAAACCGCGATGCACGCGAGCAGCATCCAGACAGAGCTTCCGACCGCCAGGATTGAGACCGTTCGTTCCTTGGCCTTGGAGCTTCCAAACCCGGCTCCAGCAATGGGCAGCGCAGCGCTCGCGCCGAATGAAGCGGCCAAAACAAGGCTTAGAATGAGAACACAAAACGACGCGATAAGCGACACGGCAAGAGGCATTGCGGCCCAGCTGGCGATTTCGAACCGGGGCCAGAAAAGGCCGAATGCGATCAGGGCAGTTCCTGCTTGAACCGCGGTGGTATGTGCCGAGAGGCCCATGCGCGAATTACGGAAACGAGGGATGGCGGCGCCAATGGCCAAGCCAAGCGTGAAGATCAGGAAACCCGCCTTGCCGAGGAGAAGGTCGACACCATCCATGTTGAACCGCCTTGCCACCTGAGCTATTTCCGACTGATAGTCGGTAAATATTGACCGGCAGTCGGTATGTCAAGCGGAGAGCGATTTTGGTGCGGCAGGACGAGCGACGATCGAAAACGAGATCTGCCATATTGGCTGCGGCCACCGAGAAGTTCGGGAGCCTCGGCTTTGCCGAAACAACCGTCGATTCAATCGCCTCTGACGCGTCCGTTGCGAAGGGCGCTGTCTACCACCACTTCAGGAACAAGGACGAACTGTTCGAATGCGTCTTTGAGAGAGTCTCATCGGACCTGGCGCAATCTGTCGCTTCCGCTGTGCGGACGGAGGGAGGGCCGCTCGAAAGTTTGATGGAGGCTGTCAAAACCTACTTCCGCTTGTGTTCGGATCCCGCGATTGCCCGGATCACTCTCCAAGATGCTCCCAGCGTCCTCGGATATGAACGCTGGAGAGCTTTGGACACAGCCCACTTTGGCGGCCTCGTTACCGGCGGACTGGGCTTTGCGATGCAGGCAGGAGCGCTTGCGCCGCAACCTCTCGAACCGCTTTCCAAGATCGTCCTTGCCGCGATACAGGCGGCGGCCCTCGAATGCGCCGCACACGACGATTTTGACGCGGCAGCATCGACCTATGTTGAAACGCTCGAAGGTCTTCTTGCCGGCCTTGCACGCAAGTACTAGCCCGGTCGGCGAGCGATGTCCTCCGGCTTTCTTGCCCAACACGCCTGACACCGGGAAATTCCCTGCCCATCTTTATCCGGTCACCCCCCGCCGGGCGTTCTGCTCCTGCGAACGGCATGGCGGCGTCTGGTGCGCTCGCTGACGGCGCGGCGGGCAACCTTCGGCCCCTTGCCCGTCTGCCCCGCCCCCCTCTCCCTTGACTTCGCGCCCCCTCGCACCTAACTCGCACGCTTCCCTGCATCTGCGATTCTTGCATAAGGCCCGCCCATGGCACGCGTTACCGTTGAAGATTGCGTCGACAAGGTTCCCAACCGCTTCGACCTGGTGCTGCTCGCCGCGCAGCGGGCGCGCGAGATTTCGGGCGGGAGCGAGCTCACCATCGACCGCGATCGCGACAAGAACCCGGTCGTGGCGCTGCGCGAGATCGCCGAGCAGACGATCACCCCGGCGGCGCTGCATGAATCGCTGGTGACCGGCCTCCAGAAGATCCTCCCCGACGACGAGGACGAGGCCGACGAGATCGGCTCGCTCAGCCAGTCGGCAGAAGCGCTGCGGATCACCGCCTCGGCGCCCGCGCGCACCTCCTCGCTGGGCGGCGACTACGACGGCTGATCCGGCGGTTTCGGGCGGCCGCCAGGTCGGCCCGGAATTGACGCGCGATTGCGCAGGCATTGCCGGGGGATTGCGCGGTCATTCCCATGCCATTGGGCCCTGGTTGGGCGCGCTTGACCGCTTCTTGACGGACACTGCGCGGGTCTTGCCATTGGCGGCAGCGGCGCTATCCCTTGTGCCTGTAACCAAAGTGTAACACAGGCGGGGCGCATGGCATCGATCGCGGTCTACAGCGTCAAGGGCGGGGTCGGGAAGACGACGCTGTCGGTCAACCTGGCGTGGTGCGCGAGCGCCATCTCGCGCCGCAAGACCCTGCTGTGGGACCTCGACGCCTCGAACGGTTCGGGCTTTCTGCTGGGGATCGACCCGCGGAAAAAGCGCAGCGCCGACAGCATGTTCGACGAGGGCGCCGATCCGGAGAAGCTGATCCAGGCAACAGCCTATGGCGGCCTCGATCTGCTCCCGGCGGACGAGAGCATCCGTTCGCTCGACCGCCAGCTCGACAAGCTCGGCAAGAAGAAGCGGCTGGCCAAGCTCGCCGAGGCGCTGGGCAAGAATTACGACCGGATCATCTTCGATTGCCCGCCGGTGCTCAACGAACTCTCCGCGCAGGTGATGCGGGCGGCCGATCTGGTGATCGTGCCGCTGCCGCCCTCGCCGCTCTCGGCGCGCGCCTTCGAGGTGGTGGTCGAGGAGGTGCGCGGGATCGGCAAGGGGCACCCGCCGATCCTGCCGGTGCTCTCGATGCTCGATCTCAGGCGCTCGCTCCACAAGGCCGCGCGCGAGGCGAACCCGACCTGGCCGGCGATCCCGCTGGCGAGCGCGGTCGAGCAATGCGCGAGCCTGCGCCAGCCGGTCGGCGCCTTCGCCCCGCGCTCGCCTGCGGCCCGCGCGATCGCGCAGCTGTGGACGGCGATCGAGCGCAAGCTCGCAAGCAAGTAACGCGCGCAAGCTCGCGAGCAAGTAGCACGGGGCAAATCACCGCTTTCGCGCCTGCAACAATTGCGCCTATAGTTCCCGGCGAAGCAGGGGCGCAGGGCATGAGCGATTTCGGCGAGGGGCTAGGGACGGCGATCGAAGGCGGGCTGCTGGGCCGCACGCTCGACCGCCCCGAGCCCGATGCCGCCGGGCACGCCCACACAGGGCCGGTCACCTGCGCCAATTGCAAGACGGTGTTCTCGGGCAATTTCTGCCCCGAATGCGGCCAGAAGGCGCACATCCACCGCAGCCTTGCAGCGATCGGGCATGACATCGTGCACGGCGTGCTGCACCTCGACGGCAAGCTGTGGGAGACGCTCCCGCTGCTGGCCTTCAAGCCCGGCGAGCTCACCCGCCGCTACATCGCGGGCGAGCGCGCGAAGTTCGTCAGCCCGATGGCGATGTTCCTGTTCACCGTCTTCGCGATGTTCGCCGTGTTCCAGATGGTCGGCATCTCGGCGCCGACAGACATCACCGAGGGCTTCATGGACGGAGCCAGCGGGGGCTCGGTGGTCAAGACCGAGATCCAGCAGGAGATCACCAATCTCCAGAAGGAACGCGACGGCCTCGCCAAGGGCGATCCGCGGCGCGGCGAGATCGACAACGAGCTGGCCGGGCTGACCCGCGTGCTCGAAGCCCAAACCAAAGGCGCGGTCGACATCGACACCAGCGAAATGAACTTCACCGGCACAGGGATCGCCTTCCTCGACGAGGGCATCATCAAGAAGTGGCAGAAGAACCCCAGCCTGATGTTCTACAAGCTGCAATCGAACGGCTACAAGTTCAGCTGGCTGCTGATCCCGCTGTCGCTGCCGTTCCTGTGGCTGATGTTCGCGTGGCGGCGACAGTACAAGGCCTATGACCACGCGATCTTCATCACCTATTCGCTGAGCTTCATGTCGCTCTTGTTCATCGTCATGTCGATCCTCAGCACGATCCCCGAGGGCAGCGGCTGGGCCTTCCTGCTGTTCGTCATCGCAGCCCCGTTGCACCTCTACAAGCAGCTGCGCCATGCCTACGGCCTCAGCCGCTTCTCGGCCTTCTGGCGCTTCTGCGTGCTGCTGGTCTGCACCCAGATCGTGGTGGTGCTGTTCCTCCAGGTGCTGCTGCTGCTGGGCGCCTTCTGATCCGGACAGCACGCAGCGGCAACGCAAGCAGGGCAGATGGTTTTCGCACACGCCGGAGCGCTTTTCTGCTAGGCGTCGCGGCGCCCGCGAAAACCGGGTCGGCCGCGCGCGATGGCGCGGCATCAGCAAGGGGATAATGCCGTGACAGACCATGCCGACACCCCGCACGCGGTGAAGATCGTGGCGGTGACCGGAGCCGGCCGGGGCATTGGCCGCGCCCTGTGCGAGGGTCTGGCGCGCCGCGGCTACACGGTTGCCGCCCTCGCCCGGCAGCTGCCGCTCGACTGGGAGGCGCCGGGCGTCCATGCGTTCGAGGTCGATGTCGCCGATGCGGCGATGTGCACCGAGGTGTTCGGCGCGGTGGCCGCCCGGCTCGGCCCGGTGGATGCGCTGGTCGCCAATGCCGCGGTCTACCGCAAGGGCTGGTTTCTCGATCAGAGCCCCGAGGATTTCGGCGCGCATTTCCTGATCAACGTGCTCGGCGTTGCCAACGCCATCCGCCCGGTGCTGCCCGGCATGCTCGAACGCAATTGCGGGCGGATCGTGGCGATCGGCTCGCAGGCCGACATGAACCCCTTCCCCAGCTCGGTCGCCTATGCGGCCTCGAAGGGCGGCCTGCACCCGCTGGTCAAGGGCATCGCCGGGGAGGTAGATCACACCCGCTATCCCAATGTCCTGATCAACGAGCTGTTTCCCGGCGTGGTCAAGACCCGGATGAGCCCCGCAGGGACGCCGCCGGAGCGGGTGCTCGATTACGTCCTGCCGTTGATCGAGGCCCCATCGGGCGGTCCGCACGGACAGGCCTTCAAGATGGACAAGGTGGTCTATCCGGGCGAAAGCTGGAAGGCGGCGCTCAAGCGGGTTGTGCTAGGCCGCGGCCGCTGAGGGCCCCGGCCCCTGCGTTGCGGGCGATGGCCTCGCCCACGCGCAGGGCATTGGCGGCGACGGTCAGCCCGGGGTTGGTGCGCGCCGACGAGGGCAGCACCGCCGCATCGCACACGAACAGCTGCGGCTGATCCCAGACCCCGCCATCGCGGTCGACGACAGACAGCGCAGGGTCGCTGCCCATCCGGCACGTGCCGATCGGATGGCCGAGATTGGGGCCGGGCACGCGGGTGGCAAAGCGCGGCGCGAGCTGGGGCAGCCGGTTGACGATCATTTCCCGCAGCTTGCGGCACCGCTCGGCGAGTTCGGGGGCGATGCGATAGGTGATGCGGATTTCGTCCGGAGCCCGCGCGCTTTCGCTCACCCGGTTGCCATAGGCGGGCAGATCCTCGACGATGGTCGCGAACAGGGTGGCATCGGCCAGCTCGGCCCCCAGCACCGGCGCGGCCAGCCGCGCCAGCTCGGCGAGCGGGGCGAGGCGCTCCAGCCCCATCGACATCGCGACATTGCGCAGGTGATCGACCGTGAGCGCCATCGTCGCATCGACCGCGAGCGACTGGATCTCGCCGTAGGGCACCCCGTCATGTTCGAGAAAATCGGTGATCCGGATCGTCTTGCGCGCGCCATGGGCGGGCGGGTTGCCCGGGACGGTGAGCATGAAGATGTCGGAGATGTGGAACATCAGCCCCCGGCCGATCATGTCGGGGGCCGCGCCGCCGGGCCAGAGATCGGCCGAGCGCGCCAGCACCAGCGGCGAATTGAGCGCCCCTGCCGCCAGCACCACCCGTGCCGCGCGGAATCGCGGCGCTGCCGCGCCGGTGCCGCAATGCACCTCGTACACCCCGCCGGCGCGGGTGATGCGCTGCACCTTGCACCCGGCCTCGAGCTGGAGTTGCGGCGCCCGGTAGCTGCTGGTGAAGATGTCCCACGCGTTGCGGCGGCAGGGGCGGGTGCAGACCACGCCCTGACATTCGGTGCACCCGGGCAGATAGTTGACGCCGACCTGCAACCGCTCGGGGTTGAGCCCGGCAGTGCGCATCGCCTCGATCAGCGCGGCATCGCGCGGCGAGAGCGGCGGCAGCGGGCGGATCTCGCCATTGCCGACAGGACGCGGCGAGGCGCCGACCAGCGCCGCCTCCGCCGCGACGTACCATGGCTCGAGGTCTTCGGGAGCGATCGGCCAGGCGTTGGGCAGCAGGCCCTCGACCGGTGCCCCGCCCCACTGCGCCGGGTCGCGGTGGAGGGTGAGGTCGTCGCGTTCGAACCGGGCGAGCGCCGCGCCATAGACCCGGCTCCCGCCGCCGGGGCCGGTGCCGAGGACGGCCGCCGCGGGATGGTATCGCCGGCCGTCGCGGCTCAAGGTCAGAGGGCCGGGCCAGCGCCCCGGCTTGGGCGGGGCGAGCCGCGGATCAAGCTTGCCGCGCAGCTTCTGGCCGAAGCTGCGCGGCAGAGCGCCGTCCTCGGCCGGGCCCGCCTCCAGCACCAGACAATCCATGCCCGCCGCCAGCAGGCGCGAGGCGCAGGCCGATCCGGCGATCCCCGCACCGACGATGATCGCGTCCCAGACGCGCGCCCCGCTTGCCATCGATGTCACCCCCCGTCGATCTGCAAGCGGCGTGGATCAGGCGCCCTGGGGAGCCTCGTCGCTGCCGCCTTCCTTGGCGGTGCCGAAACGCTTGCCCGCGCGCGGGATCGCCGAGCCGCGCACCGGGGCCGCCAGCACCGGCCCGCGCGGCGCATCGGGACGGTCGATCCTGCCGGTATCGAGCAGCGCGTTGATCTCCTCGCCCGACAGCGTCTCGTATTCGAGCAGCGCCTGGGCGAGCAGGTGGAGCTGGTCTTCATGCGTGGTCAGGATCTCGGTCGCGCGCTTGTGCGCGCCTTCGACCAGACACTTGATCTCGTTGTCGATCAGCTCGTTGGTCGAGCCCGAACGGAAGGTCCGCTGCGCCTGGCCGTAGCCGAGATAGCCTTCGGACTGCTCCTCGTACTGGAGCGGGCCGAGCTTTTCGGACATGCCCCACTGGGTCACCATGTTGCGCGCGAGGTTGGTCGCATACTGGATGTCGGACGAGGCGCCCGAGCTGACCTTGTCGTGCCCGAAGATGATCTCCTCCGCCACGCGCCCGCCCATGCTGACCGAGAGGTTCGCATGCATCTTGTCGCGGTGGTAGGAGTAGCTGTCACGCTCGGGCAGGCGCATCACCATGCCCAGCGCGCGGCCGCGCGGGATGATGGTCGCCTTGTGGATCGGATCGGACGCAGGCTCGTGCACCGAGACGATCGCGTGGCCGGCCTCGTGATAGGCGGTCATCTTCTTCTCGTCGTCGGTCATCACCATGCTGCGGCGCTCGGCGCCCATCATGACCTTGTCCTTGGCGTCCTCGAACTCCTGCATCGCCACCAGCCGCTTGTTGCGGCGCGCGGCGAGCAGCGCGGCCTCGTTGACGAGGTTGGCGAGATCGGCGCCCGAGAAGCCCGGCGTGCCGCGCGCGATCACGCGCGGGTTCACGTCGGGGGCGAGCGGCACCTTCTTCATGTGCACTCCGAGGATCTTCTCGCGCCCGTCGATATCGGGCACCGGCACCACGACCTGACGGTCGAAGCGGCCCGGGCGCAGCAGCGCCGGGTCGAGCACGTCGGGGCGGTTGGTCGCGGCGATGATGATGATGCCTTCATTGGCCTCGAAACCGTCCATCTCGACCAGCAGCTGGTTCAGCGTCTGCTCGCGCTCGTCGTTCGAATTGCCGAGGCCGTGGCCACGCGAACGGCCGACCGCGTCGATTTCGTCGATGAAGACGATGCAGGGGGCGTTCTTCTTGGCCTGTTCGAACATGTCGCGCACGCGGCTGGCGCCGACGCCGACGAACATCTCGACGAAGTCCGAGCCCGAGATGGTGAAGAACGGCACGCCCGCCTCACCCGCGATGGCGCGCGCAAGGAGCGTCTTGCCGGTGCCGGGCGAGCCGACCAGCAGCGCGCCCTTGGGGATCTGGCCGCCGAGCTTGGAGAAGCGCTGCGGATCGCGCAGGAACTCGACGATCTCCTGCAGCTCCTCGCGCGCCTCGTCGATCCCCGCGACGTCATCGAAGGTGACGCGGCCCGAGCGCTCGGTCAGCAGCTTGGCCTTGGACTTGCCGAAGCCCATCGCCCCGCCGCCGCCGCCCTTCTGCATCTGCCTGAGGGCGAAGAAGGCGATCCCGAGGATCAGGATGAAGGGCAGCGAATTCAGGAGGATGAACAAGAGGATGTTCTGGCTTTCGCGCTGCTTGCCGGTGAAGCGCACGCCGTTTTCTTCCATCAGCTTGGTGATTTCGACGTCGTTGGGCACCGGCACGGTGGTGAAGCTGTCGCCGTTCTTGAGCGTGCCGGTGATGACATCGCTGCCCATCTGCACGTCCTGCACCTCGCCCTGGGCGACCGCGGCGCGGAAATCGGAGTAGCGCATCGCGCTGCCGCTCTGCTGGCCGGTGCCGCTGAACATCGTCACCACCAGCAGCAGGGCGAGGAAAATCCCGCCCCAGATCATCAGCTGCTTGACCCACGGGTTGGGGCCTTCGCCTTGCGGCTGGGGATCGTTCTGCTGACTCATGCTGAGGGAATCCTTTCGTGCACCCCGCAATGTAGGACGCCCCCGATGAATCGCAAGATAATGCGCGGGCGCGGAGCTGATGCTAATTTTCGAACGCAGGGATGCGAATTATCGATCATGCGCCGTGCCGTAGGCGGCGAGGAACACCTCGACCGCCCCGGCGATCCGGCGGTCGCGTTCCGAGGGGCTGACGGAGGCGCCGAAGCGGCGTTCGAGATCGCCCATGCCTTTGCACATCGAGACGAATTGCTCGGCGGCGAGCAGGGGATCGGGGATCGCCAGCTCGCCCCGTTCGCAGGCGTGATCCAGCCATGCGCCGAAGCCCTGCTTCATGCGCCACGGGCCCGCTTCGAGAAAGGCAAGGCCGATCGCGGGGTCGATCTCGGTCTCGGCGGCGATGCGGCGTTCGAACTGGATCATCTCCGGGCGAAACAGGAAGGCGAAGATCGCCTCGCCGATCGCGGTCAGGCGCTCGGCGATCGTGCCCTGCGGCATCGCGTCGAGCGAGAAGTGCCCGCGCATCTTCTCGCACTCGCATTCGACCGCGGCAGCGAAGAGCGCGCGCTTGTCGCCGAACTGGTTGTAGATCGTGACCTTGGAGACCCCCGCGTCGGCCGCGATCTGCTCGATCGCCGAGGCGGCATAACCGTGGTGGAAGAAATGATGCGCGGCGGTGTCGACGATCGCGGCGCGCTTGGCAGCATCGAGCGGGCGCCCGGCCTTGCGGCGGACAGGTTTTTTTTCAGGACTGGCTGAATGCCCGATTGACAAAATGAACGGCTCCGTTCAGTTAAACGCTGCCGTTCAATAATGGTGCGAGTCTCTCCCTCGCGCAACCCCATCTGCTGATAAAGGTTCCTGACCTGTGCTCTGGATCGCCATCAGAATGCTCACCGGGGACGCCCAGAAGTTCTACGGGCTGCTGTTCGGCATCGGGTTCTCGACCCTGCTCATCACCCAGCAGATGACGATCTTCGTCAACCTCGTCGAACGCGGGGCGAGCGGGGTCTACAACGCGCCCGAGGCCGAGGTGTGGGTGATGGACCCGGTCAGCCGCACCACCGACGTCAGCTACGCCATGCCCTCGACCGCGCTCGACAAGGTGCGCTCGGTGCCGGGGGTCGAGTGGGCGGTGCCGCACCTGCGCGCGGTGGCCAACGTCCGCACCCGCGACGGCGACCTCGAAGGGGTGACGGTGATCGGGGTCGACGATGCGACCCTGATCGGCCTGCCCGAACGCATGGCCGAGAACGACCGGAACGTCCTCTTCGCCCCCGACACGGTGGTGATCGACGATGTCGGGGTCGACCGCCTGTTCTCGAACGGGGCGAGCCCGCTCGGCGAGCGGCTCGAACTCAACGACCAGCGGGCGATCATCCGCGGCATCGCCGACGCGATCCCCTCCTTCACCAGCCAGGTCACGCTCTACACCCGCTATTCGAGCGCATTGAACTTCGTCCCCGGCACCCGCAACCGCCTGTCCTTCGTGCTGGTGGGGGTGAGCGAGGGGCAAACCCCGGATCAGGTCGCCGCGCGGATCGAGCAGGAAACCGGCCTCAAGGCCGAAACCCGCGCCGAAATCGCCCGCGCCGGGGTCAATTTCATCATCGAGAACACCGGCATTCCAGTGAACTTCGGGATCACCGTGTTCCTCGGCTTCGTCGTCGGCGTCGCCATCGTCGGCCTCACCTTCAGCCTGTTCCTGCGCGACAACATCAAGCAGTTCGGCGCGCTGAAGGCGATCGGCGTGACCAACAGCAAGATCATGCAGATGGTCGGCGTGCAGGCGGGCCTCGTCGGCATGATCGGCTACGGCCTCGGCGTGGTCGGCACGGTCGCCTTCATCCGCGGCTTCGGAGCGAACCCCTTCTTCAAGGGCTTCTACATCCCCTGGCAGATCCCGCTGATCAGCCTGGCGGCGGTGGTGGTGATCCTCGCGCTGACCGGCTTCGTCGCGATCCGCTCGGTGCTGCGGACCGAACCGGCGGCGGTGTTCCGGTGAGCGAGGCGACGATCATGGAACAGGCAACCACCCCCGGCTGCGCGCCCGAAGCCGCGATCTGCGCGCGCGGCATCACCCGCGATTTCGAGGCCGGGCAGACCACCATCCGCGTGCTGCACGGGATCGATACCGACATCCAGCCGGGCGAGCTCACCTACGTCGTGGGCGAGAGCGGCAGCGGCAAGACCACGCTCATCTCGATCATGTGCGGCATCCTCTACCCCACCGAGGGCGAGGTGAAGGTGTTCGGCACCGACATCTACAAGCTGACCGATACCGAGCTGGTCAAGTTCCGGCTCAAGAACATCGGCTTCATCTTCCAGCAGTACAACCTCATCCCCTCGATCGACGCCGCCGCCAACGCTGCGGTGCCGCTGATCGCGCAAGGCGTGCCGATCAAGGAAGCGCGCGAGCGGGCCAAGGTGCTGCTCGACAAGCTCAACATCGGCAATCAGGCGGATAAACTGCCGCGCCAGCTTTCGGGCGGGCAGCAGCAGCGCGTCGCCATCGCCCGCGCCCTCGTCCACGAGCCGCGGCTGGTGGTGTGCGACGAGCCGACCGCGGCATTGGACGCACGCTCGGGCCGACGCGTCATGGACCTGCTGCGCGAAGTCGCGGTCGCGCCCGACCGCGCCTGCATCATCGTCACCCACGACAACCGCATCTTCGATCTCGCCGACCGCATCATCGTGCTGGAAGACGGGCGCATCACCCATGACGGCGCCGAGATGCCCGATGACCACTGACACCCTCTCCCCCCTCTCCCTCTCCCCACAAGACCCGCCGAGGACGCCATGCTCCGCAACCTGAGTTTTGCCCGCCAGATCCTCCCCGCGCTCGCGCTGATCGGCCTTGCGATCGCCGCGTGGCTGATCCTTGCCGGCCTGCCCGACCGCTCGACCGCCGAGCCGACCGAGCAGCCCCCGAAGGCGGTCGGCGAGCTCGCCGGCAAGGCGCGGGTCGCGGGCGCCGGGATCGTCGAGCCGGCCAGCGAGATCATCGACATCGGCTCGGCGCTGTCGGGCCTCGTCACCGACGTGCGCGTGCGCCCGGGCGACCGCGTGGCCAAGGGCGACGTGCTGTTCACGGTCGACGCCCGCGCCGCGCAGGCGAGCCTCGCGCAATCCAATGCCGCCATCGCCGAGGCCCGCGCCGCGATCGCCGAGGCCAGCGCCGCGCAGTCCACTGCGCGCCAGCAGCTCGCACTCTACCGGGGCCTTGCCGACCCGGCCGCGGTCAGCCGCTCCGAAGTGATCCGCGCCGAGGGCGAGGAGGCCGCCGCCACCACCCGGCTCGCGCTCGCCCGCGCGCGGCTTTCCTCGGCGCAGGCCGCCGCCGCCGCCGCGCGCACCGAGATCGAGCGCCTCGTGGTGCGCGCGCCGATCGCGGGGGAGATCCTCGCGGTCAACATCCGCAGCGGCGAGTTCGTCTCCACGCAAGGGGGCGGCAACGCGACACCCTTCATCCAGATGGGCGAGACCAACCCGCTCCACGTGCGCGTCGACATCGACGAGAACGAGGTCAGCCGCCTCGCCATCGGCGAGCCCGCGGTGATCTCCCCGCGCGGCGCGGCCGAGCTCCACGTCAAGGCCACCTTCGTGCGCGCCGAGCCGCAGGTGGTGCCCAAGCGCTCGCTCACCAATTCCGCCGCCGAGCGGGTCGACGTGCGCGTGCTCCAGCTGATCTATGCCCTGCCGCCCTCGGACGCCTTCCGCGTCGGCCAGCAGATCGATGCCTTCATCCCGGCCAAGGCGGGTGCGCCCGCCAAGACGGAGGGCTGAGGCCATGCGCCGCCTGTCACTGGCGGGGGCTGCACTGCTCCCCCTGATGCTCGCCGCCTGCGCGAGCGTGCCCGAGGTCGCGACGCCCACGCCCGAGCTGCCGCGCGCCTTCTTTCTCCAGCCCGCGGGGGCGACCGGCACGGCGCTCGCCGCGCTGATGCCGACCGGCGATCCGGCCTATGCCGCGCTGTCCGGGGCCGCGCTCGCCAATGCGCCGAACCTTGCCGAGGCGGCCGCGCGGATCGATGCCGCGCGCGCCGGTGCGCGCGGCGCTGGGGCCGCGCGCCTGCCCAATATCACCGCCGATGCCAGCATCGTGCAGAACCGACAGAACCTTGCGCGCTTCGGTGCGGTGGGCCAGCAGGGCTTCATCCCGCGCGAGCAGACCTCCTACGGCGCGAACATCAACGCCAGCTGGGATCCGGACCTCTTCGGCCAGCTCAAGGCGCAGGAACGCGCCGCGCTCGCCCGGATCGACGGGGCGACCGCGCAAGCGCAGGGCGTGCGCCTCGCGCTGCTCGCCGAGATCGCGGCAAGCATCACCGACTGGCGCGTGCTCGACGCGCGCGCCGCCGCGATCGAGGCCGACGGCGACGCCGCGCGCCAGCTCGCGGAGCTTGCCAGGGTGCGCGAGGCGGCCGGGATCGCGCCCGGCTTCGACCGCGTGCGCGCCGAGGCAACCGCGAGCGGCTCGGCCACGCGTCTTGCCGCGCTCGAGAGCGAACGGGCGCGCATCATCGGCCGGCTGGTGACGCTGACCGCGCAGGACGCCGCCGCCGTGCGCGCGGCGCTCGCCGCGCCCGCCCCGGCGCTGGCCCCGGCGGCGGCACCCGCAAGCCTGCCCTCCGACCTCCTCGCCAACCGGCCCGATGTCGCCGCGGCCGCCGCCGAACTCGCCGCGACCGACGCCGATCTCGCCGCCGCCGCGCGCGCCCGCTTCCCGCGCATCACGCTGTCGGGGGTGATCGGATTGCTGTCGTTCCGGCCCGAGGACTTCTTCGACGATTCCGTGGTCGGTACGCTGACAGGCGGGATCGCCGGGCCGCTGCTCGATTTCGGCCGCGTGGCCGCGCAGATCGACGGTGCCGCCGCCAACAAGCGCGCGGCCTTTGCGGCCTATCGCGGGGCGGTGTATCAGGCGCTGGGCGATGCCGAAGCGGCTTACGGCGTGGTCACCGCTGCCGATGCCGAGGCCGCGCTCGCGATCAGGCAAGCCGGCCAGCTGACCCGCGCCGCCGCCATCGCCGAGACCCGGTTCAAGGCCGGGCTCGCCAGTTTCCTCGAAGTGCTCGAAGCGCGCCGCGCGGCGGATTCGAGCGGCGAGGCTGCGGCAGCCGCGCTCGGCCGGGCGCAGCGCGCGCGGATCGTGCTGTGGCAGGCATTGGGCGGCGAGCCCGCCACCTAGAGCCTGTCTCTAGGCCACGAACCACCACACCCCGTAGGTCAGCGCCGCGATGGCGACCGCGCCGCCGATCAGCAGCACGAGCCCGTCGCGCACCATCATCGCCAGGCTGAGGATCGCGATCGACAGGAACGGCGCCGCCGCCGCGAAGGGCACGATCTCGAGCACCGGCAGCGCGAGGCACAGCACCACGATCAGCCCGGCCACGATCCGCCGCGCCGGGCCGCTCGCCAGCGCCTTCAGCCGCCGCTTGGCGAGGCTATCCATCACCCCGGCGATCGTGTCGAGCTTGTCCTCGCCCTTGGTCAGCCGCTTGGACTTGATCCCCCGGCTGGTGACGAATTTCGGGAGCCACACGTGATCCCGCCCCCACGCCATCTGCGCGGCGATGATCGCGATGCACAGGGCGAGGATCGTCGGCACGCTCGGGACCGCGCCGACCGGGGTGATGCCGATCAGCGCGAGGATCAGCATCAACGGCGCGAAGGAACGGTCGCCGAATGCATCGAGCAGGTCGTCGATCGCGACCTTGTCCTGCTTCTCGGCGATTGCCTCGACCCCGTCGACGACATCGCCGATCGAATCCGCGTTCTTGCCCTTGGCCATGTGCCCTCCTTCGGAAGGACTACACGGCAGGGCCGCGGATTGTTCACCCCCGGCGCCGGATCAGCGCCGAACGCTCGCAGCGGCACACCACTTCGTCGCGCTGGTTCATCATCTCGTGCACCCAGGTCACGATCCCGGCATCGGGGCGCGACTTGCTCTCCCTGAGCTCCTTGACCTCGGAGGAGGCGCGCAGGGTGTCGCCGATGAACACCGGCTTGGGCGTCACCACCTTGTCGAAGCCGAGGTTGGCGACCAGCGTGCCGAGCGTCGTCTCGCCCACCGACAGCCCGACCAGCAGGCTGAAGGTGAAGGTCGAGTTGACGAGGATCTGCCCGAACCCGCTCGCCTTGGCCGCCTCGACATCGATGTGGAGCGGCTGGGGGTTGTGGGTCATCGTGGAGAACAGGAGATTGTCGGTCTCGGTCACGGTGCGGCGGATCGGGTGTTCGATCCGCTCGCCGACCTGCCATTCCTCGAAGAACTTGCCCGCCATCAGCCTGCCTCCGCCCACCGCGCGACCACGCCGGCCCCGTCGTCCGCGCTCGAGCGGACCGCACCCGGCGTGCGGCTGAAACGCGGCGCGGGAGCGGTGTGCCAGATGCCGTCATGCTCGAGGTAGGCGGCCCTCGCCTTCATGTGCGGATGTTCGCGGGCCTCCTCGATCCCGAGCACCGGGGCAAAGCAGGCGTCGGTGCCCTCCAGCAGATCGCACCACTCGGCTTGCGTCTTGGTCAGGAACAGAGCGGCGAGCCGTTCCGCATAATCGTCCCAGTTGGCCGGGTTCATCTGCCCTTCCGCCAGCTCTGCCGGAGCGCCCGCCCTCGCCAGCATTTCGGCGTAGAACTGCGGCTCGATCGACCCGAGCGAGATTTCCTTCCCGTCCGCACAGCGGAAGCAGCGGTAGAAATGCGCCGCCCCGCCAAGCATGCCCTTGCCCCGTTCGGTCGAAAGGTGCGGCACCTGACGCACCCCGAAGAAGAAGCTCATCAGGCTGGTCGCCCCGTCGACGATCGCGGCATCGACCACCTGGCCCTTGCCGCTGCGTTCGCGTTCGTAGAGCGCGGCCATGATCCCGAAGGCGCAATACATCGAGCCGCCGCCGAAATCGCCGACGAGGTTCTGCGGCGGGGTCGCGGTCTCGCCCGACTTGCCCACGGCAGCGAGCGCGCCGGTGATGGCGATGTAGTTGATGTCGTGCCCGGCAGCCTGCGCGAGCGGCCCGTCCTGCCCCCAGCCGGTCATCCGGGCATAGACGAGGCGCGGGTTGGCCTCCATCAGCGCGTCCGGCCCGAGCCCCAGCCGCTCCATCACCCCGGGGCGGAAGCCCTCGATCAGCACGTCGGCATTGGCGGCGGCGGCGCGGATCGCGGCCTTGCCTTCGTCGCTCTTGAGGTCCACCGCCAACCGGTGCCGCGCGCGTTCGACCACCGGATTGGTCGGCCGCGCCCCCGGCCGGTCGATTCGCACCACCTCCGCGCCGAGGTCGGCCAGCAGCATCGCGACATGCGGCCCCGGCCCGATCCCGGCGAATTCAAGAACGCGAAGGCCGGCAAGCGGCCCGGTCGGCTGGCTCATCTTTCTCTCCCTTTGCCCCAGCCTTTGGCGCGGCCGCGGACCGGGAGCAAGTCTCGACTTTGCCAGCCCGGCCCCAAGCGCCGCCACACCGGGGCAAAGGCAAATTTGCTTGTCTTGTGCAGTGCAGCGTCTAACTGCGGCCCATGCGCAGTCTCACCCATCTCGAGCGGCTCGAAGCCGAAAGCATCCACATCTTCCGCGAAGTCGTGGCCGAGGCCGAGAACCCGGTGATGCTCTATTCGGTGGGCAAGGATTCCGCGGTCATGCTGCACCTTGCCAAGAAGGCATTCTACCCCGCGCCGCCGCCGTTTCCCCTGCTGCACGTCGACACCACCTGGAAGTTCAAGGACATGTATGCCTTGCGCGAGAAGGCCGCGCGCGATGCCGGGATGGAGCTGTTCGTTTACCAGAACCCCGAGGCCAAGGAACGCGGGATCAACCCCTTCGATCATGGTCCGCTGCACACCGACATGTGGAAGACCGAAGGATTGAAGCAGGCGCTCGATCTGTACGGCTTCGACGTCGCCTTTGGCGGCGCGCGGCGCGACGAGGAAAAGAGCCGTGCGAAGGAGCGCGTGTTCAGCTTCCGCACCGCCAGCCACGGTTGGGACCCCAAGAACCAGCGCCCGGAGCTCTGGAACCTCTACAACGCCCGCAAGAAGAAGGGCGAGAGCATCCGCGTTTTCCCGATCTCGAACTGGACCGAGCTCGATATCTGGCAATACATCATGAACGAAGGCATCGAGATCGTGCCGCTCTATTTCGCCGCCGAGCGCCCGACCTTCGAATATGAAGGCGGGCTGTTCATGGCGGACGATCTGCCGCGGCTGGAAGCGGTGATGGGCTACCGGCCCGAAATCACCATGCGCTCGATCCGGTTCCGCACATTGGGCTGTTTTCCGCTGACCGGCGCGGTTGAAAGCACGGCGGCGAACCTGTCCGAAGTGGTGCAGGAAATGCTGCTCACCACCACCAGCGAACGGCAGGGTCGGGTGATCGACAAGGATGGCGGCGACGCGAGCATGGAAAAGAAAAAGCAGGAAGGGTATTTCTGATGGACACGCCCTCCAGCTTCCAGACCGACAGCCTCATCGCCGAGGATATCGACGCCTATCTGCGCCAGCACCAGCACAAGAGCCCAGTCGGTGACCGATTACCCGCTGCGCAACCAGACGATCCTCGCGCTCGCAGGCTTTGCGCTGCTGCTGCTGGCGCGCATCGCCACCGAGGAACGGAGCGCGCGTCCGTGATCGGCCGGATCATCTGGTATGCTGCATTGATCGCGCTCGCGCTGCTCGCAACAGCGCTGCAGATCGACAAGCAGGCGGAGACCACCCCTGCCGTCGCCCGCTTCGTGCCTGCGCCCTTGCGCAACTTCGCGCAGACCCGCGTCACCCAGGCCGCGCTCGAACAGGGCGACCCGGCGGTTGCCCTCGCCGAGGCGGAGCGGCTGGTTCGCCGCCGCCCGCTGCCCGCGGAATATCTCACGCTTCTGGCGATCGGCCAGGCGAAGGCAGGCCAGGCCGAGAGGGCCGCCGCGACCATCCAGCTCGCCGCGCGGCGCGGCTGGCGCGATCCGGTGGCTCAGGAGGCGATGCTGCGGCTTGCGCTTGCCAATGCCGACCGGCGCGAGGCCGCGCGCCGCTATGCCGCGCTGTTCCTGAACGACCGCACCCCCGATGCGCTGCTGCTCGAACTTGGCCCGGCGGTGCTCGACGGCCCCGACACGGCCGCCCGCGACACCCTGGTCGCGATCGTGGTCGGGGGCGAGCGGTGGCACCCGGCTTTCCTGCGGCGCGGTGCGCGGGTGATGCCGCCGGCTGCTTTCGCGGCAATCGCAGCCGACAGCCTTGCGCGCGGGGCGACCTTCGACTGCCGCGCGCTGCAGATCAGCCTCGACCTGCTGGGCAAGCGCGATGCTGCCGCCGCCGCGCAGCTGCGCACGGCGGCAGACAAGCGCTGCCCGAAGCTGCGCGGCTGATCGCTCAGAGCGTGCGGATGATGCCCGAAAAGTCGGTCGCGGCGTTGTCGGCCGCAAAGGCCTCGTAGATCGCGCGGGCGTGCTCGCCGAGCTCGACCTTGGCCCCCGCACCTTTCGCCGCCTCCATCGCGAGCTTCAGGTCCTTGAGCATGAGCCCTGCGGCAAATCCGCCCTGATAGCCGTTGTCCGCGGGGGTCGTGGGCCCCACGCCCGGCACCGGGCAGTAGGACGTCATCGACCAGCACTGGCCGCTGGAGACGCTCGAGATGTCGTAGAAGGTCTGCGCGTCGAGCCCCAGCTTGTCGGCCATGGCGAAGGCCTCGCAGGTGCCGATCATGTGGATCGCGAGCAGCATGTTGTTGCAGATCTTGGCCGCCTGCCCGTTGCCCGCAGCGCCTGCGTGGATCACCGCCTTGCCCATCGCGGCAAGGATCGGCTGGGCGCGCGCGAAAGCCTCGTCGCTGCCGCCTACCATGAAGGTGAGCGTGCCGCCTGCTGCTGCCGCGATCCCGCCGGAGACGGGGGCGTCGACCATCTGGTAGCCGTGCGCCTCGGTCACTTCGATCACCTCGCGCGCGGTGGCGACGTCGATGGTCGAGCAATCGAGCAGGATCGCGCCTTCGGGTGCATGGCCGATAACGTCGTCCCAATAGACCTGTTTCACGATCGCCCCATTGGGCAGCATCGAGACGACCGCCCCGGCGCCGGAGCAGGCTTCCTTGGCAGTAGCGAAAGTGGTGCACCCCGCCTCTCGCGCGGCTGCGAGGGCGGCTTCGCTGAGGTCGAACGCGCGCACCTCGTGCCCCGCCTTGACGAGGTTCGCAGCCATCCCGCCGCCCATGTTGCCGAGGCCGATGAAGGCTATCTTCATGTGTCTCCCTTCCCCTTGCGGCGGGCTTACCGCCCCTTCCACTGGCCTTCGCGCTTTTCGATGAAGGCGGCCATGCCCTCGACCTTGTCCTCGGACGCGGTGAGGATCTGGAAGATGCGGCGCTCGACGATCAGTCCCTGATCGAGCGTCATCTCGAAGGCGGAGTTCACCATCTCCTTGTTGGCGATAGTCGCCATCGGCGGCATCGCGGCTATGGTCGCAGCGGTCTTCAAAGCCTCGGCGATCAGCTCCTCATGCGGCACCACTCGGGCGACGAGGTTGCTGCGCTCGGCTTCCTCCGCGCCCATCATCCGGCCGGTGAGGCACATTTCCATGCTCTTCGACTTGCCGATCGCCCGCGTCAGTCGCTGCGAGCCGCCCATGCCCGGCGCGACACCGAGCTTGATCTCGGGCTGGCCGAACTTGGCCTTGTCGGAGGCGATGATGAAGTCCGCCATCATGGCCAGCTCGCACCCGCCGCCCAGCGCGAAGCCGTTCACGGCCGCGATCCACGGCTTGCGGGTCTTCTTGACGATCTCGCTGGTCCAGGGGCTGAAGAAATCGTCGAGGTAGAAGTCGGCCGCCGCCTTCTCGCTCATCTCCTTGATGTCGGCGCCGGCGGCAAAGGCCTTGTCGCCGCTGCCGGTTAGGATCGCGCAGAGCTGGCTGGCGTCGGCCTGATAGGCGGCGAAGGCCTGGATCAGCTCGGCGAGGACTTGCGAATTCAGCGCGTTCAGCGCCTGCGGGCGGTTGATCGTCAGCAGCGTGACGCCCTTCGTGCCGCGCGCGTCGGTTTCGACGGTGATGGTTTCGTAGGTCATTTCTCTTCCCCGTTTGTCATCGCGAGGAACCGCAGGTGACGCGGCGATCCATGGCGATGGTCCATGGATTGCTTCGCTTCGTGCGCAATGACGAAGCGGGCAACCCGCATTTTGCTAGGCCAGCGGCACCCACTCCTCGCCTTCTGGCAGGGGCGCGAAGATCGCGTCGAGCAGGTCTTCGCCCACCTCTTCGGGTGTCGCCGGGTTCCACTTGGGATCGCCGGTCTTGTCGACGATCACCGCGCGCACCCCCTCGGCAAAGTCGGGGCGGGTCAGCACGCGGCTGGCGATGCGGTATTCCATCCGCATGTTGTCGGCAAAGTCGGTGAGCTTCGCGCTCTCCGCCAGCTGGCGCAGCGCGACCTTGCAGGTCTGCGGGCTCTTGGTGCCGAGCGTGTCGCGCTCGGTCGCGGCCCAATTGTCGCCGCCTTCCGCCGCGGCCTCGAGGCTGGCGAGGATGTCCTCATAACGGTCGGAGCCGAAATGCTTGGCGATCTTGTCGGCATTGGCTTCGATCCGCGCCTTGGGCGGGGTGCCGACAGGTTCGCTCAGCACCCCGGCGATGCGGTCGGGGTGATCGTGGATGCGCGCCTTCAACCCCTCGAGCATATCGTGCGGAACATAATGCGTCGCGAGTCCCGTCCACAGGCACTCGGCCCCGTCGAGACGCGCGCCGGTCAGCGCCAGGAACTGCCCGAGCCGCTGACCGAGGCGCGACAGATACCAGCCGCCGCCGACATCGGGGAACAGGCCGATCCCGGTCTCGGGCATGGCGAAGCGGGTGTTCTCGGTCGCCACCCGGTACTTGGCGGGCTGCGAGATGCCCACGCCGCCGCCCATCGTGATGCCGTCCATGAAGGCGACGATCGGCTTGGCGTAGGTGAACATCTGGTGATTGAGCTGATACTCGTCGTGGAAGAACTTGCGACCCGACACGCCGCCATCGTTCAGCGCCGAATCCCTGAGGAAGGCGATGTCCCCGCCCGCGCAGAAGCCGCGGCCCTCGGCATGATCGAGGATCACCGCCTTGATTGTCTCGTCCGCCGCCCATTCGCGTAAGCCCTCGCTCATCGCGTGGCACATCTCCAGCGTCAGCGCGTGGAGCGCCTTGGGCCGGTTGAGGCTGATATGGCCGATGGGGCCATTCACCCGGATCAGAACGTCGTCAGTCATTGCCCCGCTTCTTTCGGTTCGATCAGGTCCCAGCGATTGCCGAAGGGGTCGCTGAACACCGCCACCGTGCCATAGCTTTCGCGGCGCGGTTGTTCATGGAAATTCACGCCGGCTTCGACGAGGCGTGCATGGGCCCCTGCGAAATCGTCGGTATGGGCGAAAAAGCCGACGCGCCCGCCGGTCTGGTTGCCGATCGCGGCGACCTGCGCGTCATTGGCGGCTTTGGCAAGGAGCAGCCGCCCGCCTTCCCTGCCGCCGACCACCACCCAGCGCTTGCCGCCGCCCATGTCGCTGTCCTCGATGAGTTCGAGGCCCAGCGCATCGACGCAGAAGGCGATTCCCGCATCGTAATCGGGGACGACCAGCGTGGTCAGGGCAAGCCTTGTTCCCATTACTGCCGCAGCAGATCCCGGCCCACGACCATGCGCATCACCTGATTGGTGCCCTCGAGGATCGAATGCACCCTGAGGTCGCGCCAGAAGCGTTCGATAGGGTAGTCCTGCAGGTAGCCGTAGCCGCCGAACAATTGCAGCGCGCGGTCGACGATTGCCGAGCCATTGTCGGTCGCAAGGCGCTTGGCCATTGCGGAGAAGCGCGTCTTGTCGGGCGCGTTGTCGGTCACCTTGGCCGCCGCGAGGTAGAGCAGCGCGCGCGCCGCCTCCAGATCGGTCGCCATGTCGGCGAGCATGAACTGGGTGTTCTGGAAATCGGCCACCGCCTGGCCGAACTGCTTGCGCTCCTTGGTATAGGCGATCGCCTCGTCGAGGCAGCGCTGCGCGCCCCCGAGCGAGCAGGCGCCGATGTTGAGCCGCCCGCCATCGAGGCCCATCATCGCGATCCGGAACCCCTCGCCCTCGCCGCCCAGCAGGTTCTCGGCCGGGACGCGCACATCCTCCAGGTTCAGCTGCGCGGTCGGCTGCGAGTGCCAGCCGAGCTTCTTCTCCTGCGCGCCGAAGCTGACGCCGGGCATGTCCTTCTCGATCACGAGGCAGGAAATGCCCTTGGGCCCGTCCTCGCCGGTGCGGACCATCGCGACATAGATCTCGTTCGCGCCGGCGCCAGAGATGAACTGCTTGGTGCCGTTGAGCACATAATGATCGCCGTCCCGCCGCGCGGTGGTCTTGAGCGCTGCCGCGTCCGAACCCGAGCCCGGCTCGGTCAGGCAGTAGCTGGCGATCTTGTCCATCGTCACGAGGCTGGGGAGATACTTGGCCTTGACCGTCTCCCCGCCGAAGCGGTCGATCATCCACGAAGCCATGTTGTGGATCGATATGAAGGCGCTGGTCGAGGGGCAGCCATAGGCCATCGCCTCCATGATCAGCGCCGCCTCCAATCGCCCGAGGCCGATTCCGCCGGAGCTTTCCGAGACATAGATCGCCCCGAAGCCCAGCTCCGCGCTCTTGCGGATGGTTTCGCGCGGGAAGATGTGCTTTGCGTCCCATTCGGCCGCGAAGGGCGTGATGGCGTCGGCGGTAAATCGCTGCGCAACCTCGCGGATTGCCAGCTGATCGTCGGTGAGTTGGAACTGTCCGTGCATGGCGAGTGCTCTAGCGGCGTTGTGTGGCGGGGAAAAGAGCAGGCGGCGCGAGGAGCGAGCGGAATTTTGTTAGGCACGGCCCCGTTTGATCCACATCACGTCCGGCGCATGCGCGGGTACGTAAGGAAAGGTGTGGGATGATCAGCCAGATGCACACACTCATCTTCGTCTACAACGCCAAGGGCGGCTGGCTGAATGCGGTGGGCGATGCCGTGCACAAGCTGGCGAGCCCGTCCACCTACCCCTGTTCGCTGTGCGCGCTGACTTATGGCGCGGTCTCCAAGCAGCCCGCATGGCGCGCGTTCCTGGCGCGGGTCGGGCTGCCGACGCTGTTCCTCTATCGCGACGAGTTCCGGGCAGATCTCGACACCCGCGACCTGCCGCTGCCCGCGATCCTGCTGGGCGGCGCAGGGCCGGTCCCCGCGGTGCTGGTGAGCGCCTCGGAGCTTGACGGGCTGGCCGATCTCGATGCGCTGATCGCCTTGCTCGAAGCGCGGGTGGCGCGGGTCAGCCGCTGACGGGTTCGAATGTGCAGGCGTCCGCCTTGCCCGCCTCGGCGGCGGCAGCGAAGCGTTCCGCGGTGGGGGCGAGGCGGCGGATCAGGATCACACCGCGTGTCGTCGGGCTGACGATCGCGCCTTCCTCGGGCGCGCTCCGCGGCGGCAGCAGGCGTATTGCGATCCGGCGTCCCGTGCCGCGCAGGGTCGCGAAATTGTCGGTGCGCGCGTCGAAGAAGGCGAGCGACTGGTAATCGGGCCAGTGCCCCATCCTTACTGCAAGCCGCGCGGCGCGGTCGCCGAAGTCATAGCGGCACAGCGCATAATAGAGATCGGGCGAGGAGCGAACCACGCTCTGCGTCTGCGGCGTCACCCGCTGCGGGGTGGTGAAAGCGTGGAGCGCCACCCCCCGCTCGGCGAGCGTGGCCATCGCGCGGTCCATGATGACGCTTGGCGCAAAGTACAGCGTGAGCGCATGCGCGGCGACCGCGCACAGTAGCAGAGCGGCAAGGGGGCCGGCCCAGCGCTTCATTCTCCGCCCTCGCACGAGATGCGCTCTATCCGGGGCGGCGTGAGCGCGGTGTCGGGGGCCGAGAGCAGCGCGGCGCTCGGCATGTAGAGCCGCAATGTCAGGTCAAAGCTGCCCGCGCCGCGGCTCGAGATCCACAGGCCGTCATCCGCCGGACGCGCGGGCGCGATCACTGCCGACCATGCGCCGCCCCCCGCCCGCTCGGCATCGATGCTCAGCGCGCCGTCGGTGTTGGCGGGGAGCATGCTCTGCCGGTCGTAGAGCGTCACCGACCACCAGCCTGCGGGCATCTGGCCGCCCGAGAGACGATAGCTGCAGGCCTCGCGCAATGGTGCGCCGGTATCGTCGGTCGCGCGGGTGAAATAGACCGCCTCGGTCTTGGCGAGCGCCAGCAGGCCGTGGCGTGCCACCCGGGCGCGGGTGTAGGGATCGGCGGCCTTGGAACCGACGGCGAAGTCGCTCCGCCACCCGCCGACATCGACATCGCCGAAGGCCATCGTGCTGCGCTGCGGCCACAGCCCGGCAAGCCACAAGGCACTGCCAAAACCCAGCAATACCCCGCCAATTACTGCGGCAATACAGGGTAACCACCGCCGCATTAGCCGCCGATCACCGCTTCGGCCTCGATCTCGACGCGCCATTCGGGGCGGCACAGCCAGGCGACCCCCGCCATCGTCGCCGCGGGCCGGGCCTCGCCGAAGAAACGCGCGTGCACCGCACCGACCGCGTCCTGATCTTCCGGGTGGGTGAGCAGCATCCGGGTGCGCACCACGTCCGCCGCGCTGCCGCCCAGTTCCTCGATCGCCGCGAGGATGATGATGCAGCAGCGCGCCGCCTGCTCGGCCGCGCCGCCCGGGGTGGTGGAGCCGTCGGGCTCGACCGGGCCGGTGCCCGCGACGATGATGCGACTGCCCTCCCGCACCGCGCGCGCAAAGCCGAAGCTCGCCTCGTAAGGCGAGCCGGAGGTGGTCCGCTGTCGGCTGCTCATCCGCAGGTGATTTCCGTGATCTTCATGGCCTCGTCATAACGCACGTTCACCCGGTCCTCGCGAAAATCCATCGTCCAGGCGCTGTTCGGCGGGCCCCAGCGCAAGGTGCGCGCGCCGCTGTCCTTGAGGATCGCCGTGCCCATCGCCTGGGTGGCAGCGTGACCGATGTGGCCTTGTGCGGTCTCGGCCCGGCAGGTCATGGCAGGCTCGGGCGCGGCTGCAGCCTGATCGGGCGCGCCGCCGGTGGTGGCGCAGCCTGCCAGCCCCGCCGCTGCGACGCCTGCGATCATGATCCGTTTCATCCTGTCCTCCTCCGCCGTGCCGCGCCGCTCGGGCAGCGTCTTGCGCGGGGCAGCCTAACAGGCCGGAGCGGGGATGAGAAGCGGGCCTCGGCGCGTCAGGCAACGCGCAGCCGCACAGGCCGGCGTGCGGGAGCGGGCGCCTCGACTTCGACCTCGATCTCAGCCTGAGCCTGAGCGGCAGCCCGGGCCGCGTTCTCGGCGGCGGCATCGGTCGCCACCGCCAGCGCCGCAAGCTCCGCTGCCGCCAGCGGACGCCCGACGAAGTAGCCTTGCGCATGGTCGCAGCCGATCCGGGCGAGGAATTCGAGGCACGCGCTCTCCTCGATCCCCTCGGCCACGACCTTGAGGCCGAGCTCGTGCGCCAGCTGCACGGTCGATCGCACCAGCATCGCATCGCCCTTGTCGACATGGGCCTGCGCCACGAACATGCGGTCGATCTTCAGCTCCGACAGAGGCAGCAGCTTGAGGTAGTTGAGCGCCGACTGGCCGGTGCCGTAGTCGTCCATAGAGATGCGGATGCCCGCCGCGCGGAAGCGCTCGAGCGCGGCGATCGCGAGGTCGGTGTCATCGAACTGCGCGCTCTCGGTGACCTCGAAAGTGACCTGTCCGGCGGCCAGACCCGAGCGCGCGACCAGCGCCAGCGCGCGGCTCTCGAAGCGCTCGGCGGTGAGCAGTGCGGCCGAGATGTTGATCGCGACCCCGATCCGCAACCCGCGCGCGCGCCAGCCCTGGGCGTCGGCCAGCGCCTGCGCGATCACCGCCAGCGTCAGATCTTCGAGCCGCCCGCGTTCCTCGAACAGCGGGATGAAGCAATCCGGGGGCAGCAAGCCGCGCTCGGGATGGTTCCAGCGCACCAGCGCCTCGACCGCGTCGATCCGGCGCGTCGCGAGGTTGAGCTTGGGCTGATAGAGCACCGCGATGCCGCCGTTCCTGAGCGCGTCGTCGAGATCGCCGAGCAGCGAGAGCTCGCGGCTGATCGTCTCGCCCGCCTCGATGGTGTGGAGCCGCCAGAACTTGCCCGCGCGCTTGGCCTGGCTCGCGGCGTGGGCGGCGTGAGCGCCGGGATCGACCATGTCGGCGTCCGCCACCCCGAAGGTCAGCGACACGCCGATCCGCTTGCCGCCAAGCTCGAACGGACTGCGCATCAGCGCGCGCAGGCCGCTGAGCTGGGATTCGAGCTCGTCGATCGGCAGCGGCGAGAGCCACGCCAGCGTGCGCTCCTCGCTGCGGAAGATCACCGGCACGCCGCTGGCGACCTTGAGACGCTCGGCGATGCGGCGCAGCAGCATGCCGAGGGTTTCGCTCTCGATCGCGAGCTTGAGCGCGTCGAAATCGTCGATCTGCGCGGCGATGACGAAGCGGTCGGCCGGCTGGAGGTCGCGCGCCATGAGCGCGAGGCCATTGGGCAGGCCGCTGTCGTGATCGATGCGCCGCTGCAAATCGGCAAAGCGGTGGGCGAGCAGGAGGTAGCGCAGCGCGCCCGCCGCCAGCACCTGGACGAGCGCCGGGACGATCTCGAACCAGAGGGCAAGCCCGAGCCGCGCGCCCAGCCAGCCCGCGAGCAGCGCCAGCGCAGCCAGCCCGGTGCGCAGCAGCACTGCGCGGCGGCGTGTCGCGGCGAGGATGGCGAGCGCGGGCAGGCACGCGAGCAGCAACGGCAGCGACCACGAGCCGTAGACCGGCACGCCCCGGCGCAGCGTTTCGGCCCCCAGCGCCTGGATGATCACGCCCGGGATCACCCCATGGTTCGGCACGGCATAGCGATCGCCCAGTTCGATCGCGGTCGCGCCGATGACCACGTCCTTGCCTTCGAGACTGCCGCGCGCGAACACCCCGCGTTCGATGGCGACGAAGCTGTGGCGGGGCAGGCTGGCCGGGTCGATCGCGAAATCGACCGGGAAGTCCGCTCCGGCGGTTCCGCTGCGCCCGGCGATGGTCGCCGCCAGCGAGGGGCGCGCGGTGGCGCGCGTCACCGTGCCGAAGGGCAGGCGCCGGACGTAGCCGTCGGGATCGGGCGCGACCGAGACCGAAGCGAGCTGCGCGTGCTCGCGCAGGGCCGGGATCGGGAGCGAATCGAGCTGGCGCTGATCGCCGAAGCCGGCAGCCTGCCCGAAGGTCGGCAGCGCGACGGGGGCCTGCGCGGCCGCGATGGCGGCAGCGAAGGCGGCATCGCCCGCGGGATCGGCGGTGCTCGAGAAGTCGACATCGAAGCTGATCGAGCGCACCCCGGCGGCATCGAGGTTGCGCACGACCTGTGCGAAATGGTCGCGCGGCCACGGCCAGCGGCGGATCGCAGCCATGCTGGCGGCGTCCATCTCGACCACGTGCACCTGTCCGCTGGCCGTGCGGTCGAACAGCGCGAAGGTGAGTTCGCCGAGGCGGTTCTCGGTGCCGCGGAAGACCCCGCTCAGCGCGGCGACCGAGACGGGGAGCGCGAGCGCCGCGATCATCAGCGCGGCGATGCGCCAGCTATCGGATCGCAGCGCGTGCGCGAGGCGGCCGAGTTTGCGGCGCAGGAACTTCATGGCCGGCGACGCCGATACGGTCAGGGCCGACCGGCGAGGATTTCGAGGAGGGCGTCGAGGCGAGCCGTCAGCCCGCCGCGCCCACCGCTGGCCTTCCCGGCGTTGCCGTTTCCGTTGCCGTTTCCGTTGCCGTTGCCGTTGCCCTTGCCCTCGTCGTCGCCATCGTCGGAGCCGTTGCCGTCGTCATCGCGGTCGTCATCGTCGTCGTCGGCACCATTGCCGTTGCCGCCGCCGTTGCCCCTGCCCTCGCCATCGTCATCGCTGCCGTCGTCGTCGTCGTCGTCGGAGCGGCCGCCATTCCCGCCGCCATTGCCGCTGCCGTCCTCGTCATCGTCGGAGCCGTTGCCGCCGCCATTGCCGCCGCCGTTGCCGTTGCCGCCGCCGTTGCCGTTGCCGTTGTCGGCATCGTCGCCATCATCGGTGCCGCCGTCAGCTTCGGAGCCGCTCCCGTTCCCGTTTCCGTTGCCGTTCCCGTTGCCGTTCCCGTTTCCGCCACCATTGCCGGTGCCGTTGCCATTGCCGGTGCCATTGCCGGCGCCGGGCCCGCTGCCCACGCCGCTGCCCGGCGTTCCGCCGTTGCCGGCGTCCGCGTTGCCCCGGCCGCGGACATCGTCGGAGACGACCACCGCGGCGAGCACCACCACCTCGCCGCTGGCAAAGCCGTTCGAGACCTGGCCGAGATCCTGCGGGGTGCTGACGATCGCCTGGTCGATCCGCGGGCTGGTGTCGGGCTGGCTCGCGGCGGGCTGGAGCGAGGCTTCGCCGCGCGCCGGGGTCGGCGCCGAGGCCGGCGGGGCGGCGGCGCGCGCGGGCGAATCCATCACCTTGCGCCCCTCGCCCTCGATCACCATCCGCAGCGGATCGGCCGCGGAGATCATCGCCACGCTGCCCGGACGGATCATCTCCACCGCGCCGCCGTCGAGCGTCGCGGTCTCCACCGCGCCCTCGGTGACCTGGAGGCTGGCGCCCTCGCGGGTCACGGTGATCACGAAGGTCGTGCCCTTCACCACCGCCGCCAGATAGGGGGTCTCCACCCCGAAATGCGGATTGGGCTGCTTGCCGATGTTGAACAGCGCACTGCCGTAGTCCTGGAGAATCTGGACGATCCCGCGCTCGCGCTCGGCAGGGGCGATCCGCAGCTGCGCGTTCTGGCGCATGGTCACGAATTCCTTGCCGCGCACCAGCACCGCCGAAGCGCGCGCAGCGGTGCGCACCATGGCGCCGGGGGCGAGCGGCGTGCCGACCCGGGCGGGGCGCGTCCCCTGCGAATCGATCACCGTGACGACGCCCTTGGCTTCGGACACGGTCCACGGTCCGCTCTGCGCAAGCGCAGGCGCGCCGCTGAACAGCAGCAGCAGGAAGGGCAGAATCAAGCGTTGCACAAGGCGCATAAGCTTCTCCGATCATGGGTGTTAGCCGGAGACCTCGGGATATCGCGTTACCGCCCGTGGTTAAGAAAGCCTGAGGCTGAGACTTGGTTAACCTTTGAAACGTAGAGGAAAGGCTTGTCTCGGGATGACGGGGGTTTCGCAATCTTGCGAAGGGTTAAACTCTGGGCCTGCGCAATCACGGCGCTGGCGGCGGGGCCGCTGGCGGGGCAGGACGTGCTCGATCGCACCAACCCCCAGACGCAGGCCAACCGCGACGAGCAGGCCTTGCCCGCCGACGACCAGGTGCGAATCGAGGTGCTGCCGGTGCTCGACGCCCCACTCGCGGCGGCTGGCGGCCCGGTGCTCGATGTCGGCGCGATCGTGGTCGACGGCCTCGTGGCGATGCGGCAGGCCGATTTTGCTTCCGTGGTCGAACCCTTCGCCGGACGCCCGCTCGATCGCGCCGAACTCGGCCGCCTGACCGACGCGATCGCCGCCCGCGCGCGCGCCGAGGGCTATGTCCTCGCGACCGCATGGATCCCCGAACAGCGTCTGGTGGGCGGCATGCTGCGGGTGCGGATCGAGGAGGGCCGGATCGACGCCGTGCGGGTCGAGGGCTCGGATGATCCCGCGATCCGCCGCCAGCTCCAGCGCCTCGCCGATGGCCGCCCGGTCACCCTCGCCGCGCTCCAGCGCGAGGTGCTGCTGGCCGATGACCTGCCGGGGGTGTGGATCCGCACGACCCGCTTCGAGCGCGAGGGCGAGCGCCGCATTCTCGTGGTCGATGCCCGGCGCAACGATTTCGGCGGCAGCGTGATCGCCAGCACCGACGGCACCAAGCCGCTGGGGCCGTTCCGGGCACGGATCGAGCTTGACGCCAACGGGTTGATCTCACCGCGCGACCGCGTCGACCTCAGTTTCTCGTCCACCCCGTTCGAGCCCGAGGAACTCGCCTTCTTCAGCGCGCGCTACAGCGTGGTGATCAACGATTCCGGCACCACCGTGGGCGCCTTCGGCTCCTATTCGCGCACCGAACCCGGTGCCTATCTGGCGAACCGCGAACTTGTCGGCGAGGCCATCCATGGCGGCATCCGCATCCGCCACCCGCTGCTGCGCGCGCAGAAGCGCAGCCTGTGGCTCGAAGCGAGCGCGGAGTTGCAGGATCTCGCGCAGGACAGCTTCGGCCAGCCCGCCCGCCACGACTGGATCGCGCTCGTGCGGCTCGGGTTCTATGGCTTCGGGCCGCTCGCCGGGGGCAACCTGCAGGGCCGCGCGACGGTGAGCCAGGGCATACCCACCTTCGGCGCGACGCCGACCGGCAGTCCGCTCGCCTCGCGCCTCGATGCGGCGCCCGATTTCACCACGCTCGGATGGTGGCTCAACTGGCGGCGCGGGATCGCCCCGCGCGTCAGCCTCCAGCTGTCGAGCGTCGGCCAGCTGTCCACTGCCCCGCTCCTGATCGGCGAGAACTTCGCGCTGGGCGGAACGCAGTTCCTGCGGGGCTACGACTTTGCGCAAGCTGTCGGCGATCAGGGCGTCGCGGGCCTTGCAGAGCTCCGCTACGACTGGCCGCGCGCGCTGGGCGCGGTGCGCAATGTGCAGCTCTATGCCTTTGCCGACGCGGGCACCGCCTCGAACCTTGCCGCCGGGCGCGGCGGCGGCACGCTGGCATCGAGCGGCGCGGGGTTCCGGACCGACATCACCCGCGACCTCGATCTCGATTTCGAAGTGGCGGTGCCGCTCACCGAAGACCGCTACGACACCGACGACAAGACGCCGCGGATCAACGTCAGGGTCAGCCAGTCGTTCTGAGGCTGGACGTCAGCGATCCTGCGGCGGGACGGCCAGCCATGCGGCGAAATCGGGGTAGAGTTCGGTCGCGGGCCAGGCCCGATTGCGCTCGACGTTCCAAGTGAGGTGAACCTGCGCGAAGGTGCCGTCATCGAGCAGGAACAGGACATCGTCACGCCCCGCGCGCCGCCCGAGCGCTGTTACCGTGCGGCCCGCGAGGATGTGGTCGCGCGGCAGCTCGCGGGCGAGTTCGCGCTCCAGCCCGCGGGCCTGCTCCGGATCGTCTATGCCGTGCCAGTCGGCGTCCCACGGATAGGCGGCGGACACGGCTTCAGCCCTTGTGCTTCTCGAGCTCGTCGCCGGTCACGGTCACGACATGCAGCAGGTTGGTCGCCCCGGGCGTTCCGAAGGGCACGCCGGCGAGCACGATCAGCTTGGCCCCGGCGCTCGCAAGGCTGTGGCGCAGCGCCATGCGCTTGCCCTTGCCGATCATCTCCTCGAAGCTGCCGATGTCCTTGGTCGCCACCGCATGCGCGCCCCACAGCAGCGCGACGCGGCGCGCGGTGCGGATCGAGGGGGTGAGCACCAGCATCGGCGTCGCCGGACGTTCGCGCGCCACCCGCCGCGCGGTCGAACCGCTGGTGGTGAAGACGGTGATCGCGCTGATCGGCACGGTGTCGGCGATGGTCATGCAGGCATGCGCCAGCGCATCCGAGGTGGTCGCATCGGGCGGGGTCTCGAGGAAGCGCACGCGCGCCTTGTAACCCTCGTCGCGTTCGACCTGCGCCGCGATCCGGTCCATCATCGCGACCGATTCCTCGGGCCACTGCCCGGCCGCGCTCTCGGCCGAGAGCATCACCGCATCGGCCCCGTCATAGACCGCGTTGGCGACGTCGGAGACCTCGGCGCGGGTCGGCGAGGGGCTCTCGATCATGCTTTCGAGCATCTGCGTCGCCACGATCACCGGCTTGCCCGCGCGGCGCGCGGCGTTGACGATGCGCTTCTGGAGCGGCGGCACCTCGTAGGGCCCGAGCTCGACGCCCAGATCGCCGCGCGCGACCATGATTCCGTCGGCCAGCTCGATGATCGATTCGATGCGGTCGACCGCCTTGGGCTTCTCGATCTTGGCGCAGATCGCGGTGCCGTGGGTGCCGATCAGCTTCCTCGCCTCGGCAATGTCCTCGGGCCGCTGCACGAAGCTCAATGCGATCCAGTCCGCCCCGTGCTCGGTGGCGAAGGCGAGATCGCGGCGGTCCTTTTCGGTGAGCGCGGGGATCGGCACCTCGGCATCGGGGACGTTCACCCCCTTGCGGTCCGAGATCACCCCGCCGACCTCGGCCGAACACAGGATGCGGCTGTCGTCGGCCTCGAGCACCTTCAGCCGGATCTTGCCGTCGTTGATCAGCAGGCGCTGGCCGCGCTCCATGATCCCGAACAGCTCCGGGTGCGGCAGGAACACGCGGTTGTGATCGCCGGGCGCGGGGTCGCGGTCGAGCGTGAAGTGGCCCGAATGGCGGATCACCGCCTGCCCCTCGGCGAAGGTGCCGACGCGCAGCTTGGGCCCCTGGAGGTCGGCGAGGATCGCGATCGGGCGCGCGAACTGCTTTTCGAGCGCGCGGATCGCGGCGACCACCGGCTCGTGATCGGCGTGGCTGCCGTGGCTCATGTTGAGGCGGAAGGCATCGGCCCCGGCGCGCACCAGCCGCTCCAGCATCTCGGGCGAGCGGCTCGCGGGGCCGATGGTGGCGAGAATCTTGACCTTGCGGCCGCGCGGGTCGATCCGTCGTGACATTAATGGGTATCCCTCTTGGCCTGAGCCTATGGCACAGGCGCATTTCAACTCAAGGAAAAGCCGTGATGAATACCAATGCCGATCCGCTCGATACGCTGGACGACGCACAGGCCGCCGCCGCCTTCCGCCGGCTGGTGCGCCACCTGCGGCATCGCCACGATGCGCAGAACATCGATCTGATGGGCCTTGCGGGCTTCTGCCGCAACTGCCTTGCCGACTGGATCCGCGAGGCGGGCTATCCGGGCGACAAGGAGGCGGCGCGCGAAGTGATCCACGGGATGCCCAGCGCCGAATGGAAGGCGACCCGCCAAACCCCCGCCACCGAGGAACAGCTCGCCCGCATGGCGGCCAGCGTGGCGAAGAACGCACAGGAATAATTTTCGCGGGCGGTTCAATCGCGGGCGGCGGCTGGCTATTCCGCCCGCCAACCGATTCTCATTTACCGATGGAGCCCACCCAATGGCCGAAACCGCCGACGACCGCCTGCGCCTCCTGATCGAGCGCATCGAACGCCTCGAGGAAGAAAAGAAGGGCATCGCCGACGATATCCGCGACGTCTACATGGAAGCCAAGGCGGTGGGTTACGATCCCAAGATCATGCGCCAGATCGTGCGTCTGCGTAAGATGAAGCCCGACGACCGCAGCGAGCAGGACATGCTGCTGGAAACCTACAAGGCCGCGCTCGGGATGGCGTGACAGCTGCGGCTTGCCATTGAAACGTCACCGCTCTGTGTTATCTATCTAACACAGTATCAAGAGGAGAGAGATCAATGGCATCCCCGTGGAGAGACGCGCGCAGCGTCATCGTCAGCACCACCCCGACCCTGGAGGGCCGGCCGATCCAGGAATATATGGGCATCGTCACCGGCGAGGTGATCGTCGGCGCGAACCTGTTCCGCGATCTGTTCGCCAATATCCGCGACATCGTCGGCGGCCGCTCGGGCAGCTACGAGCGCATCCTTGCCGATGCGCGCAACCAGGCGATCGAGGAATTGCAGTCCGAGGCCGCCGCGCGCGGGGCCAATGCGGTGGTCGCCATTGACCTCGATTACGAAGTCATCGGCGACACCGGCTCGATGCTGATGGTTTCGGCCAGCGGCACGGCGGTGCGGGTCTGAGCGTCACAGTCCGCCGCCTCGGCCCGGGAGACCTTGCCGGGTTCCGCGCGATGAACGCGGTCTTCGCGCAAGGCTTCGATGATCCTGAGCACTACGCCGCCGCCCCGCCCGATGCGGGATGGGCAGAGTGCTGGCTTGCCAATCCGCACCACATCGCGCTGCTGGCGGAAGCGGGCGGCGCAGCGGTGGGTGCGCTCGCCGCCTATGTCCTGCCCAAGTTCGAACAGGCCCGCAGCGAGATCTACATCTACGACCTTGCGGTGCTGGAAAGCGCCCGGCGGCAGGGGCTGGCGACAGCCCTGATCGAGGCCCTGCGCACCATCGCGCGCGAGATCGGCGCGTGGACGATCTTCGTCCAGGCCGACATCGTCCCCGAGGACGAACCGGCGCGCCGCCTCTACCGCAAGCTCGCGAGCGAGGAGATCACCGCGCTGCATTTCGATATCGCGCCCTAGGCGAGCAGGTATCCGCCCGCGAGCACCAGCGCATTATACCCCGCGTGATACGCCATCGCCGCCGCCAGTCCCGCGCGGGTCCGAATGAAGGCGAGCAGAAGCCCGCCCAGCACCTGCGGCAGCACCACGGCGAGGCCGAGCGGACTGGTGAAATCCGCGTAATTGCCGAGGTGGATCGCGCCGAACAGCAGCGCCTGTGCCCAGACGATGAAGCCGAAGTGGCGAATGAAAGCGGGCGGCACCTTGCGAGCGTGCTCGCGCGCGCGGGTCAGGCTCCATTGGACAAGGCCCGCCAGCGCCACGCCCGCCCCCGCCCATGCCAGCATCCGGGCGTGATCGGGCACCAGCGACACGCCCGCCAGCATCAGCGCCATTGCCGCAAAGCCGCAGGCCGCAAAGCGCAGGGCGGCAACCCGCCCGGTCAGCCAGCTGCGAAACACCAGTTCCTCGAGCAGCGGGGCGATCACCAGGAAGGCGAGCGGGCTCGTCGCGAGACTGTCGGGATCGATGTCGGGGGCAGGCAGCACGCCGGCGCTCCGCCCCGCCAGCCACAATGGCGCGACCACCAGCGCGAACAGCACGAGGTGGACGAGAGCCGCCGCCAGCACCGCCGCCGCCCGCTCGCGGGCCGAGGCGAGCGGCTGGCGTGCATGGTGCGGCCGCACCATGAAGCGCGCCGCCTCCGCCAGTCTCTCGCGAAAGCTCGGCGCGCGCGCCCTTGCGTCCCCCGCGCCTGCCGGAGTAAGGCCCGCCCCCACGTCTCCAACATTTCCGGTGAAGTCGTCCAATGGCAGGCCATTCCAAGTTCAAGAACATCATGCACCGCAAGGGTGCGCAGGACAAGAAACGCGCGGCGATGTTCTCCAAGCTCAGCCGCGAAATCACCGTGGCGGCCAAGATGGGCATGCCCGATCCCGACATGAACCCGCGCCTGCGGCTCGCGGTGAACGCGGCGCGCGCGCAGTCGATGCCCAAGGACAACATCCAGCGCGCGATCGACAAGGCGGGCCAAGCGGGCGGCGAGGACTATGTCGAGATCCGCTACGAGGGCTATGGCCCGGGCGGGGTCGCGCTGATCGTCGAGGCGCTGACCGACAACCGCAACCGCACGGCGACCAACGTGCGCACCGCCTTCAGCAAGAACGGCGGAAACCTCGGGTCCGAGGGCTCGGTCAGCCACGGCTTCGAGCGGCGCGGGTTGATCGAATACAGCGCGGCGGCGGGCGACGAGGAAAAGGTGCTCGAAGCCGCGATCGAGGCGGGCGCGGATGATGTGGAATCCTCCGAGGACGGCCACACCATCTGGACCGCCGCCGAAGACCTGCACGGCGTGGCGGGCGAGCTCGAAAAGGTGCTCGGCCCGGCGGACAACGTGAAGCTGGCGTGGAAGCCGGTGCTCAGCGTCGACGTCAACGAGGAGGTCGCGGCAACGCTGATGAAGCTGATCGACACGCTCGACGACGACGACGACGTGCAGACCGTTTGGGGCAATTACGAAATCTCCGACGCGGTGATGGAGAAGCTGGGCTGAAACCGCGGGAGTGGCTGCTGGCGATAGCACTGGGGGCCGCGTTCCTGCTTGCGATGCTGTGGCGGCTCGGCTTCATGGTTGGGCTCTAGAGAAATGCTGATCCTCGGCCTCGACCCCTCGCTGTCCTCGACCGGCTGGGGCGTGATCCGCGCCGAGGGCGCACGTCTGAGCCACGTCGCGAACGGACAGATCAAGACCGATCCGGCCGCCCCGATGGCCGCACGGCTGGCGGCGCTTCAGGCGGGGCTCGCTGCCGTGATTGCCGAACATCACCCCGGCCGCGCCGCAGCCGAAGAGATTTTCGTCAACAAGAACCCGCAATCGACCCTCAAGCTCGCCCAGGCGCGCGGCGCGGTGCTGGCAGCCTGCGGGGCGGCGGGGCTGACGGTGAACGAACACGCCGCGCGGCTCGTCAAGAAGGCGGTCACCGGCACCGGCGGGGCGGAGAAGGCTCAGGTCGCGGCGATGGTCAAGGTGCTGCTCCCCGGCGTCGCAATCGCCGGGAGCGACGCCGCCGACGCGCTCGCGGTGGCGATTGCCGACGCGCACCTCGCCCCGCGCCATTGAACAGGAGACAGGCCATGATCCACCTCTACGGCATCCCCAATTGCGACACGGTCAAGAAGGCCCGCACCTGGCTCGACAGGCAGGGCCGCGCCTACACCTTCCACGACTACAAGAAAGAGGGTGCCGACCCCGAAAGGCTCGCCGCGTGGATCGCGGCTGCGGGCCTTGATGCCGTGGTGAACCGCAAGGGCACCACCTTCCGCGCGCTCGAAGCATCGGACAAGGCCCGCGCGGACGACAGTCACACCGCCGTCGCATTGCTCGTCCAGCACCCGAGCATCATCAAGCGGCCGATCGTGGAACATGCCCACGGCGTGCTGATCGGTTTCAAGGAGGAAGAATGGTCCGCCGCCTTGCTGTGATAGCGCTCGCCCTGCTTGCCGCCGTGCCGGTGGCAGCGCAGGACAGCGACATGCTGATCATCGCCCACCGCGGCGCGAGCGCCGAGCGGCCCGAGCACACGCTCGCCGCCTATGAACTGGCGATCGATCAGGGTGCGGACTATATCGAGCCCGATCTGGTGGCGACCAAGGATCTGGTGCTGGTCGCGCGCCACGAGAACGAGCTGTCGGGCACCACCGATGTCGCGAGCCGCGAGGAGTTCGAGGATCGCCGCCGCGAGAAGACCATCGAGGGCCGGCTGGTTTCAGGTTGGTTCGCCGAGGACTTCACCCTCGCCGAATTGCAGACCCTGCGCGCCAGGGAGCGCATCCCCGCGATCCGCCCCGGCAATGCTCGGTTCGACGGGCTCTGGCAGGTGCCGACGCTGGCCGAGATCGTGAAGCTGGTGCGCGCCAAGGAGGCCGAGACCGGGCGGCGGATCGGGATCTATCCTGAACTCAAGCACCCCACCTTCCTGCTCCAGAACGCCGGGATCGACCTCGTCGACCTGCTGCTGCGCGACTTCCGGGCGCTCGGGATCACGCCCGCCGACCCGGTGTTCATCCAGAGCTTCGAGATCGCCCCGCTCCAGCGCCTGCGCAGCCGCGCGCCGGGCTTCCGCCAGGTTCTGCTGGTCGAGCCGCTCGGCGGCCCGGCGGACGAGCCGTCGCTGCGCTATGCCGATTTGGTGACGCCCACGGGCCTTGCCGAGGTGGCGAAGTATGCCGATGCGGTGGGGGCCTATGCGGGGATGATCCTCGCGCCCGACGGCACGCCGACTTCGCTCGTCGCCGATGCCCGGGCGGCAGGTCTTGCGGTGCATGCCTGGACGATCCGCCCGGAGAACGAGTTCCTCCCCCCGAGCTTGCGCACCGGCGATGACCCCAAGGGCAAGGGCTGCGGCGATGTAAAGCTGGCCGCGATGATGAAGGCGGCAGGCGTGGCGGGCGTGTTCAGCGACGGGCCGCTGAAGGGGCGCAGCTGTCCTTCCGACTGAGACAGCGGACAGGCTTTCCGTTGTGTTTCAAGCTACTAAAGCGCGCCGCGCTGACACAATGTAGTTCAGCGCCATGTCGTCCGACAGGTGCAGCCCCTTGCCCGGGCGCCACGCGATCCCGCGCTTTGCCGTCACCGTCAGCCCGGCATCGGCCAGCAGGCCCTCGAGTTCGTCGGGCGTGACGAAATCCTGCCAGTGGTGCGTGCCCCTCGGCACATAGCCGACCGCCTCGGCCGCGCCGACCAGCAGCACGCGGCTGGCCGCGGTGCGGTTGGGGGTGGACATGACGAGCAATCCGTCGGGCGCCAGCCGCGCCGCCACGTCGCGCAGGAAGGCCGGCTTGTCGGCGACATGCTCGATCACCTCGACGCTGGTGACGAGGTCGAAGGTGCCGATGTCGAGCCCCGCCACCTCGCCCGCCATGTAGCGGATGTCGAGCCCCACGCCCTCGGCATGGGCGCTCGCCGCAGCGACATTCTCGGCCGCCGCATCGACTCCCGTCACCGCCGCGCCCAGCCGTGCGAGGGGCTCGCACAGCAGCCCCGCCCCGCAGCCGATATCGAGCGCGGCCTTGCCCGCCAGCGGCTTGGCCGCCCGTGCCGCTTCGGGCCAATGCGCGTCGATCGCGTCGCGCACGAAGGCAAGGCGCACCGGGTTCACCTGGTGGAGCGAGGCCATCGGCCCCTTGGGGTTCCACCAGTCGCGCGCCAGCTTTGCGAAAAAATCTGCCTCTTCGGGGCGAATTGTAACATTCGGAATGTTTGCGTTTGCCATCATCCCACCCTAACAGCGCGCGCGAACACTCACCAGCAGGAGCTGACCCTTGGCCCGGATCGTGATGAAATTCGGCGGCACCTCAATGGCCGGGACGGAGCGCATCCGCCGCGTCGCCAATATCGTGCGCGCGCAGGCCGCGCGCGGCGATTCCGTCGCGGTGGTGGTCAGCGCGATGGCGGGCGAGACCGACCGGCTGGTCAATTTCTGCCGCGAGGCCAATCCGCTCTACGATCCGGCCGAATACGACGTGGTGGTCGCGAGCGGCGAGCAGGTGACGAGCGGGCTGCTGGCGCTCACCCTGCAGGCGCTGGGCTGCAAGTCGCGCAGCTGGCTCGGCTGGCAGCTGCCGATCCACACCATCGAGGCCCATGCCAAGGCGCGGGTCGAGAGCATCGACGCCGAAGCCCTGATCGCCTCGATGGAAGCCGGCGAGATCGCGGTGATCCCGGGCTTTCAGGGGCTGTCGGAGGATGGCCGCGTAACGACTTTGGGGCGCGGCGGGTCGGACACCTCGGCGGTCGCGGTGGCGGCCGCAATCAAGGCCGACCGCTGCGACATCTACACCGATGTCGACGGCGTCTACACCACCGACCCGCGCATCGTCGCCAAGGCGAAGAAGCAGAAGGCGGTGACTTACGAGGAAATGCTCGAACTCGCCAGCGTCGGGGCCAAGGTGCTCCAGACCCGCTCGGTCGGCCTTGCCATGAAGGAAAAGGTGCGGGTGCAGGTGCTGTCGAGCTTCATCGGCGAAGGCGCCCCGCCCGCCGACGATCTGCCCGGGACGATGATCGTCTCGGACGAGGAAATGGACGAATTGGTGGAGAAGGGCCTGATGGAACGCCAGCTTGTGACCGGCATCGCGCATGACAAGAACGAGGCCAAGGTGATCCTCACCCGCGTGCCCGACCGCCCCGGAGCGGTGGCCAACATCTTCGAGCCGCTCGCCGCGGCCTCGATCAATGTCGACATGATCATCCAGAACGTCGGGCGCGACAAGGGCGAGACCGACGTGACCTTCACCGTGCCGCAGTCCGATCTCGCCCGCGCACAGGCGCTGCTGGAAGATCGCCGCGACGCGATCGGCTTCAACCGCATCATCACCGACAGCAAGATCGCCAAGATCTCGGTCGTCGGCGTGGGCATGAAGAGCCACGCGGGCGTCGCCTCGAGCATGTTCCGCGCGCTGTCCGACCGCGGCATCAACATTCAGGCGATCTCCACCAGCGAGATCAAGATCAGCGTGATGATCGACGAGGACGAGACCGAACTCGCGGTGCGCGTGCTGCACACGGCTTACGGGCTCGACGCCAAGGACTGATGCGAAAGGGGATTGCGGCAGTGGGTTAGCTGAAAGATAGCCCGTTTCGTCCCCATTAACCATTTCGGGTGACTTCGCCTTTACGTTTCTGACCAGAGGGTGACCCGGCTCATTCCCGAGTCCGGAGCCCCCTGTGTCATGGCCATCAAGGCCCACCTCGATCAGCAGCCCGTTGCCGTCCCTGGCGAAGCCAACCAGCGTGGTGCCCCGCGCCGGGCCCTGCTGCTGGAGACCAGCGGCATCCTTGCCGGTGCCGATCCCGAAGGCCTCACCGCCAATGTCACGATCCACAACATCTCGGCCGCGGGCCTGCTGCTCGAGACCGCGCTGGTGCTGGCCGAGGGCGAGCAGCTCGCGCTCGACCTGCCCGAGGCGGGTGCGGTGGTCGCCTCGGTGGTGTGGCGCTCGGAGCATCTCTACGGCTGCGCCTTCGCCGCCCCGCTGACAGCCGCCGCGCTTGCCGCGGCGCAGCTTCAGGGCTTTGCCCCCGGCGTGCCGACCGGGCCGCTGGAGAGCGCGCCGGCGCGCGCGCCGCTGCCCGCCGGCGCTGCGTCCGGCGAAGGCCTCGGCACGCGGCTCAACCGGCTGCGGCGCGAGGCGGGGCTGACGCTTGCCGACGTCGCCGCCACGCTCGGGGTCAGCAAGCCGACGGTGTGGGCATGGGAGAAGGGCAAGGCCCGCCCGCTGCCCGAGCGCCTCGACGCGATCGCGGCTGCCCTCGGGGTCGAGGCCGAAGCGCTCGCCGCCGCTCCTGCCTCGCGCGAGGTCGAGGGCGTGATCGCCGAATGCCGCGCGCGCATCGCCGCGGCCTGCGGCACCGCGCCCGAAGCGGTCAGGATCATGATCGAGCTGTGACCCGCGTCTGAGTTCCCGCAGCTAGAAGCCCCTACCTACTGCGTCCAATACGTATTGGATGGGCTGCCCTGATGGAAAAATATGGTAAACGAAATCCGGAGGTGATTCGTTTTTTAGTCAAGTAAATTTACTTAGCTAAACAAATGAGGCTTTGTCTTCGGGAAAACAGGGGAATGTTTTCTTAAGTGTGACTTAATTTAGCTATAAAGTAAATCTGACTAAGAGCGAGTTGGCGAATTCATCGTTGGACCGCTGGGGCACTGTTGGAATGAAAATTGGTTTAAGCGAGGTCGAAGGCCATATTCTGCATGGTTTGCTGGAAGAATCGTCCGGCGATATCGTGATCAGGCTCGACCGCCACGGATTCATCGTTCATGCCTCGGCCAACATCGCCGAGCTGGGCTCGGATCTCACCGCGGCGCTGCTGCCGCCGCACATCACCGATCTGGCTGCTCGCGATCATGCCGCGGCACTCGGCGAGCATGTGACCCGCGCGCTTTCCAGCTGCGCGCATGCCGGCTGGATCGAGTTTCCGGTCGAGGCCTGCGCCGATCGCGGCACCGACCGTGAGGCGCATTTCCCGCGCTGGTATGCGCTCAGCCTCAAGCCGATGTGCGATGCGCGCGGCACGCCCGACGGGGCGATGTGCCTGATGCGCTCGGTCCAGCAGTTGCGCAGTCTCGAGGGCGAGCTGCACGCCCGCGCCGTCACCGATCCGCTCACCGGCCTCGCCAACCGCACCGCCTTCTGCGCCAGCCTGCGGCGCCATCTCGCGCGCGGCGGCGGGCAGATGGTTGCGGTCTTCGCGGTCGACGGCATGCGCGCGCTGCTGCTGCGCTATGGCCAGCGCACCGCGGACGAGGTGCAGTGGGGCCTGGCCAAGTTCCTCGAGACGATGGCCCAGACGCTGACGGCGCCGGGGCACGAGCTGGCGCAGCTCGATGGCGAGCGCTTTGCGGTGCTGCTCCCCGACATGACCCCAAGGGCCGCGCGCGAATGGGCCGAGGATGTGATCGAGACCTTTGCCGGCCTCGCCGCCCCCGCCCCCACCACCAGCAGGCACAAGGCCCCGCAGCTGACCGCGAGCGCGGGTCTGGCGCGGGTCGAATGCACCGTCGACTGGACGCTGCGCGAGGCCGAGCTCGGCCTGGTGCTGGCGCGCGCGGGCGGCGGTCGGCAGGTGGCCGTGGCGGGGCATCGCCACGCGGCGTAATCCCAACTGGACTCATCTCGCGAGGCCGGTAAACCGCCTCCGATGAGCCACATTGCCACCATCCTGTTGCTCGGTTCGGGCGAGCTGGGACGCGAATTCGTGATTGCCGCCAAGCGCCTCGGGGCCCGGGTGATCGCCTGCGACAGCTATGACAACGCCCCCGCGATGCAGCTCGCCGACGCGCGCGAGGTCTTCTCCATGCTCGATGGCGAGGCGCTGCGGGCCGCGGTGATCCGCCACCAGCCCGACCTCGTCGTCCCCGAGATCGAGGCGATCCGCACCGAGGTGCTGGGCGAGCTCGAGCAGGAGGGCTTCCGCGTCGTCCCCTCGGCGCGCGCCGCGCAGCTCACCATGAACCGCGACGCGATCCGCGATCTGGCGGCGGGCGAGCTGGGGCTGGCGACCTCGCAATATGGCTATGCGGAGAGCTTCGCCGAGTGCGAAGCCATTGCCGCGCGTATCGGCTACCCGCTGGTGATGAAGCCGGTGATGTCCTCCTCGGGCAAGGGCCAGAGCAAGGTCGACACGCCCGAGGCCCTGGAGGCGGCGTGGGAGTATGCCGTCGCCAACATGCGCGGCGACAGGGCGCGGGTGATCTGCGAACAGTTCATCGCCTTTGACTACGAGATCACCCTGCTGACCATCCGGCACAAGGACGGCATCTCCTTCTGCCCGCCGATCGGCCACCGCCAGGAACGCGGCGATTATCGCGAAAGCTGGCAGCCCGCCGCCATGTCCCCGGCCGCGCTCGCCGCCGCGCAAGGCATGGCCGCCAAGGTCGTCATGGCGCTGCAAGGCGACGGGCGCGGCTGGGGGCTCTACGGGGTGGAGTTCTTCGTGAAGGGCGAGGAGGTGATCTTCTCCGAATTGTCGCCCCGCCCGCATGACACCGGGATGGTGACGCTGGTCAGCCAGACCCTCACCGAATTCGACTTGCACGCCCGCACGATCCTCGGGCTGCCTGTGCCCGAACGCATCGCCGCCACCCCTGCGGCCTCGGCGGTGATCCTCGCCGATCGCGAGAGCGAGCGCTTCGCTTTTGCAGGCCTCGCCGAGGCGCTGGCGCTGGGCGACACCGACGTGCGGATCTTTGGCAAGCCCGTCACCCGGCCCTGGCGCCGCATGGGGGTCGCGCTCGCCCGCGCGGGCGATGCCCCTGCGGCGGTGGAGCTTGCCAAGGCGGCCGCGGGGGCGGTGCGGATCGTCTACGACTGACGCGAAAAGGGCGGCCGCGCCCTCCCGCGCGGCCGCCCTCCGGCTGTGTCAGGGGACGATCAGAGCCCGGCGAACACCGCCAGCTTGGCCGACAGTGCCGCCACGCGGCGGGCATTGGCGGCGTTGAGCGCGAGTTCGACCTGCGGCGCGGTCGAGGCACGCACTTCGGCGACGCAGGCCTTGTGCGCGGTGATGCGCGCCAGATCGCGCGCACCGATGGTGCCGCACAGGCGGGTGGCGGCGCGGGTGATGCGCGCGTCGAGCGCCTTGCGCCCGGCCTCCCTGGTGAGATCGAGATCGCCGTAGGGCACGACAATGGTCGCCGGCTGGGCGAGAGCGGGGGTGGCGGCGGCGAGCGCCAGAGCGGGCAGGACAATGCGCATGAGCATGGCAGGGGTTCCTTTTGCGTTGGTGTCCGTCAAAACTGTGCCAGCCGGAACAGGGGGAGAGGAGAGGCGCCCGGCTGACGCGCCGCCTCTGGCAGGGTTTGATTACACCTTGCGGTCGTTTGAAAGAAAGTTTCGTTATAGAGCAATCATAAGCCTGTCGTGCGACTGACTCGAAATCGCCACTTGTGCCATCCCCTTGTCTTGCAAGGGAATGCCGCAGGCGCTTGCGGCGCGCCGCGCCAGCGCCTAATCGCGCGGGCCATGGAAACCTATCCCAAGACCGCCGCGCTGATGGAGCGCGGCCGCCACTTCCTCGGCTGCGAGACCGCGATCCTGTGCGGCGCGATGAGCTGGGTGAGCGAGCGCAACCTCGTCGCCGCCATCTCCAACGCGGGCGGCTTCGGCGTGATCGCCTGCGGGGCAATGACCCCCGAGCTGCTCGATAGCGAGATCGCCGCGACCAAGGCGCTGACGACGAAGCCCTTCGGCGTCAACCTCATCACCATGCACCCGGCGCTGTTCGATCTCATCGCGGTGTGCCGCAAACACGGCGTCACCCATGTGGTTCTGGCGGGCGGCATTCCGCCCAAGGGCTCGGTGGAGGCGATCAAGGCGGACGACAGCGGCATCAAGGTGATCTGCTTCGCGCCCACCCTCGCGCTCGCCAAGAAGCTGCTGCGCTCGGGCGCGGATGCGCTGGTGATCGAGGGGATGGAGGCTGGCGGCCATATCGGCCCGGTCTCCACCTCCGTGCTGGCGCAGGAGATCCTGCCCGAGCTTGCCGCCGATCACCTGATCTTCGTCGCCGGCGGCATCGGCCGGGGCGAGGCGATCGCGAGCTACCTCGAGATGGGCGCGGCGGGCGTGCAATTGGGCACGCGCTTCGCCTGCGCGACCGAGAGCATCGCCCACCCCGATTTCAAGAAGGCCTTCTTCCGCGCCTCAGCCCGCGAGGCGGTGGCGAGTGTGCAGGTCGACCCGCGCCTGCCGGTGATCCCGGTGCGCGCGCTCAAGAACAAGGGCACCGAGGAATTCACCGCCAAGCAGCGCGAAGTCGCAGCCCTGCTCGACGCGGGCGAAGTCGACATGGTTGAGGCGCAATTGCAGATCGAGCACTTCTGGGCAGGTGCCCTGCGCCGCGCGGTGATCGAGGGCGATGTCGAGAACGGCTCGGTCATGGCCGGGCAGTCGGTCGGCATGGTCACGAAGGAAGAACCCGCCGCCGACATCATCGCCGAGCTGATGGCGCAGTGCGAGGCGGCGCTGGCGCGGTAAGGTGGCACAGCCCCTCGTCCTCACCCTCGCTTGCCCCGACCGGCCCGGCATCACCGCGCGGGTCACGGGTTTCCTGTTCGAGCGGGGCGCGAACATTCTCGATGCCCAGCAGTTCAACGACCGCTGCGAGGCGGGCGGGAGCGACCGGTTCTTCATGCGCGTCGTGTTCGATCCCGACGGCGCGACGGCCGAGAGCCTGCGCGCGGATTTCGCCGCGTTGGCGGGCGAATTCGGCATGGAATGGAAGATGGCGCGCGAGGACCGGCCGCGCCGCACCATCATCATGGTGAGCAAGTTCGACCACTGCCTCGTCGACCTCCTCTACCGCTGGCGCACCGGCGAGCTGGCGATCGATCCCGTCGCGATCGTCTCGAACCACCCGCGCGAGGCCGCGATTCGGGTGGATACCGGCGACATCCCCTTTCACCACATCCCCGTCACCCCCGAGACCAAACCTGCCGCCGAAGCGCAATTGCGCGCGCTGGCGGCCAAGACCGATGCCGAGCTGGTGGTGCTGGCGCGCTACATGCAGGTCTTCTCTGACGACCTCTCGGCCCATTTCGCCGGCCGCGCGATCAACATCCACCACTCATTCCTCCCCGGCTTCAAGGGTGCGCGGCCCTATCATCAGGCGCACGCGCGCGGGGTGAAGATCATCGGCGCGACCGCGCATTTCGTCACCGCCGACTTGGACGAGGGCCCGATCATCCATCAGGATGTCGAGCGCATCACCCACGCCGACAGCCCCGAGGACCTCGTGCGCAAGGGCCGCGACATCGAGCGCCGGGTGCTCGCCGAAGCGGTGCGGCTGTTCGCGGCCGAGCGCGTGCTGATGAACGGCAACCGGACGGTGGTGTTCAGGGGCTGATCAGTCGGCCAAGTCGATCGCCTGCACCTCGGTGCCGATGGCGTAGAGGCGCACACCGTTCTCGGTCGGCACGGCCTGGAACTTGTTCGCCGCCCGCGCGATGGCCACGCGCTCCCATGTCACACCGCCGTCCTTCGTGGCAAAGCCCCCCGCGGCGGTGCCGACGAAGCCGACGTCCTTGCTGACGAAGCCGATGCCGAACTGGCGCGCGGCGGGGTCCTGCGCCATTTCGATCTCGCGCCAGGTCTTGCCCTTGTCGTCGCTGCGGATCACCAGCTGGGTCGCGCGCGCCTGATCATAGGACTGGACGGTGGCGTAGCCGGTGTCGCTGCCCTCCGGAAAACTCGCCTTCCAGATCAGCTCGAACTTTCGGCCCGAGCGATAGACTTCCTGCCACGTCCTGCCGCCATCCTCGGTACGCAGCACCAGCCCCTCGGCCTGCTGGGGATTGGCGCTGGTCGCGGCAAAGACGAGGCCAGTCAGCTCGTCGAAGAACCTGACGTCGAGGATCATCCCGGCGTGGGGGGCCATGTCGATCACCGACCACGTCTCCCCGCCATCGACGGAACGCAGGATGCCGGTCGGCCCGCCGACGCGCCCGGCGGCGTGGATCACGGTGCGCGGGACGAGCGTGCCCTGATAGATGCGCTGCGTCCTGAGGATGTCGATCGCGCAGACGCCCTTGATCGTCGCGCCGCCGGTGTCGACCGCCTCCCATGTCCGCCCCCCGTCGCGGGTGCGGTAGAGCGGCGTCGTGTCGGTGACGCCGGGGTAATAGTCGGTGCCGATATTGCCGATGAAGCCGTTCTGCCGGTCGACGAAGCCGACCGCGCGCACGAAGGTGCCGGGGCGGCTGGCGACCTTCTCCCAAGTCGCGCCGCCGTCGGCGGTGGCGAAGAGATCGCCCGCGCCGGTGCCGTACCAGCCGTGGCTGTCATCGACGAAGCTGACAGAGTCGCGCTTGCCGCGATAGGCTTCGGTGGCGAAGGTGCGCCACTCGCCAGCGGCTGCCGCCGCCGCCGCCGGAGCGGGCGCGGGGGTTTCCTCGGCAGCGAGCGGCATAGCGAAAGCCAGCGCGGCGAGCGCTGCGGCGAGACGTGTCTTCATGCGGTGCGACCCCTTGTTGCGGCGCTAGCGGCGGGCGATTTTCTTCCCCGCTTCGAGCGCCTTGTCCTCGTTCGCGCGCTTGATGACATAGGCGCGGATCGCCTCGATCTCGTCTTTCGACAAAGAGCCCGCAAAACTCGCCATACCGCGATCCTTGAGCGCGCCGTCATGCACCACCGCGCTCCACGTCGCCGCGCTCTCGAGCGCGCCCGCGCGGCGCAGGTCGGGGAGCACGGTCGAGCCCACCGCGCCCGGCGCGTGGCACACCGCGCAGTAGCGGGCGTATTTGGCCTGCCCGACCTGCGCCGCGCGG